>NZ_JBEYXP010000016.1:0-192514 GCF_040704615.1 Streptomyces sp. NPDC046862 | reverse complement strand
GCGCTCCGGCAGCCGAACACAGCGACGCAGACTGGGAGTTGGTCCTCCAGGTCAACCTCAGCGCCCAGTTCGCGCTGACCCGGGCGGTGGGCGCGACGATGATGGCCCGCGGCCGGGGGAAGATCATCTTCACCGCGTCGCTGCTCAGCTTCCAGGGCGGCATCACCGTCCCCGGCTACACCGCCGCCAAGCACGGGGTGGCCGGACTGACCAAGGCCCTGGCCAACGAGTGGGCGCCGCACGGCGTCAACGCCATCGCACCGGGTTACATCGCCACCGACAACACCCAGGCCCTGCAGGACGACCCGGCGCGCAGCACGGCGATCCTCGAACGCATCCCGGCCGGACGCTGGGGCACCGCCGACGACCTCGCGGGCGCCACCGTGTTCCTGGCCTCCGGTGCCGCCGACTACGTCCACGGCACCGTCCTGCCCGTCGACGGCGGATGGCTCGGCCGATGACGGCCGAACTCGCTTCCTTTTTGGCCTGCGCCCGGGTCATGCCCGTGCTGACCGTGCCCGACGCCTCGACGGCCGCCCGGCTCGCCGATGCCCTCGCCGTCGGCGCCAGCTGGATGGCGACCGCCGGCCATCTGGAGCGCGGCGACTGCGACGGCATCCGGCGGCTGACCGCCGAGGCCGTGGAGAGGAGCACTCCATGACCGGACACGGACCGGGTACGGACGTGATCACCCTGGGCGAGGTGATGCTGCGCTTCGACCCGGGCGAAGGGTGGATCCGTACCGCCCGCACCTTCCAGGTGTGGGAAGGCGGCGGCGAGTACAACGTCGCACGCAGTCTCCGCCGCTGCTTCGGTCTGCGCACTGCCGTCGTCACGGCCCTGGTCGACAACGCGGTGGGCCGGCTCACCGAGGACCTGATGCTGCAGGGCGGCGTCGACACCTCACTGATCCGCTGGACACCCTGCGACGGCATCGGCCGCACCGCCCGCAACGGACTGAACTTCGTCGAACGCGGCTTCGGCATCCGTGGCGCACTGGGCGTCAGCGACCGCGCGAACACCGCCGTCTCGCAACTGCGCAAGGGAGACATCGACTGGGACACGGTCTTCGCCACGGGCCCGCGCTGGTTCCACACCGGCGGCATTTTCGCCGGCCTGTCGGACACCACAGCGGACGTCGCGGACGAGGCCATGACGACCGCCCGGCGCCACGGCGTGACGGTCTCCTACGATCCCAACTACCGCCCCAGCCTCTGGGCCGACCGAGGCGGGCCCGAGCGTGCACGAGAGACCGACCTGCGGCTCGCCCGGCACGCCGACGTCGTGGTGGGCGCCCTGGGCCTGGCCGGAAGGCATTCCGGCGAGCAACGCATCGGCGCCGACGAACTGCCCGGCGCCTTCGCCCAGGTGGCAGCCCGGCTGCCCGGGGTACGGGTGCTGGCGACAACCCTGCGGGAGGTGCCCTCGGCCGGGGTGAACGACTGGTCCTCGGCGGCCTGGTCACCCGAGACCGGCTTCGTCACCGGCCCCCGGATGCCGGGCCTCCACGTGCTGGACCGCATCGGCTCGGGCGACGGCTTCGCCGCCGGTCTCGTCTACGGCCTGCTGAGCGGTGCCGGCCTGGAGCACGCACTCGCCTACGGCACAGCCCACGGCGCGCTCACCATGACCACGCCCGGAGACGTCTCCATGGCCTCGCTGGCCGAGGTCGAGGCGCTCATGGCGGGCGGCTCCGCCCACGTCAGACGCTGACCATCCGACACGGCACCGTGATACGCCGAGGAGAACGCCTTGCACCACCGAAAGATCTCGACCACACCTGTCGCACTCACCGAACTCGGCTTCGGGGCCTCGGTCATCGGCAACCTCTACCGCGTCACCCCGGCCCAGGACGCGTCGGCCGCGATCCAGACCGCCTGGGACGCCGGAGTCCGGTACTTCGACACCGCACCGCACTACGGACTCGGCCTGTCCGCGCGCCGCCTGGGCGCCGCTCTGAGAGACCGGCCGCGCGACGCGTACGTCGTCTCCTCCAAGGTGGGCCGGCTGCTCGTACCCAGCGAGCGGTCACAAGGCGTCGACAGCGAGGGCTTCGTCGTAAGGGACGATCTGCGCAGGCAGTGGGACTTCAGCCGCGACGGTGTGCTCCGCTCCATCGGGGACACGCTGGAGCGCACGGGACTGGACCGCCTGGACCTCGTGTACCTGCACGATCCCGACGACCACTGGCGTCAGGCCGCCGAGGAGGCCATGCCCACCCTCGCGGACCTGCGCGACCAGGGAGTCGTCGGCGCCATCGGCGCCGGAATGAACCAGTCGGCCATGCTCGCCCGTTTCCTCCGCGAGACCGCCGCCGATGTGGTGATGCTGGCCGGACGCTACACCCTCCTCGACCAGTCGGCGCTGGACGACGTACTCCCCGCCGCGCTCGAACTCGGCAAGAGCGTCGTCGCGGTCGGGGTGTTCAACTCCGGTCTGCTCTCCCGCGACCGGCCCGCCGAGGGGATGAAGTACGACTACCAGGACGCCCCGCCGCACCTCGTCGGCCGCGCCCGCGCCATGGCGGAGGTCTGCGAACGGCACGGCACGACCCTCCCCGCCGCGGCGATCGCCTTTCCCTTCAGCCACCCCAGTATCATCAACGTCACTCTTGGTATGCGAAACCCCGAACAAGTCAGGCGCAACGTGGAGCTCCACCGTCGACAGGTCCCCGATGGTCTCTGGGACGATCTTCGCGCCCAGGGCCTGATCAGGTCGGACGTACCCGGAGGGCACACTGACGGAAGGGGTTCGCGTTGTCTCTGACGGACAAGGCCATAGAACAGATCCGTGCGCTGATCCGCTCGGGCGCGCTGCCCCCCGGCTCGAAGCTGCCTCCGGAACCGGAGCTGGCAGCGCAGTTGGGGCTGTCACGCAACCTGGCGCGGGAGGCGGTCAAGGCGCTGGCGGTGGCCCGCGTACTGGAGGTCAGACGCGGCGACGGCACCTACGTGACCAGCCTGCAGCCGAGCCTGCTGTTGGAGGGCCTCGGCGGTGCGGTGGACCTGCTCCAGAGCGACCCTGGTGCCCTGCTGGACCTGATGGAGGTCAGACGGCTGCTCGAACCCGTCGCCACCGCTCTCGCCGCCACGCGCATCTCCGACGAGGAGCTGGCCGAGGTGAAACGGCACCTGGACGCCATGCGGGAGGCACGCGACGACGTCGAGCGCCTCAACGCACACGACGCGGCGTTCCACCGCGCCGTCGTCGCCGCCACGGGCAACGAAACCCTGCTCACCCTCCTCGAAGGTGTGTCGGGCCGCACCTTGCGCGCACGCATCTGGCGCGGACTGGTGGACGCCCGGGCAGCGGGGCGAACCCTCGCCGAGCACGAGGCGATCTTCGAAGCCCTGGCCGGCCGCGACGCCGCTCTCAGCCAGGCCGCCGCGCTGCTGCACGTCAACAACACGGAACAATGGCTGCGAGAGCATCTGCAGTCCACCGAGTTCCTCCCCGAGGCACCGCCGACGGCCAACAGCGCCTGAGTGCGGCTCCGGCACGGTGACACCGGCAATGAGGCGTCAACCGCCGCTGGAGAGGCTCCACTTCTGGTTGGTGTTGCCGGTGCAGCTCCACAGCTGGACCTTGGATCCGTTCGCCGTTCCGAGGCCCGTGACGTCGAGGCAGCGGCCGGAGAGGTCGTTGGTCACATTGCCGTCGGCGTGGAAGGTCCACTTCTGGCTGCTGGTGCCGTTGCAGTCCCAGAGAATGACCTTGGTGCCGTTCGTGGTGCCGTTGCCGTCCGCGCCCACGCACTTGCCCCCGATCCGCAGTTCCCGGTCGGCGGAGTACAAGTACTTCTGGTTGGGGTTCGTCGCCCCGCAGTCCCAGATGGTCTGCTGGGTGCCGTTGGCCGTGCTGTTGGCGTCGTCGAGGCACCGCTTCGAGCCCTGGCCGACGATCTGTGCGGCGGCGCCGTCCGAGGTCTTGGTGAAGGTGACCGTGGCGCCGGCGGGCAGCGTGTACGAGAAGGATCCCTCCGTGTTCCAGGTCGTGGTGAGCGTGGTGCTGCTGGAGTTGTTGTTGTGGGCGACCAGCACCTCGCTGCCGTCAGGGTTCTTGTAGGCCTGGGCCCACACGTTGCCGCCGTCGCTGCTGCCGATGCGCGTGGCGCCGGGCACGACGAACTTTGAGAACTGGCCGAGTTGGTAGTAGTTGTTGGTGTACGTGACGTTGCCTGTCGCCTGGTCGACGGTCACCAGGCCGGTGCAGTTGTCACAGCCGACGCCCATCTTGGGGCCGCCGCCTGTGTCCAGCGCCAGGTTCCACAGCAGCGCGCCGTTGGCCCAGTTGAAGGTGGATTCCAGGGCGAGCTGGGCCGCGTTCATCGGTGCGATGCCGGGGCCGGTGGAGCACTCGCTCTCGTAGATCCGCTTGTCGGGGGCGGTGTTGTGGAGGGTGGTCATGCTGCCCAGGTCGTTGCGGTAGCAGTGCCACGCCGTGCCGTACAGCGCGTCGCGGGTCGCCTGGTTGTTCAGCAGTGTGTTGGCGTAGTTGAGGTCCACGTGGTCGGCGTCCGCGCCGAGGATCTTCGTGTCGCCCAGCCCGGCCTGCCGCAGTGCCGGGGCGAGGTTGTCGGCGATGAAGGTCGCCTCGTTGCTCGCGGGCCACAGCATGGCCGAGTAGGTGGTCGGTGAGATGGTCGGTTCGTTCTGCGGGGTGACGCCCCAGACGTTGACGCCCTTCGCCTTGTACTCCTGGAGGAACTTGACGTAGTACTGCGCCAGCGGCCCGTACATGTCGGACCTGAGGGTGCCGTTGTTCGTGCCCAGCATCGTGTTGGTCGTCTTCATCCACGCCGGCGGGCTCCAGTTGTTGGCGAAGAGCTTCATCGCCGGGTTGAGGGCCTGGGCCTGCTTGATCACCGGGATCACGTAGGCGTCGTCGTGCGCGGTGGAGAAGTTGGCCAGGGTGGGGTCGGCGACGCCGCCGTTGTCGTCGTACGAGTAGGTGCCGGGGCTGGTGGGCGGGGTCGCCGTGTAGTCGGACGACCCCATAGGAACCCGCATCAGGGAGAGGCCGATGCCGGGCCCTCGGGCGAACAGGTCGCGCATGACCCGGTCGCGGGTGGCCGTGCTGAGCTTGTTCTGCAGCAGGTAGGTCGAGGTGTCGGTGAAGGAGGCGCCGAACCCGTCGATGGTCTGGAAGGTCTTGGTGTTGTCCACCTTCAGGTTCACGGTCCCTGACGAGACCGGCCCGAGGGCGACGCCCGGCTGCGGAGTGAGCCCCTGGCCGAGGTCCGCGGTGGTCAGGGTCACTCCGATCACCGTGTCCGCGGCGTGGGCGGGAGTCGGCCCCAGCACCGCCATCCCACCTGCGACGGCCACTGTGAGGGCCGTGACCTGCGCAGCGGATGTGCGCAGCCTTCGTCTGAGAAGCATGGAAGCAGTCCCTCTTCCCGCTCTGGCCCCTTACCGTCCCGTATCCCAAGACAGCGCTTTTGTATGGGCCGTTGATTAATTGCGGCACACCTTCGAGGGCCGCCGAAGGCCGCGTCAAGACACGCGACAACGAAACGTTTCGTAACAGTCGGATGAGTGCCCGGCGAACCAGCCCGCACTGCCGCTCGGGCGACCGCACCGCCCTCGGACCTCACGGGGCAGGGAGGAGCCGGCAGGCGGAGCAACGGGGAGGGGTGCGTTTCGGCGGCGTCACCTGATTGTTATGGCCGAGAACATATTCTCGCGCCCCAAGCTCTGGCGCACGGGCCGTAGAGCGTCGTAAGTTCCCGCTCACAACATTCAGCCGGGCGGATCCTCTCAGACCCGGCCATTCCCCCGAGAGCGCGCTTCTCGCCTTCTTCCTCACCACCCTCGTGCGTCCGGTCGTCCGGCCGTAACACCAGAAAGGACCCTGCCCATGCGCAAGGGACTCCTCCTCACCGCCGCCTCGGTGGCACTGGTCAGCTCGCTCACCGCCTGCGGCGGCTCCTCGTCGAGCGACAGTGCCTCCGGCTCCGACGCCAAGAAGCCGAAGATCGGCGTGATCCTCCCGGACAGCAAGTCCTCGGCGCGCTGGGAGACCGCGGACCGCAAGTACCTCGGCGAGGCGTTCAAGGCGGCGGGCGTCGACTACGACATCCAGAACGCGCAGGGCGACAAGCAGCAGTTCCAGACCATCGCCGACCAGATGATCACCAACGGTGTCAACGTCCTGGTGATCGTGAACCTGGACAGCGGCACCGGCAAGGCCGTTCTGGACAAGGCCAAGGCGCAGGGCGTGGCGACGATCGACTACGACCGCCTCACCCTCGGCGGCTCCGCCCAGTACTACGTGAGCTTCGACAACACCGAGGTCGGCAAGCTGCAGGGCGAGGGCCTCAGCAAGTGCCTGAGCGACATGAAGGCCAAGAAGCCCATCATCGCCACGCTCAACGGCTCCCCGACCGACAACAACGCGACCCTCTTCGCCAAGGGCTACAACAGCGTCCTCGACCCCAAGTACAAGTCGGGCGAGTACGTCAAGGGCCCGGACCAGTCCGTCCCCGACTGGGACAACACCCAGGCCGGCACCATCTTCGAGCAGATGCTCACCAGCTCGCCGAAGATCGGCGGCGTGCTCGCCGCCAACGACGGTCTCGGCAACGCGGCGATCGCCGTGCTGCGCAAGCAGAACCGCAACGGCGAGGTGCCGGTCACCGGCCAGGACGCCACCGTGCAGGGCCTGCAGAACATCCTCGCCGGCGACCAGTGCATGACCGTCTACAAGGCGGTCAAGAAGGAGGCGGACGCCACCGCCAAGCTCGCCATCTCGCTCGCCAAGGGCGAGAAGGGCGAGACGAACGCGACCGTCGAGGACCCCGAGGGCAAGCGCAAGGTGGCGGCCGTGCTGGAGACGCCGGTGGCCATCTACAAGGACAACGTCAAGGACGTCGTGGACGACGGTTTCGTCTCCAAGGACGAGCTGTGCACGGGCAAGTACGCCGCCCTGTGCGCCAAGGCCGGCATCAAGTAGCCCCTGACCTGCCGGTTCGAACGATCCCCCGTCCGGACCGGCCGACCGCGGGCCCCGGGACCCTTTCGCCCCGGGGCCCGCGACCTCGCGAACCTAAGGAGCCGTCTCCCATGACAGCGACCCCGATCCTCCGACTGCGCGGGATCGACAAGAGTTTCGGCCCGGTGCAGGTACTGCACGACGTGTCCTTCGACGTCCATCCGGGCGAGGTGACCGCACTGGTCGGCGACAACGGAGCGGGCAAGTCCACGTTGGTCAAGTGCATCGGCGGGATCCACCCGAGCGACGGCGGTGAGTACTGGTTCGAGGGCGAGCAGGTGCAGGTGCACAGCCCGCGCGACGCGGCGGCCCTCGGCGTCGAGATCGTGTACCAGGACCTGGCGCTCTGCGACAACCTCGACATCGTGCAGAACATGTTCCTCGGTCGTGAGAAGCGCCGGGGCCTCGTCCTGGACGACGCGACGATGGAGGAAATGGCCGCCAAGACCCTCGAAGGCCTGTCGGTCCGCACCGTCAAGTCCATCCGCCAGCAGGTCTCCAGCCTCTCCGGCGGCCAGCGGCAGACCGTGGCCATCGCCAAGGCCGTGCTGTGGAACAGCAAGGTGGTCGTCCTGGACGAGCCGACAGCCGCGCTCGGTGTGGCACAGACCGCGCAGGTCCTCGAACTGGTCCGGCGGCTCGCCGACAACGGCCTCGCCGTGGTGCTGATCTCGCACAACATGAACGACGTCTTCGCGGTGTCCGACCGGATCGCCGCCCTCTACCTGGGCCGGATGGCCGCCCAGATCCGGACGTCCGACGTCACGCACGCCCAGGTCGTCGAACTCATCACCTCAGGCCGCAGCGGAGAGCTCGGTCTCGCCACCACCAACGGAGCCAGCGCATGACCGCCGCCGTCGCCCCCGAGAAGCCGGAGTCGCCGGACAGCCCCGGTACGCCGAAGAAGAACGGAGCGGCCGGAGCCGCGAGTCTGCGCTCGGTCGCCCGAAGCTATGTCGATCGGGTGCGCGGTGGAGAGTTGGGGGCCCTTCCCGCCGTCCTGGGCCTGATCGTCCTGTGCGTGTTCTTCGCGGCCCTGCGCCCGGTCTTCCTGTCCGAGCTGAACTTCGCCAACCTGCTCACCCAGGGCGCGGGCAGCATCGCCATCGCCATGGGACTGGTCTTCGTCCTGCTCCTCGGCGAGATCGACCTGTCCGCGGGGTACGCCAGCGGGGTCTGCGCCGCCGTCCTGGCCATCCTGCTCACCGACCACGGATGGCCCTGGTACGGCGCCGTCGGTGCGGCGATCCTCACCGGCACGGTCATCGGCCTGCTGCTCGGCGTGCTGGTGGCGAAGGTCGGCATCCCCTCCTTCGTGGTCACCCTGGCCGCCTTCCTCGGCTTCCAGGGCATCGTGCTGATGCTGCTCAAGGAGGGCACCAACATCTCCATCCGGGACCAGACGATCCTGGCCGTCGCCAACAACAACCTCTCCCCCGCGCTCGGTTGGGCACTGTTCGCCGTCAGCGTCGCGGCCTTCGCGGCGATACAGTTCCGGCAGAACCGCAACCGCCGGCGGCGCGGGCTCGCCACCTCTCCGCCCGCCCTGCTCGCGGTCAGGATCGGCGGCCTGGCGGTGCTCGGCGCGGTCGCCGTCCACCTGCTCAACCAGGAGCGCAGCCGCAACGTCATCGTCGACTCGCTCAAGGGCGTGCCGATCGTCGTGCCGGTCATCGCCGTCCTGCTCGTCGCCGGTACCTTCCTGCTCCAGCGCACCTCGTTCGGCCTGCACTTCTACGCGGTGGGCGGCAATGCCGAGGCGGCCCGGCGAGCCGGCATCAACGTGGCCGCGATCCGTATCTCCGCGTTCGTCATCTGCTCGTCCCTGGCCGCGGTCGGCGGCATCATCGCCGCGTCCCGGGGCAACTCCGTCGACCCCAACACCGGTGGCAGCAACGTGCTGTTGCTGGCGGTCGGCGCCGCGGTGATCGGTGGAACCAGCCTCTTCGGGGGGCGGGGCAGAGTCGTGGACGCCGTGCTCGGCGGCATGGTCGTCGCGGTCATCCAGAACGGTATGGGTCTGATGGGCTACAGCTCCGGGGTCAAGTACGCTGTCACGGGTTCGGTTCTGCTGGTGGCCGCAGGCGTGGATGCGCTGTCCCGTCGCCGGGCCGTACAACGATGAGGTCTGGGGCACCATGAAAGCCGGTCCCTCGCAGGAAGAGATCCGCCGGCACAACCTTGGCACCCTGCTCCGCCATGTGCACCTCGACGGATCCATGTCACGGGCGGTCCTGGCCGACCGCATGGGACTCAACCGCAGCACCATCCTGGGTCTGGTCAGCGAGTTGGCCTCGGCCGGACTGGTCCGCGAGGAACTGCCCCGCGACACGGGCAGGGCGGGCCGTCCGTCCCTGGTCGTGCGGCCCGAGTCCGACCAGGCGTACGTCCTCGCCTTCGATGTGGGCGTGGACCGGCTGGCCGCCGCCCGCATCGGTCTCGGCGGGGTCTTCCTCGACCGCAGGGAGGCCCGCATGCGCCCGGATCATCGCGATGCCGGCCAAGTGACGGAAGTCCTCGCCGACTTCGCCCACCAGATGATGGACACCACACGGCAGGGCACCGTCTGCGTCGGCGTGGCCGCCGCCGTTCGGGGAATGGTGCGCCAACCCGACGGCCTGGTCCGTGCCGCACCCTACATCGACTGGAAGGACGAGGAGTTCGGCGAAAGCCTCACGCGTCGGCTGGACCTCGGCCTTCCCGTCTCGGTCGGGAACGAGGCCAGCCTCGGCGCCCTCGCCGAGCACCTTCGCGGCGCCGGAACCGGCTGCCAGGACCTCGTGTACCTGCACGGCGACATAGGCATCGGCGGCGGCGTCATCGCGGGCGGCCAACTCCTGGGCGGTGACCGCGGATACGGCGGGGAGATCGGGCACATGGTCGTCAACCCGCGGGACGGCAGACCCTGCGGGTGCGGGGGGCGTGGCTGCCTCGAAGCAGAGGCCGGTGAACGCGCTCTCCTGGAGGCCGCACAGCGCGACCCGTCGGCCACGGGCCGGGAGGCCGTACGCGCCGTCGTCGAGGCAGCCGACCGGGGCGACATCAGCGCCCGCGCCGCGCTGCATGACATCGGCGACTGGCTCGGCATCGGCGTCGCCAACCTGGTCAACGTCCTCAACCCGCGCACCGTCGTCTTCGGCGGAACGCTCCGCGAGGTGTTCCTCGGCTCGGCCGCCCAGATCCGCAGCCGTGTCAACAGCCACGCGCTGGCGGCCTCCCGTGAAAACCTGCGGCTCCGCGTCGGCGCGCTCGGCGACAACGCTGTCCTCATCGGCGCCGCGGAACTCGCCTTCTCCACCATCCTCGCGGGTCCGTTGGAGGCACTGGCCCGTACCAGCACGTAGTCGGCACTGGGAGCCCACCGCGGCGCGCCCCGGTGCGTCAGGAACGACACCAGCACCCGAACCTGAGCGCCGTGGGCAAGGCCTGGTACCTGCTCGGCGCCCACCCGACGAGCGCGTGGCTCCTCCCCACCACTGCGACGGCACGACCACCCACGGCATCGTCAAAGGCGCCCCCCGCGCACCGGTCTGGACGTCCCGGCCGAGCCTGGCCTAAGGTCGGGCCAGCAAGCGCTTTCTAACATGGGCATGCCAGCACTCCTCGCGTCACCCCTTGCACCTCGGCCTCTTCTCAAGCCAGCCATGCGCTCAGCCCGCCGACGGCCCAGGCAAGGACCGTTCGGCGCGGCCGGCGCGGAATGGGAGCGTCTCGTGCCGCACACCGAACCTCAGGAACCACCGATGTGGACCCGCAAATCGTTTCTGCGGGGCATGGCGGCCGTAGGGGCGGCCCCGCTGCTCCCGGCCTCGCTTCCCACGGTCGCGCGGGCCGCGACGTCGGACCGGTCAGGCTTCACGCTGGTGCGGGACGGCGCCGCGGTCGACTTGTTCGTGGACGCGGCCGACGACGCCGCCGTGATCCGCGCGGCCGGCGATCTGCAGGCGGACGTCGAACGGGTCAGCGGGTTACGCCCCGAACTGCGGCACACCCTGCCGGAGCGCGCCGCGCGGCTGGTCCTGGTGGGCACCATCGGCGCGAGCCCGGTCGTCGACCGGCTCGTCGCCGAGGGACGCCTGGACGTCTCCCGGGTGAAGGGCCGCTGGGAGGCCTCGGTGACCCAGGTGGTGGACCGTCCGGCGCCCGGGGTGGACCGCGCCCTGGTCATCGCGGGCAGCGACCGGCGCGGCACGGTCTACGGCATCTACGACACCTCGGAGCGGATCGGCGTCTCTCCGTGGTACTGGTGGGCCGACGTGCCCGTCGTACGCCGCGACACCATGACGGTGCCCGCGGCCACGTCCACGCGCCTGGAGCCGTCCGTGCGCTACCGGGGCATCTTCATCAACGACGAGCAGAACCTCACCACGTGGTCCCACCGCACCCGGGAGCCCGACAAGAACATCGGCCCCGAGACGTACCAGCGGATCTTCGAACTACTGCTCCGCCTCAAGGCCAACTACCTGTGGCCTGCCATGCACCCGTACTCCGACTTCTTCAACAAGTACCGGGAGAACCCCGAACTGGCCGACCGCTACGGCATCGTCGTCGGCTCCAGCCACCCCGAAGCCCTGCTGCGCAACGGGGTCCACGAGTGGGCGCCCTGGGCGGAGGAGCACCGCGGCGCGGACGGCAGCCTGCCGCTCTACGACTACACGGTGAACCCCGGTGTCATCTCCGGCTACTGGCGGGCGCGGGCCCGGCAGAACGCCGCGTACGACAGCAGCTGGACGCTCGGCATGCGCGGGCTGCACGACAGCGCGCTGGAGAC
The DNA here is from genome assembly GCF_040704615.1 of Streptomyces sp. NPDC046862. Classification (NCBI taxonomy): domain Bacteria; kingdom Bacillati; phylum Actinomycetota; class Actinomycetes; order Kitasatosporales; family Streptomycetaceae; genus Streptomyces; species Streptomyces sp. NPDC046862. The sequence continues at coordinate 180,750 of NZ_JBEYXP010000016.1, read as the reverse complement.
CCGGCATGCCACCACCATCCCGGAGAAGGTCGCGGTGATGAACGACATCATCGCCGATCAGCGCCGGATCCTGGCCGAGGAGGTCGGCGCCGCGGCCCAGCCGCAGATCTTCATCCCGTACAAGGAGGTCCTGGAGCTGTACAACGCGGGTGTCCAGGTCCCCGACGACGTCACGCTGATCTGGCCGGACGACAACCACGGCAACATGCGACAGCTGCCCACCGAGGCCGAGCGCCGCCGTCCGGGCGGCAACGGCATCTACTACCACCTCTCCTACTGGGGCCGCCCCAAGAGCTACCTCTGGCTGGACACCACCCAACTGGCCAAGGTCTGGCAGGAGCTGCGGCGTGTGTACGAGCACGGCGCCGACCGGATGTGGATCTTCAACGTCGGTGACATCAAGTCGATCGAGACCGGGCTGTCCTTCTCCATGGACATGTCCTGGGACGTGGACCGCTGGGGCGCGGACGACGTCGAGGACTTCCTGGCCGAGTGGGCCGGGCGGCAGTTCGGGCACCGCCACGGACGGGAGATCGCGGCGATCCGCACCGAGTACTACCGGCTCGCGGCCGAACTGCGCCCGGAGTTCATCGACCGCGGGCTGCTCTCCGTCATTCACCACGGCGACGAGGCGGGACGCCGGATGGGGGCGTACGACCGGCTGCTCGAACGGGTCCGGGCGCTGGGGGCCAAGCTGCCCGAGGCCTACCGGGACGCCTTCTACGAACTGGTCGAGTACCCGGTGCACGGCGCGTACCTGATGAACCTGAAGTACTACTGGGCGGACCGCAACGCGCTCGCCGTGCGCCAGGGGCGCGGAGCGGGGACCAACCGCTTCGCGGACCTGGCCGAGGCCGCCCACGCCGAGGAAGCAGCGATCACCAAGCGGTACAACACCGAGGTGGCGGGCGGAAAGTGGGACGGGATCGTCAACCCGTACCCGTCGCAGATCCCGAAGGCGCCGGGCCGTCCGAGTGTCACCAGGGTGGCCCGTCGGGACACTTCCGGGCTGGGGGTGGTGACCGAGGGGAACGAGACGGGAGTGGACCGGGCGCTGTCCTTCTCCTCCTACACACGGGACCGGCGTTTCGTGGACGTCTTCAACACCGGCTTCCTGGCGATGGACTGGGCTGCCGAACCCAGCCAGCCCTGGGTACGGCTGAGCGAGGCGGGCGGCTCCTTCACCGAGCAGACCAGGGTATGGGTGGAGATCGACTGGGCGCGCGTGCCCGAGGGCACGCACGACGCCACGGTCACCGTCACCGGCGCCGGGCAGCGCGTCGAGGTGCCGTTGCGGGTGCGCAACGACGGAGAGCGTGGGCGCCGACGGGTCCGCGGCTTCGTCGAGGCCCACGGATACGTGTCGGTCGACGCCGTGCACGCCGACCGGCGGGTGGCCCGCGGCGGCTGCCACTGGCGGACCGTGCGGGGGCTCGGCCGCCGTACGGGCGCGGTGGAGGCGGTGCCGTCGACGGCGGTCCCGGTCACCGCGGACTTCGCCACCAGAGCGGCGGAGTTACGGTACCGGGTGCGCTTCGTCACCACCGGCACCTTCCCCGTCACCGTCTTCCGTCTGCCGTCCCTCGACGAGCGCGGTCACCGCCGGCTGGCCCTGGCCCTCGACGACCAGCCGGCCACCGTCCTGTCGGGCCAGGCGATCGCCACCGGCAACCGGGGCGACGCGTGGGCCCGCAACGTGGAGGAGGGCGTCGAGAAGCTGACCGCGACGGTGTCCGTCACCGAGCCGGGCGAGCACGTCCTGCGGCTGTTCATGGCCGACCCGGCGATCGCCGTGGACCAGATCGTCATCGACACCGGGGGCCTGCCCAGGACCTACCTCGCGCCGCCCGAGAGTTACCACCCGCTGTTCCATCCCGATCCGGTGTCCGTGGAGAGCCTGGACGCGCCGGATCAGTAGAGCGCCGGGCGAGCGACACGCGTGCCGCCGCTCCTTCCTCCGTGGCGGGTGAGGCGCGGGGCCCGTCCTTCGGGTGCGATGGAACCGGCGGCAGGACATACGCCGGCCGCCGCCCGGCCGGCTTCCCTTCGGCCTGACGTGGCGAGGTGGGCACGATGACGCGCTGGCGCGCTCTGATCGTCCTGGGTACGGCCCAGTTCCTGATGGTCCTGGACACCTCCGTCATGAACGTCTCCATCAGTCAGCTGGTGGAGGACTTCGACACCGAGGTCACCGCCATCCAGGCCGTCATCACGCTGTACGCGCTGGTCATGGCCGCTTTCATGATCATCGGTGGCAGGTTCGGGGACATCGTGGGACGTCGCCGCATGTTCCTCATCGGGCTGGCCGTCTACGCCACGGGGTCGGCCCTGACCGCAGTGGCCCCGACCCTGTGGGTCCTCGCGCTGGGCTGGTCCGTCATCGAAGGGCTCGGAGCTGCCATGGTGCTGCCGGCCATGGCCGCCCTCGTCGCGGAGTCGTACCGCGGGCGCGACCGGGCCGTCGCCTACGGAGTCATCGGCGGTCTCGCCGGCGCGGGGATCGCCGTCGGGCCGCTGCTGGGCGGCTGGGTGACGACGTACCTCACCTGGCGGCTGGTCTTCGCCGGTGAGGTCGTGGTGGTCGTGGCCGTCCTCCTGGCCCGCCGGGTGATCCCGCGGTCCGCCCGCACCGGCCCCCGCCCACGGATGGACGGCGTCGGTGCCGCGCTCTCGGCGGCCGGGCTGGGGCTCGGTGTCCTCGGCGTGCTGCAGAGCAGCACGTGGGGGTGGGTGCAGCCGCGAAACCCTCCCTTCACGGTGCTGGGCTTCGCGCCGACCCTGTTCGTGGTCGGTGCGGGGATCGCCGTCCTGGTCCTCTTCCGTCACTGGGAGCAGCGGCGGGTGGACCGGGACGCCGATCCTCTCGTGCACATGTCGCTGCTGGGCAGACCCTCGCTGCGCTCCGGGCTGATGACGCTGCTGAGCCAGAACCTCATTCTGCTCGGGCTGTTCTTCGCCATCCCGCTGTACCTGCAGGTGGTGCAGGGGTTCGACGCCTTCCAGACGGGGCTGCGGCTGCTCCCGGTCTCGGTCGCCATGCTCGCGGTGTCCCTGTCCGCGTCCTCACTGGGGCGGGTGATGGGGCCACGTCGGGTGGTCCGGCTGGCCCTGGCGATCCTGGTCGCGGCCATCGTGTGGCTGCTGGCCACCATCGACCCCGTCATCGATGACGCGCAGTTCGCCGGCGCCATGGCCCTGCTGGGCGTGGGCATGGGTCTGCTCGCCTCACAGCTGGGCAACGTCGTGCAGTCCAGCGCCGACGAGGACGAACGCAGTGAGGTCGGAGGGCTCCAGTTCACCGCTCAGAACCTGGGCTCCGCGCTGGGCACCGCGCTCATCGGGTCGATCCTCATCGGCGCGCTGGCCCACGCCTTCACCACCCAGATCGCGGACGATCCTCGGCTGTCCGAGGAGACCCGCCAACAGACCGGTGTCGCTCTCGAAGCCGGGATCACCTTCGTCGCCACCGATCAGGTGCGCTCGGCGGCCGAGCGGGCCGGGCTGCCGCCGTCCGAGGTCGACGCGCTCGCGGATTCCTACGCCTCGGCGCAGCTCGACGGCCTCAAGGCGGCGATCCTCGCCACCGGCGGCATCGCGCTCGCCAGTTTCCCGGTGACGCGGCACCTGCCGACGGGCCGGGCCGGCCGCTCCCGGCAGCGGGACGCCGGTGCTCCGCTCGGGACGAACGGATCGACGCGCTGAGCTCGGAGGAGGCACCAGTGCACAGGACCGGGACCGCCTCAGCCACGGCAGCCCGCGCTGAGCGGCGAGCCCGTACCGACTACACGGGCGGCGTCTACGGATCCATGCTCGCGTCTTCCGTAGTGATCGGCGCCGGCACCCTGGGCTCCTTCCCACGTGCTGAGCTGGTGCTGCTGCTGTTGCTCACCGGCGTGGTGTTCTGGATCGCACACGTGCACGCCCAGCTGTTCGGGGCGCGCCTGGCACAGCAAGCCCTGGACCGCCGGGCCGTGCTGCACGTGTGCCGCGACGAGTGGCCGATCGTCAAGGCCGCCGTGCCGCCTTCGGCCGCTGTGGCGCTCAGCCCGCTTCTGGGCCTGGACGTGCAGGGCGCTGTCTGGCTGGCGGTCTCCGTCGCCGTGGCCGGGCAGGTCGGCTGGTCCGTGGCCGCAGCACGCCGGGCCGGTGCCTCATGGCGTCTCACGACCACCACTGCCCTGGTCAACCTGCTGCTCGGTTTGCTGATCATCTCCTTCAAGATCACTCTAAAGCACTGACCGCGGCCCACGGACCCGCAGGCCTCGAGAACATCTGACGGCGCCGCTTCACCCCTTCAGGCCGCGTGGGAGCCGCGGTGCAATGGGACAGGCTGAGCGTTCTGCACTGCCGGTTCATCGCTTTCCTGCAGTGGGGTGAGCCGGATACCGGCGTGGTAGTCCTGGACCAGCATCCAGCCCAGGAAGCCTGCCGCGAGTGTGCAGGCGAGTCCGGCGGCGGACAGTGTCAGTCCCGGGGTCACGCCAGTCGCCGGGCCGTCCCAATGGGTGGCGTATATGCCGAGGCTGGCGCCGAAGAGGCCCAGGGCGGCGACGTTGAGGATGCCGTGAGCGATGCCGACGGTCTTGGCCGCTGAACGGCGTGGGACGCCGAACGCCAGATCGATGATGCCGGGCAGGGCTGCCAGCAATGCAGTGCCGACGCCGGCGATGTTGAGGGCGATGGCCAGGTTGAGCCAGAACTGCTGCCCGTTGGATGCATAGACGGCGAAACCCACCAAGGTGCCCGTGTAGCAGGCCACGGGGTAACCGACGAGCATCGGATGGATGGGATGACCTGCGATGGTGACCTTGCTGTACATGGCGCCTCCCGAGGCACGCGGTCGGTCCTTTCCAGGCTCGCCCTTCACGGGTGGCAATGCCAGCGGGGACATGTGCGGGAGGACGAGTGAGGGGCGCGGCGCCGGCCCTTTACGGCTTCCCGGACGCGGGCAAGCTGTCATACGCACCAGAAGGGCGACACATGACTGCACCTCTGTTGACGTTCGGGCACAGCACAGCGGACCGTGAGCACTTGACCACTCTTCTGCACGACGCCGGGGTGGTGGCGGTCGTTGATGTGCGCACCGCCCCAGGCAGTCGGCGGAACCCGGATGTGGGCAAGGAACTGCTCCAGGACTGGATGCCCGAACAAGGGATTGCCTACCGCTGGGAGAAGAGACTCGGCGGCTTCCGCAAGGCCGCGCCGGACTCGCCGGACGTGTTCTGGGAGAACGTCTCCTTCCGGGGGTACGCCGGCCACACGAGAAGCGCCGACTTCCTTGCCGCGATCGACGAGCTGCTGAGGCAGGCGGTGACGGTGCGTACCGCGGTCATGTGCAGTGAGGCACTGTGGTGGCGCTGTCACCGGCGGATCATCGCCGACTTCGCCGTACTCGCCCGGCAGGTTCCGGTGCTCCACCTCGCACACGACGGGCGGCTCAGCGAGCACACGCCCACGGCGGGGGCGCGCCTGCGCGAGGACGGCATGATCGTCTACGACCACGATCCTCGATGCCCAGGACCGTAGAGGATTCTCCGGATCGGGTGCGATCTGTTTCAGTGGCTTCAGTGGCCTCACCAGCGCGGCCGTACAACCGGAGGGGGTGCCGGCGAGGCGAGGCACCGTCCGGTGCGGGGAGCGGTTCGTCTCGGTGCGGCTGTCGCCCGGGGGCCTTGCCACCCTCCATGCCGGTGCATCAGCCGCCACACCGCCGCCGGCTCACCGAATCGAGTCGAGCAGCCGTGGCGAGGCCTGAAGTGCCGTGCGCTGCATCAGGTCCACGATGCCGTGGACTCCCGCCATCTCCGATCCCCCACCGGCCCGGCCGGGACCCCCGTGCCTCAACGCGGGCAGCGGCGATCCGTGTCCGGTCGTCTGTCCCATGTTCGTCGAGTCCAGCAGGTGAAGTCGCCCGTGCCATGGGGCAGCGCCCTGAAGGAACCTGGTGGTCCAGGTGAGGTCGTCGCTCACCACGGATGCCGCAAGGCTTCCTCGGCCACGCGCCATCAGGTCTGTGGCGTGGACGGTGTCGCGGTAGGCCATCACCGTCGCAACCGGCCCGAAGGGTTCCACTTCGTGGGGTGCGGAGGCGTCCGGATCCGCGGAGACGAGCAGGGTGTCCAGGAAAGCGCCACGCTCGGGATCGGCGTCGACCACGCGCACCTTGTCGGGGTCTCCGTGCACGAGTCGGCCGGACTCCGCGATCGCCCGCACCGACCGTCGCACGTCGTGGCGCTGCTCAAGGCTCACGACAGGGCCCATCCGGACGTCCCGCGAGGCCGGGTTGCCGATGGTCACCCCGGCCAGCTCGGAGGCGATCGCGTCCAAGGCGGCGCTTTCCTGGACGCGAGGGACGAACACCCGGCGGATCGCCGTGCACTTCTGCCCCGCCTTGACCGTCATCTCGGTCACGACCTCGCGCACGAAGGCGGTGAACAGCCCAGATCCTGGTGGTACGTCCGGGGCGAGGACGATGGCGTTGACGGAGTCGGCCTCCGCGTTGAACCGGACGGAGCGGGCCACCAGGTTGGGATGGGTGCGCAGGGCCGCTGCGGTGGCGGCCGAGCCGGTGAAGGAGAGCACGTCCTGCTCGTACAGGAGGTCGAGGGCCGGCCGAACCGAACCGACCACGATCTGCAGGGTGCCGAGCGGCAGGATCCCCGCCTCGGACAGGATCCGGACGAGGTGTTCGGTGAGGTAGGCGGTGGGCGTGGCGGGCTTCACCACGCTGGGCATCCCGGCGAGCACCGCCTGCGCGAGCTTCTCCAGCGGGGCCCAGACGGGGAAGTTGAAGGCGTTCACCTGGAGCACCAGTCCCGGAGAGGGCGTGACGAGGTGGACCCCGAGGAAGTCCTCCCCGCGCCCGAGACGTTCGGCGGGTCCCTCCACCAGGTAGGGCGCGTCCGGGAGTTCGGCCCGGGCACGGTCCGCGTAGTCGCGCAGAACGCGTATACCTCCGTCGACGTCGTACCGCGCGTCCGTCAGGGTCGCCCCCGCGCGCGTCGAGAGTGCGTAGAGCTCCTCGCGGCGGGCTCGGACGGCCGCGGCGATCTCATCGAGAAGGCTCGCTCGCTGGTGGAAGGTGAGGGCGCGCAGGGTGGGGCCGCCCGTGCGCCGGGCGTGCTCGAATGCTCCCGCGATGTCGAGGCCTTCGGAGGAGACGTGGCAGACCGTCTCGCCGGTGACCGCGTCGCGGACGGCGGCCGCCGAGTCGGGCGTGGCCGTGGGGGTGGCCCACGTGTCCTGCAAGTAGCTCTTGAGCATGAGACGACTGCTTTCGTCGAAGGCGAGCGGGAGGTACCGGGCGGTCAGTCCACGGGGTGGTGGCCCCAGATGTCGGCGGTGTAGGTGCGGCTGACCCAGGTGCTCTCGTCGACCTGGACACCGCCCGCGCCGATCTCGATGCCGAAGCCGGCGGGCGAGGTCATGTAGAAGGAGAACATTCCGTCGTTGGCGTGCTTGCCGAGCGTCGCCATGAGCTTGACGTCGTGCTCGCGCGTGCGGTCCAAGGCTCGGCCGACCTCCTCCGGGCTGGTCACCTCGCACAGGATGTGGTGGGTGCCCTCGTTCTTGTACGAGCGGATGAAGGCGATGCTGTGGTGGCGGGGGTTGCAGCCTAGGAAGTAGAAGGTGCCCCACGGGTAGTCCGCGGTATCACTGAGCCGGAATCCCAGCACCTCGCAGTAGAAGTCGACCGCCTCCTGCACACGCGGCGTCTTCATCACCACATGCCCGAGCCCCTGTTCCCCGGTCACGAAGTCGACGCCCAAGGGTGAGACGAACTGGCTCGGGGCGAGGCGACGGCCGCAGAACAGCTCGGTGCGGATGCCGAGGGGGCCGGTGAAGTGCACCATGCGGGTCACCTGGCGGTCGCGGCACTCGTCGTCCGTACCCGCGGTGACGTCGACGCCGGCCTCCTTGAGGCGCACGGTCATGTCGTCGATCGCCGCGGCGTCGCGGACCTCCCAGCCGATGACCGTCACTCCCCCGGTCTCCGCCTCGGTCAGCCACATGCGGAACGGGTGCTGGTCCATGCGCAGCCGGTGGCGCGCGAAGTCGCCGCCCGCGGCGGAGCCGCCGTCGGTCGCGGGCCCCGGCTCGACCGCGAGGCCTATCACTGTCCGGGCGTAGTCCGCCCACGCATCCGGGTCGGGCGCACCGATGCCCACGTACCCAAGGCTCTGGATCGTCATGGCGAGGACAATATTTGTTAGACCCTTGACGGTCAAGACACTGACGAATACGTTGACGCCATCGAGCCGAGGAGGTCCCCGATGTCGGGAGAGGTGCCCGCGAAGGCCCGCCTGCAGCCCGTCGACGAGAGCGAGCTGCACGAGAAGACACTGGCGTCGCTGGCGCCGTACCGCGATGAGGACGGCCGGATCTACACGATCTGGGCGACCCTCGCCCACCACCAGGACGCGCTGCGCCGCTTCGTCGTCTTCGGCAACCACGTGCTGGGGAAGAACACCCTGCCGCTGAAGTCCCGGGAGCTGATGATCCTGCGGATCGCCGCCCGGGCGCGGGCCGCGTACGAGTGGGACCAGCACGTACGGATCGCCCGCCGCGCCGGACTCGCCGACGACACGATCCTGGCCGCCGCGACCGGCGCGTGGGACGGCCTCGACGAGCTCGACCGGGCCCTGCTCACCGCCACCGACTCACTCCTGGACCGCCAGGGAGTCGATGACGAGCTGTGGGACCGCCTGACCGCCCACCTCGGCACCGAGCAGGTCATCGACGTCCTTTACACCGTCGGCCAGTACCTGACCATCGCCACCGTCATCAACACCCTCGGGGTTCAGGTCGAGGGCGACCTCGCACTCGACCTGCCCGAGCCCGTCTCCCAGAAGGATGGAGCCGCATGAAGCTCGCCAACCTCGCCGGCCGCCCCGTCGTCGTGCGTGACGAACGCGTCCTCGACATCGCGGACGCCAGCAAGGGAGCGATCGAGCCGCGCGTGGAGGTGCTCTCGGACCTCTCCCTCCACGACGAGCTGCGCGCCCTCGCCGAGCGGGCCGCGGACGCGGACTGGAAGCCGTTCGAGCCCTGTGACCTGGGCCGGGTCGCCAAGCCGTACAAGGCGATCGGCGTGGCCCTGAACTACCGCGCGCACGCCGAGGAGTCCAACCTGCCCGTCCCGGACGAGCCGTCGGTGTTCGCCAAGTTCGCCTCCTCCGTCGTCGGCCCGTACGACGCGGTCGTGGTGGAACCCCGGTACGACAAGGTCGACTTCGAGGCCGAGCTCGTGGTGGTGATGGGGAGGGCAGGCAAGAACATCGCCGAGGCCGACGCCTGGTCCTACGTCGCGGGTGTCACCGCCGGGCAGGACATCAGCGACCGCAGGGAGCAGTGGCGCAAGCCGATCAACCAGTTCACGCTGCCGAAGTCGTACGACACCTTCAGCCCGGTCGGCCCGTACCTGGTGACGGTCGACGAGTTCGAGGACCCGAACGACATCGAGGTGGCCGGCTGGGTCGACGACCTGGAGGTACAGCGGGGCCGCACCTCGGACCTGATCTTCAGCGTGCCGGAGCTGATCGTCTGGCTGTCGAAGCGGGTGACGTTCGAGCCCGGGGACATGATCTTCACGGGCACCCCGGCGGGCTGCGGTGTTCGCCGCACCCCTCGGTTGTACCTGTCCGAGGGTAAGGTCCTGCGGACCGAGGTCACGGGCGTCGGGACCATGGTCAACCCGGTCGTGGCCGGCTGATGCCGGTACGGTCGGAGCAGAGAGGGCGGGAGATCGTGTCGGACACCGTAGGCGACGAGGGAACCGCGAGCGCGAGGCGGACGCGGGAGTTCTCGGAACTTCTGCGTCACCACCACCGTGAACTGGGGACCACCGAGCCACGGGATCTCGACGCGATCGAGATGGTCACCGACCTCACGCGCCTGGAAGCCCGGCTCACCAAGGACTTCGAGAAGCACGTCCACCGGCCGCTCGGCCTGACCTGGGCGGGCTTCAGGATCCTGAACGCGCTGTGGGTCTACGGCCCGCTGGCACAGCAGGACATCGGCCGGGTCTCCGGCTCCACCCGGGCCAGCATCTCCAGCGCGCTGACAACGCTGGAGAACCGCGAACTCGTCACGCGCCGCCGCGTCGAGACCGACCGCCGCCAGCTGATCGTCGAGCTCACCGACGACGGCCGCGAGACGCTGCGGAAGGCCATCGAGGCCCAGACCCTGCGGGAGCGGGCATGGACGGCCGTCCTGCGCGACGACCAGCTCAGTGAGCTGGTTCACCTGCTGCGGACCCTGGTCAATCAGGACACCCCGGCCGCAGACTGACCACCGCATACTGACCACCGCATACCGACCGCTCACACCCGAACCCCACGCGCAACCCCCTCCACCGATCGCACGCGGACACGCGTCCGTGCGGGTCGTGACATTCATGAGATCGTCAAGACTCTTACTGTCACATCTCTAACGTCTTGTCTTCCTCAGCAGTGTTTCTCAAAGGAGAGAACCATGGTCCGTCGAGTCGTCACTGGTGTCGGCACGAGCGGCAAGCCCGTGATCGTCAGCGACGGAGAGCCGCCCGTCACCCGGCAATACACCCACACCCCTGGCTTCGCCCGCTCCCTGGTGTGGAACACGGCGGCTCCCGCCTCGCCGTCGGGCGACCCGACGGAGTCCTTGAAGTCCTACGTTCCGGCTCCGGGCGAGACGATCGCGCTGACCGTCACCTTCCCGCCGGGCGGTGTGTACGCCGACCCGGGCTGGGACCCTGTTGCCGCCGGTGCCGAGCAGGCGGAGAACACACCGGGGCTGGCTGAGCTCTTCGAACCCGACAACCCGGGCATGCACACCACACCCACCGTGGACTACGGCGTCGTGCTGAGCGGGGAGATAGTCCTCGACCTCGACGACGGTGAGACCGCGGCCCTGAGGCCCGGCGACCTCGTCGTGCAGAACGGCACGCGGCACGCCTGGCGCAATCCCGGCACCGAGCCGGCCACGCTGTTCTTCGTCCTGATCGGCGCGGACGGCACGGCATGAGTACCCCGACCACGGCGGCCCGCGGCGCGCCCGTCGTCGAGCTCGACCTCGCCGAGCTGCGCCGGGACCCCTACCCCGCCTACGCCGAACTGCGCCGCACAGCACCCCTGGCCTGGGTGCCGTCCGTCGGACGGCACCTGCTGACCCGCTACGACGACATCGTCCACGCCGAGAAGCTGCCCGAGGTGTTCAGCTCCCATGAGAAGGGCTCGCTGCTGCTGCGCACCGTCGGCCCGAACCTGCTGCGCGAGGACGGCCCGGAGCACCGGCGACTGCGGGCCGCCGCCGAGCCGCCCACCCGGCCCCGCCAGGTGCGCGACCTGTGGGCCGGCGCTTTCGAGAAGAACGCGCACGCCCTGCTGGAGCGCATCACCGGGCGCGGCGAGGCCGATCTGATCGCCGACTTCGCCGAACCGCTCGCCGCGGCCAACCTGGCCCTGGTCCTCGGTCTGCGCAACGCCACGGCCGACGACATCGCCGGATGGTCGCGGGCGATGATGGCCGCCAACGGCAACTACGCCGACGACCCCGACATCTGGCTGCGCGCCGAGCAGGCCACCCTGGCCATCGAGGAAGCGGTCGAGGAGATCGCCGAGACGGTCCGGCGCGAGCCCGACGGCTCGGTGATCTCCTCGATGGTCCACGCGGACGTGGAACTCTTCGAGATCCAGAACAACGTGAAGGTCATCATCGGGGGAGGCGTCAACGAGCCCCGTGACATCTTCGGCGTGGGCGCCCAGGCGCTGCTGAGCCGCCCCGACGTACGGGACCGGGTCCTCGATGACCCGACACTGTGGAAGCGGGTCTTCGAGGAGACCGCCCGCTGGGTCTCGCCGATCGGCATGTACCCGCGCCAGCTCGTCCAGGACTACGAGATCGCCGGCGTCACCTTGCCCGCCGGGAGCCGTGTCGCCCTGGTGATCGCCTCGGGGAACCGGGACCAGTCGGTCTTCGAGCGGCCCGACGAGTTCGACATCGACCGGCCCCACCGCGCGCACATCGCCTTCGGCGGTGGACCCCACTTCTGCATGGGCGCGTGGGTCGCGCGCCACGAGGTCAGCGCGCTTGCCTGGCCCCTTGTCTTCGGCCGTCTCAAGGGACTCCGCCTCGACGACAGCTCCGAGGACCACACGCAGGGCTGGGTGTTCCGCGGGCTCACCTCGCTGCACGTCACCTGGCAGGCCGCCTGAGCCCGCCAGGCACCTGAGCCCTCCCCACCAGGAGTACTTCATGCCCATCGTCATCTTCCAGTTGCCCGACGGCACCCAGCGCAAGGTCACCGCCGAGTCCGGAACAGCGCTGATGCGGGCGGCCGTGTCCAACGGCGTCGACGGCATCGTCGCCGAGTGCGGCGGCAACGCCTCCTGTGCCACCTGTCACGTCTACGTCGACGAGCAGCACACCGACCTGGTGGGGCCGCCGAACGACGTGGAGGAGGAGATGCTGGACTTCACCGCCGCCGAGCGCCGCCCCACGAGCCGGCTCAGCTGTCAGGTCCAGCTGTCCGACGCCCTGGACGGACTGGTCGTCCACGTACCCGAGGAGCAGGTATGACGTCCGCCGCGGGCGTGGCCGTCGTCGGCGGCGGACAAGCCGGGTACAGCGTTGTCTCGGCCCTGCGCGGTGCCGGATACGTCGGCCCCGTCACCCTCTTCGCCGACGAACCCCACCTGCCGTACCAACGACCGCCGCTGTCCAAGAACGCCCACACCGAACAGGACGCCGTGCGCGTCGAGTTGGTGCCCGAGTCCTTCTACCGCGAGCGCGACATCGAGCTCCGGCTCGGCGAGCGGGTGACTGCCCTCGACACCGCCGCCGGCGCCGTGGTCACCGGCACCGGCACGCGTGTCCCGTACGGCCACCTGGTGCTGGCCACCGGGGCACGTAACCGCCGACTCCCCGTACCAGGTGCCGAGTTGGCCGGCGTACACGCGCTGCGCTCGCTCGACGACGCCCTGGCGATCGGCCGGACTCTCACCACTGCCCGGGACGTGGTCGTGGTGGGCGGAGGGTTCATCGGGCTCGAACTCGCCCAGGTCGCCCGGGCACTCGGGGCGCGCGTGACGGTGGTCGAACTGGCCGACCGGCTGCTGAGCCGGGCCGTCTCCGCCCAACTGCAGGAGTACCTGCGGGAACGGCACGAACGCAGCGGCGTCCGCATCCTCACCGGCGTGGGAGTGCGGGGCATCGAGGGAAACGGACGAGTCGAGAGGGTCGCAACCGACCAGGGTGTGCTCCCCGCCGACCTCGTCGTGTACGGCATCGGTGCCGTCCCGCGCGACGAGTTGGCCCGTGCCGCCGGCCTGGCCGTCGAGGACGGCGTGGTCGTGGACGAGCAGCTCCGCTCGGTCACCGACCCCCGGATCTCCGCCGTCGGCGACTGTGCCCGCCATCCCCACCCGCACGCCGACGGGCTGGTGCGGCTGGAGTCCGTGCAGAACGCCACCGACCAGGGGACGTTGGTGGGCCGCCGGATAGCGGGATCACCGGCCCCGTACCGGAGTCTGCCATGGTTCTGGAGCGACCAGGGCGCCATCAAACTCCAGATCGCGGGGCTGCGTACCGACACCGACGAGATGCTCGTGGTTCCAGGCGACTCCCCCGAGAGGCTGGCGGCGTACGCCTTCCGCGACGACCGGCTGGTCGCCGTGGAGACGCTGAACTGGCCGGCCGAGCACCTGGCCGCCCGCCGGCTGCTGGAGCGGTCCGCGCCGGTCAGCGTGGCGGACCTCGCCGGCTCGACACTCGGCGCCCTCGCCCGGGCCAGACGCAGCGCGGAGGTGCGGTCATGAACACCTGGTTCGGTGCCCACCTGGTGGCGAGCGCGGCCGAGGCCGGCTCCCGGACCGCCCTGGTCTACACGGACCGGTCGTGGTCCTACGCGGAGCTGGAGTCGGCCGTCCGGCGCGGCGTCGCCCGCCTGGACAAGTTCGGGGTGCGCAGGGGCGACCGGGTCGTGATGCAGGGGGCGGCCCGTCCCGAGGCCCTCATCACGCTGTTCGCGGTGACGCGGATGGGCGCGGTGCTCGTGCCGCTGCACCCACAGGTCACCGCCGGGGAGCTCGCGGTCGTGTGCGAGGAGACCGGCCCCGTGGCCGTGGTCGCCGACGAGGGCTTCTCGACGGGGCCGGGGCTCCGGCTGAGCTGGGCGGACCTGTATCCCGAGGACGATGGACCCGAGGCTCCCGTGTGCGACCCGCCGGCCGGGTCCGACGTCGCCGTCATCGCGTTCACGTCCGGCACCTCGGGCCGCCCCAAGGGCGTCGCTCTGACCCACGACAACCTGCACGGGAGCATGGCGGGTGCTCTGGCGCGGCTGCCTTTCGGCGAGGACGACACCGCGCTCGTCTGCACCCCGCTGGCCCATGTCGCCGTACTGGGCGGGCTCCCGCAGTGCACCTGGGCGCGACGCGGAACAGTGGTCCTGGCTCCGCGCTTCGACCCCGATCTGTTCTTCGACCTCGTCCGTGACCACCGCGTCACCTGTGCGTTCGCCGTACCGGCCATGTCCGCCCTGCTGGCCCGCCACCCCCGCTTCGACGGCGGCGACGTGGACACGCTGCGGTGGATCCTGTCCGGCGGATCACCGGCCCAGACCGGCACCCGCGAGCTGTTCCGGGCGCGCGGGATCGGTGTGGTCAACTCCTACGGCCTGACGGAGACCAGCGCCGGGGTGACGTACTCCGCCCCTGACGCACCGGCGGCCTCCACCGGATCGCCCGTCCCGCAGGTCGAGTTGACGGTCGTGGACGCGGCCGCTTCGCTCGCCCCGGCCGGCACACCCGGTGAGGTCTGGGTGCGCGGGCCGTCGGTGGCCGCCGCGTACTGGACCGCCGCCGGACCGGTGCCCGTGACCGACGCCGAGGGCTGGTTCCACTCCGGCGACCGGGGCCGCCTCGACGCCGAGGGCCGGCTGGAGGTCGTCGGCCGGGTCAAGGACACCATCATCACCGGCGGCGAGAACATCGACCCCGCCGAGGTCGAGAACGCACTGGCCGACCTGCCGGGTGTCGTCGAGATCGCGGTGTCCGGGACACCGGATCCGGTCTGGGGCGAGATCGTGACCGCCTTCCTCGTATGCGAAGACGGTGAACCGTCCCTGGACGACGTTCGCGCCCACCTCGACGGCCGGCTGACCCGGCACAAATGGCCCCGCCGCCTTCGTGTCGTGGCGGCGCTGCCGCGCGGAGCCACCGGAAAGCTGCAGCGGCAGCGTCTCCACTCCCTGCTCGACGACTGACAGTCGTCGGACGACACCCCCACGCACCAGACCGCCCCCCACACACGTTCCCTCTCACCGAGATGGGGGCCGGCGCCACCGGCGACATCTCCCCAACCCTTCCCCAAGGAGAAGCCATGAGTGCGACCATGCGAGCCGCTCGGATGCACCACGTCGGCGAACCGATGAAGCTCGAGGAACTCCCCGTCCCCGAGCCGGGTCCCGGCGACGTCCGCGTGGCCGTCCACGCCGTCAACATCGTCCCCAACCTCGCCAACATCCTGAACATGTGGACCACCTGGTTCCCGCACAGCCCA
Organism: Streptomyces sp. NPDC046862; assembly: GCF_040704615.1. NCBI lineage: Bacteria > Bacillati > Actinomycetota > Actinomycetes > Kitasatosporales > Streptomycetaceae > Streptomyces > Streptomyces sp. NPDC046862. Next base: position 165,210 of record NZ_JBEYXP010000016.1, on the reverse strand, counting down.
CTGCCCACGCTGCCGGCGATCTTCGGGCTCGACCCGGCCGGCGTGATCGAGGCGGTCGGCCCGGGGGTCCACGGCTTCGAGGCCGGCGACCGGGTGTACGTCAACCCGGGCCGCAGCTGCGGCTCGTGCCGCTCCTGTCGCAACGACGACTCGATCAACTGCGCCAGCTACGCCTTCGCGGGATACTTCGGCTTCTCCCCCACCGCGCTCGACCTGCTCGACCGCTATCAGGGCGGCCTGTCCGAGTACATGCTGGCCCCGGCGTACTCGCTGGTGAAGCTGCCCGACAACCTGTCCTTCAACACCGCCGCCCGGTTCGGCTACCTCGGCACCATGTACTCCGCCCTCCGCAAGGCCGGGGCCGCGCCCGGCAAGTCGGTGCTGATCAACGGCATCAGCGGCACTCTGGGCATCGGCGCGGCGCTCCTCGCCCCCGCCTTCGGCCTCACCCACGTCTACGGCACCGGCCGCGACCAGGGCCTGCTCGACCAGGTCGGCAAGCTGGGCGGCGGCCGACTGCACCTGCACTCCCTGGGCGACGGCCCGCTCGACGAGTGGATCCGCGAGGAGACGGACGGATACGGCGTCGACATCTACATCGACGCGCTCGGCCCGGGGGCACCGCACGAGACGTTCCTGGCGGGTATGCGGGCGATGGCGCGCGGCGGCATCGCCGTGAACATCGGCGCCGTCGCCGGTGACCTGCCCATCGACATCCACCGGATGATGGACCAGCAGCTGCGGCTGATCGGATCGGCCTGGTTCACCGCCGGCGAGGGCCAGGCGATGGCCGACCTGGTGGAGGCCGGCGTGATCGACCTCGGCCCGCTGGAGCACCAGGTGTTCCCCCTGGAGCAGGTCAACGAGGCCATCGGCGGAATCGCGCAGCGCAACGGTGGTTTCAGCAACTTCGTCATCAGCCCGAGGGCCGCCTCGTAAGCCTACTGAAGCCCTCTGACGGCCGCCCCGAGAACCAGGGGCGTCGGTTCACTCCCCTAAGCCGGCGGCCCCGTCTCGCTCCCCTTCTCTCTCCTCACTCGTTCTCTGGAGAACCCGATGCATGCCCAGCACACCGGCCGCCCGGCCGACCCCCTCGACCTCGTGGAACTCGACAGCCTGCTGACGCCGGACGAGCGCGCCGTCCGGGACGCCGTCCGCACCTTCTGCGACCGGCGCGTCGAACCGCACATCGCCGAGTGGTTCGAGCAGGGCGCGATCGAGGACATCCGCGGGCTCACCAAGGAACTCGGGGGGCTCGGTCTGCTGGGCATGCATCTGGAGGGCTACGGCTGCGCGGGCATGAGCGCCGTCGACTACGGCCTGGCCTGCCTGGAACTGGAGGCGACCGACTCCGGTCTGCGTTCCCTGGTCTCGGTGCAGGGCTCGCTGGCGATGTTCGCGATCCACGCGTTCGGATCCGAGGAGCAGAAGGAGGAGTGGCTGCCCCGTCTCGCGGCGGGGACCGCCATCGGGTGCTTCGGCCTCACCGAACCCGACTCCGGGTCCGACCCGGGCAGCATGCGCACCGCCGCCCGCCGTGACGGCGAGGACTGGATCCTCGACGGCCGCAAGATGTGGATCACCAACGGGTCGATCGCCGATGTCGCGGTCGTCTGGGCCCGCACCGACGACGGCGTCCGCGGCTTCGTCGTCCCCACCGACGCACCTGGGTTCTCGGCCCCCGCCATCAAGCACAAGATGTCGCTGAGGGCGTCGGTGACCAGCGAACTCGTCCTGGACTCCGTACGGCTGCCCGCAACGGCCGTCCTGCCGCGGGTACGGGGTCTGAAGGGGCCGCTGTCCTGTCTCAACGAGGCCCGGTACGGCATCGCCTGGGGCGCGATGGGCGCCGCACGTTCCGCCTTCCGGACGGCGCTGGCCTACGCCGGCGACCGGGTCCAGTTCGGCCGCCCGATCAGCTCCTTCCAGCTGACCCAGGCGAAACTGACCGACATGTCCCTGGAGCTGGCCAAGGGCACACTGCTGGCCTTCCACCTCGGCCGCACCAAGGACGACCGCGGGCTGCGCCCCGAGCAGGTCAGCTTCGGCAAGCTCAACAACACCCGTGCCGCACTGGAGATCTGCCGCACCGCCCGCACCGTCCTGGGCGCCAACGGCATCTCCCTGGAGTACCCGGTCATCCGGCACGCCAACAACCTGGAGTCGATCCTCACCTACGAGGGCACCGTGGAGATGCACACCCTCATGATCGGCCAGGCGCTGACGGGCCAGGCGGCCTTCCGATGAGAGCGGCAACGCAAAACGAAGGCCTGTGGGGCCTGTGCGGTGTCCAGCACCCGTCGGCGCGTGCTCTGGCGCGGAGGGACCTCGGATGACGGACACTTTCGACGCCGATGTGGTGATCGTGGGGCTCGGGCCCGTTGGTGCCACTGCCGCGTGTCTGGCGCATGACCTGGGACTTCGCGTCGTCGCCTGCGACCGGGCGACGCGGGTCGAACCACGCCCGCGTGCCATCGGGTTCGACCAGGAGGCCATGCGTGTCTTCGCCGGTCTCGGCCTGGCCGACGCGATCGCACCCCACGTGATGCCCTACCGGCCGTCCGAATACCACAACGCGGAGGGGCGGATCATCAGGCGCATCGGCACCGCCCCACCACCTCATCCCCTGGGTTGGGCACCCAACTACGTCTTTCTGCAGCCTCAGTTGGAAAGCGCCCTGCGAGAGCGTCTGATGCGCTCCGACGGTGTCGAGGTGCGCCTCGGCACGGAGGTGACGGACGTACGGCTCGATGACGACGGCGCGCTGGTCGAGGCGATCGGTCCGACGGGCAAGCACCACGCCCTGCGGGCCCGATACGTCCTCGCCTGCGACGGCGGCGGCAGTCCCCTACGGACCCGGCTGGACCTGCCCCTGCACGACCTGGAGTTCGACGAGCCCTGGCTGGTGGCGGATGTCCTGCTGCACCCTGGCGCGGGCCACGATCTGCCCCGGACCAACGTCCAGTACTGCGAGACCGAGCGTCCCAGCACGTTCGTGGTAGGGCCTGGAAACCTTCGCCGCTGGGAGTTCATGATCAATCCCGGTGAGGACCCGAAGGAGGTGTCCCGGGAGGACTTCGTGAGGGGTCTGCTCTCCCGCTGGCTCGACCCGGAGGACTACGAGCTGTGGCGGGCGTCCAGTTACCGCTTCCACGCGCTCGTTCTTGAGCGCTGGCGTGCGGGGCGGTTGTTCTTCCTGGGCGACGCCGCCCACATGACCCCGCCGTTCCTCGCCCAGGGCATGTGCCAGGGGATCCGTGACGCTTCGAACCTGCTGTGGAAGCTGGCACTTCGCCTTCGCGGGGCTGCCGAGGAGCCGCTGCTGGACACCTATCAGCACGAGCGGGAACCACACGTGCGGCAGGTGACGCTGGCCGCCAAGGAGTTGGGCAGGATCATCTGTGAACGGGACGGCGACGCCGCCGCGAGACGCGACGCCAGACTGCTCGAGGAACTGGCGGCCAAGCCCGAGGGCATCGTACGGCAGTCCCTCATTCCCGGCTTGACGGCGGGATTCCTCGCTCCCGACGCCTTCCCGGCACGGGGCGACATTCTGCCGCAGCCCCGGGTCACCGACCATCACGGCAGGTGCGGACTGCTCGACGACTTCACCGGAAGCACCTTCCGGTTGCTGATACGGCAGGACGTGGATGCCACGGCCATCGAACCGGCACTGCGTGCGCATCGGGCGGCCGTCGGCGTTCCGCTCCGCGTCGTCCGCATGACCGGGGAGAGGACGCCGTCGGCACCGGGCGAGTACCAGGAGGAACGGCACGTCCTCGACGACTGGATGCGAGAGCGGTCGTGCGCGGCGGTCCTCGCCCGTCCCGACCACTACGTATTCGGTGGCGCTCGGCTCGCGGACGATGTCGCGGGGCTGTTGCGCAGCGCGGATCGGCAGTTGCGTCCATCGGCTCACCCCATGGCTCGTGCTTCCGCCGGGGAACGAGGTGTGTCGTGACGACGAAGGACACACGAGTGCCGAATCCCGCCCCGGAGAGGCCGGAGGCCGGCATACGCCGGGTCGGGGTCGTCGGGTGCGGGCAGATGGGCGCGGGGATCGCCGAGGTCTGCGCCCGGGCCGGCCTGGACGTCGTGGTCCACGAGGTGGGTGCGGACGCGGCCGAGGCGGGCCTGTCCCGGATCGCCGCCTCGCTGGAACGCGGTGTACGGCGCGGGAAGCTCTCCGGTACCGAGCGTTCGGCCGCGCTGGATCGAGTGCGGGTCACCTCCGATCTGACGGACCTGTCCGACCGGGACCTGGTCGTGGAGGCGGCGACGGAGGACGAGGGCGTCAAGGCCGAGTTGTTCGCCGAGCTCGACCGGATCGTCGAGCGGGAGGACGCGCTGCTCGGGTCGAACACCTCGTCGCTGCCCATCATGAAGCTGGGCATGGCCACGACGCGGCCCCACCAGGTGATCGGGGTGCACTTCTTCAATCCCGTCCCGGTGCTGGAGCTCGTGGAGATCGTGCCGTCCCTGCTGACGAGCCCTCAGACCCAGTCCATCGCCGAGGACTTCGTCACGGGTGCCCTGGGAAAGAAGGTGATCCGCGCCCAGGACCGGGCCGGCTTCGTGGTCAACGCGCTGTTGGTGCCCTATCTGCTGGCCGCGATCCGGATGCTGGAGTCCGGCTTCGCCTCCGCGGAGGACATCGACACCGGCATGGTCCTGGGCTGCGCCCACCCCATGGGGCCGCTGAGCCTCGCCGACCTGATCGGCCTCGACACTCTCGTCGCCATCGCCGAAGCCATGTACGCGGACTTCAAGGACCCGCCGCACGCCCCGCCGCCGCTCCTGCTGCGCATGGTGGAGGCCGGGCTGCTCGGCCGGAAGTCAGGGCGCGGATTCCACGACTATGCGGATTCCCACTCCGACGTCGGTCGGGCGATGAATCGGGCCGCCGGTCGCGTGCAGGGGGAGGCATGGGGCGGCGGTGCGGGCGGCGATGATGTCGGCGGCAACGGAAATGGCCGTCTCCTCCGGTGAGTTCGCGCCGATGTCCAGGCCGATCGGGGAGTGGAGTCGGGCCAGTTGGTGACCGGTCAGGTCGGTGGCGCGCAGGGCCTCCATGCGCTGGGTATGGGTGCGGCGGGAGCCCATGGCACCCACGTACGCCACGTTCAGCCGCAGGGCCAGCTCGAGGAGGGGAAGATCGAACTTGGCGTCGTGGGTGAGGACGCAGATGACGGTGCGTTCGTCCAGAGAGCCTGAGTCCGACAGCGACTGAAGGTGCCGGTGCGGCCAGTCGACGACCACCTCGTCGGCGTCGGGGAAGCGCTGTCGGGTGGTGAACACCTCGCGGGCATCGCAGACGGTCACGTGGTGGCCGAGGAAGCGGCCGACGCGAGCGACGGCGGCGGCGAAGTCGATGGCGCCGTAGACCAGCATGCGCGGCGGGGAGGCGTAGACGGCCGTGAAGACCTCCACCGTCTCGTCGGTCATGGGGTCGCAGCCCCCGTCGGCGGCGTACCGGCGGGTGCCGTGGGTCCCCCGGGCGAGCAGCGCCCTGCTGTCCCGTTCCGCATCGGGGTGGACGGGCGGCTGGCCGACGGCGGCCATGGCGGTGAGGGCCTCGGCTGTGCCCAGCATCCCCGCGGGCCCCTCGACCACTGTGGCCAGGGCAGTGGGCCGCCCCTCCAACAGGGCCTCCAGGACGTGGCACAGCGCGCTCCTCGATGTCTCGTCGGCAACGCGCCGCACCAGCACGTCGATCACGCCGCCGCAGGACAGGCCCACCGCGAACGCGTCGGAGTCGCTGTACCCGAAGGAGACCCGTTGCGCCTCGCCCGTCTCCAGCACCTCCAGGGCCAGGTCGTGGACCGCCCCTTCGACGCATCCGCCGGACAGACTGCCGAGCACCTGTCCCGCGGTGTCGACCGCGACACAGGTTCCGGGCGGCCGGGGGGCACTGCCCTTGACGTCGACGACCGTGGCCAGGGCGAACGGGCGGCCCTCGGCACACCATTCCCGCAGTTCGGCGGCTATGTCGATCACCGGGTCTCCTCTCACGTCACGTCAGGCGGGTTCGCCGCACCGTGTTGCGGAGTTCGCCGAGCCCGCTGACCCGGGTGACGACGACATCGCCGTCGGTCAGGAAGATCTGCGGCTCGCGGGCGTTGCCGATGCCGCTGGGGGTACCGGTGAGGACGATGTCCCCGGCGCGCAGGGTCATGCCGTGGCTGAGCTCGGCGATGATCCGGGGGATGGAGAAGGCCATCTGGCCGCTGGAGGCGTTCTGCAGCAGGCAGCCATTGACCTCGCACCGCACCTGCAGGGCCGTCAGGTCGTCGATGTCGTCGGCGGTGGTCAGCCAGGGGCCGAGCGGCATGGTCGCGTCGATGCTCTTGCCCTTGAGCCACTGCCCGCCGTGCGCCCGCTGGAGATCGCGTTGGGAGACGTCGTTGGCCACCAGGTAGCCGAAGACGTGGTCCAAGGCCTTCTCCTCGGGGATCGACCGTCCGTCGCGGCCGATGACGAGCGCGATCTCGGCCTCGTAGTCCCACTTGACGGAGATGTCGGGGTCGTAGGCGATGTCGTCGCTCGGGCCGATGACGGTGTCCGGGCCCTTGGTGAAGAAGGTGGGATGCTCGGGGCGTCCGGCCGGGTCCTGGCCCTCCCGTTTGCCCTTCGACTCCTCGAAGTGGTCCCAGTAGTTCCAGCCGGTGCACAGGATGTCGCGGTTGAAGCGGTGCAGCGGGGATTCCAGACGGACCTCCGACAGCGCCCGCGTCGCGCCGTCGGCGGTACGGGCCGCGTCCAGGGCCTGCGGGCCGCCGCGGACGATGTCGTCGACCGTGCCGAGGTCCGCCGGCAGCACGGTGACCGTCTGCTCCGCCTCGTGGACCACACCGGCTCGGCGAACGCCGTCCACCGTGAAGGATGCGAGTTTCATACGACGGCCCGCCCTCAGTCCTCGATCACGGCGATCGCGTTGATCTCGATCAGGTAGTCCTTGTTCACGAACTTCGAGACCTCGACCATCGTGGAGGCGGGTGCCACCCCGGTGAAGTACTGGCGGCGCACGGCGTGGATGGCGTCGAAGTCCTCCATGTTGCGGACGTAGACGTCGACCCGGGCGATGTCGTCGAGGGTGCCGCCGGCCGCTTCGACCGCGGCGCGCAGGTTCTCGCACACCTGGTGGGTCTGGGCGGTGATGTCGCCGACGCCGGTGACGCCGCCGTCCTTGTCGCGGGCGGTCATGCCGGAGACGAAGACCAGTCGGCCCCGGGCGCGGGACTGGGTCGCCTGGGCGAAGTGCCCGTTGGGAGCGGCGAGTTGAGGGGAGATGATTTCCTGTTTGGGCATGTCGGGGTCCTCAGCGGGCGTCGTCGGGGCTGCTGTACCAGTCGGGCTGGGTGGGGTAGTGGGGGCCGTCGTAGACCTCCAGGAGGATCGACTCCTCCTCGGCAAGGGTCGGTCCGTGCAGGCTGCCCTTGGGATTCCAGTAGAAGGAGCCCTCGGTCAGGGTCAGTCCGGTGGGGACGTAGGTGTAGCGGCCCTTGAGGCAGAACATGAACTGGTTCGAGGCGTGGGAGTGGCGGGAGGGAATGCCGGCGCCCTTCTGGAAGCGGACGAGCGAGATGGAGGCTCCGGTTTCCTCGTTGCGCCACAGCGCCTTGTGGGTGAGGCCGGCCAGGGTTTTGTCCAGCCACGCCAAGTCCTGGGTCCGGAGCAGGATTTCGCGGAAGCGGAAGAGCGTTTCGCCGTTCGGGCCGTCCACCTTGTGTTCCCGGGAGCGGTCGGGACCCTCACCGCCGTAGTCGGCCGGTTCCGAGAGGTTCTCCGCCCATTCCTCGGCGGGGACCGCGTCCGGGCGCGGGGGTGCGGAGATCAGTGTGGGTTCAGTCATCGGTGTGCTCCTTGAGGCGCGTCGGTGTGCTCCTCAGGCGCGTTCTCGCCGAGGTCCTTCAGTTCGACGAGGCGGCTGCGGTAGCGCGTGGTGCCGCGGTTGGTGAGCATGTGGATCTCGCCGGGCTCGCGGTAGACGACCCCGCCGGTCACCTCGTGGACCAGCCGTGGCTCGCCGCCGGCCAGGGCGTCGATGCGGTTGTCGGCGGCTTCGAGGGCGATGACGAGATACGGGTTGAGGTGCTGGTGCCAGGGCTGGTGGGCACCCGGCTCCAGGGTGATCTCCCAGACCCGTACGTGCTCGTTCTCGAAGACGATCTCCTGGCCCACGGGGGCCAGTTGGACCTCGGTGCCGTCGGGGGCGAGTGCGGTGGTCATCGTGACGCTTCTCCTCACTTGTCGTCAGGTCCGCGGTACGGGGCGGCCCGTGATCCGCTCGTACAACTCCGCCGCCCGGTTGTGCCCGCCGTCCGGGTCGTACGGGACGAGGGCGGCCACATGGCCGTCGGGGCGGAGCAGCACGAGGGTGTCGTCGGTGACTCCGAAGCGGCGGCGTACCCGTTCTCCCGGGTCGAAGAGGGCCCGGTCGCGCAGGCCCGAATCGTGCGGGGCGTCCCAGCGGCTGACGGCGTAGTGGCGCAGTGCCGGGGAGTTCTGCGGCGGGATCGCGGGGTGGCGGCGGGTGTCGGTGAAGTACAGGGCGACGAAGGAGTCGGCCATGAGGTCGTGCAGGTACACGCGGCCCTCGGGTCCGAACAGGGGCAGGTCGGGGGCTCGGTCGCCGGCGGCCACCGGGAGCGGGCGGTCGCCGCTCTTCACCATCGACCAGTCGCCCTTGCCGTCGACGTCCAGCCGGACGCCCAGCAGGGCGCGGGTGAAGGCGTTGCCCCAGTCGCCGTCGGTCATGGCCTCGACGGAGCCGCTTCGGCGGTCCATGTAGGCGCGGGCGGCTTCGGCCATCTCGCCGCTGCCCTGGATGGCGACGGGGGCCTGTTCCTTCTCGTAACCGGCGAGCAGTGACTCGTCGGCCCAGCCGCGCCGTACCCAGGCGAGCCGCCAGGGCAGGTTGGAGGCGTCGAGAACACCGGTGTTCAGGCCGAGGGCCCACATGGGGGTGATGAGGTGGGCGGCGTCACCCATCAGCAGGACGCGTCCGTCCAACCAGCGGTCGGCAACGCGGTGGTGGACGGTGTAGATGTTGGTGCCGAGGATCTCCAGGTCCTTGACGTCGCCTATGAACCGGCGTGCCTTGGCGGCGAGTTCGTGCTTGTCCGGCTCGGGGCGTCCGGCGGCGAGCGGGTAGAGGAAGCGCCAGCAGTGCGGCTGGCGGACCAGGATCATCCACTCCTCGGGGTCGCCGAAGTAGGCGAGGTAGGGGTAGTCCCGGGGGTTGTCGACGTCAAGGTCGGCCTTGAGGTCGACGAGCATGTAGCGCTCTGCGAGCGTCCTGCCCTCGACGGTGATGCCGAGTTGCTCCCGCACCGGGGAGCGGCCGCCGTCGCAGGCCAGCACATGCCGGGCCGGTACGGTGCGTTCGCCGCCGGGGGTCTGAAGACGCAGCTCCACGTGGTCGTCGTACTGGGTGAACGAGGTCAGCCGGTGGCCCATGTGCAGGACGCCGGGGGCCTTCTTCTCCAGCACGGTGCGCAGTACCGGTTCGAGGTGGTGCTGGGGGATGTTGACGACGAACGGGAAGCGGGTGTCCTCCGTCAGTTCGGCCGTGCGGACGCTGAACGTCGGGACGTTGGTGGCCCGGTCGAGGTCGCCGATCTCGTCGATGCGCAGGGAGGCGGCCAGTACGTCGTCCAACGCGCCGTAGCGGTGCAGGACTTCGAGGGTGCGGGTGAGGACGGTCCCGGCCTTGGTGTCGAGGGAGAGCCGGTCGTCCTCCTCGAACACGACGACGGGGACGCCGTGGTGGACCAGCCCGAGGGCGGTGATGAGGCCGATGGGTCCGGCGCCGATGACGGCGACGGGCAGCTCGTCGAGTGCGTCGGTCTCGTACGCGGTCGTCACGGGGTCGCTCCTTGTGGGCTGTTGCTGAAGGCGCGGTCGCGGGTGAGCGTCGAGCCGGTCATCGTGGCCGCGTCGGAGAGGAGGAAGAGCAGCGGGCCGACGACGTCCTCAGGGGTGCCGATACCGGTGGTGCGCTCCCAGTGCTCGCGTTCGCCACCGCTGGGGTTGGCGGCCCGGAACTGGGGGGTGTCGATGACCCCGGGGAAGACGGTGTTGACGCGGATGCGGTCGACGGCGACCTCGGCGGCCAGGGACTTGGCGAACGGGATCAGCGCGCCCTTGCCGGCCGCGTAGGCGGAGGCCTCGGCGCGTCCCATGTGGGCCAGGCCGGAGGCGAAGACGAGGATGGCGCCGGACCGGCGCTCCCGCATGGAGGGCAGCACCGCCTGGCAGGCCCACACCACGCCGTCGAGATTGACGGACAGCGTGTGCCGCCACTCCTCGGGAGAGGTGTCGGCGACGGGTGTGCGTGGCTGTACGGCGGCTCCGGCGACCAGGGCGTCCACGCGGCCGTGGTCGGCGACGATCTTCTGCACGGCGGTGTGGACGGCGGCGCGGTCGGAGACGTCGATCGCGTACTGCTCGATGCCGTGCAGTTCGTCCGAGGGTTCCACGTCGAGGACGATCGGGGTGCCGCCGGCGGCGGCGTAGCCGCGGGCCAGGGCGGCGCCTATGCCGCGGGCGCCGCCGGTGACGACGAGTACCTCGCCGGAGGCGTCGAAGAGGGCTTTCATGGGGTCCGACTCCTGTCGTTCCGGATCAGCGGCGGGCGATGCGGCGGCGGGCGCCGCGGATGAGCTGCTGGGCCACGAGGTGCCCCGAGCCGCCGCCGAGGCCGGGGCCGGGGTGGGTGGAGGCGCCGATCTGCCAGAGGCCGGGGACCGGTGTGGCGTGGCGGGCTGCGGCGGGCAGCGGGCGCCACAGCAGGTTCTGGTCGAGTTCGGCGGAGCCGCCGTAGGGGTCGCCGGACACCGCGTTGGGGTTGTACGCGGCCAGGTCCGTGGGCGTGACGGCGTCCCAGGCGAGGACCTTGTCGTGCAGGTCGGGCACGTGGCGGGCGATACGGGCCAGGACTCGGCGGACGTAGCCCTCGGTCAGCTCCTTGGTCCAGCCGCCGTTCACGTCCAGTTCTCCGGCGGCGTCGCCGGTCGGCTCGTACGGCAGTTCCTGGAGCTGGATCCAGAGTGCCGCCGCGCCCTCGGGGACCCGGCTCGGGTCGAGGACGTGCTGCTGGCCGACGACGACCGTGGGCCTGCGCGGCAGCAGACCCGCCTCGGCCTCCGCGCAGGCGATGGCGGTGCTCGCGGATCCGTCGCCGAAGTGCAGGAGCGGTACGCCGGCGAGTCGGTCGTCGTGCCAGGCCGGTGGGGCTGCGAGGGCGACGTGGATCTGCATGGCCGCGCGTCCGTAGCGGTAGCGGCGGGCCTGGTCGCGTACGACGGGCGGGACCGGGGCGTCGGGCGGCAGCAGCTCGCCGTAGAGCGCGGTCGGGGTGACGGAGGCGAGGACCGCGCGGCGGGCCAGGAGGGTCTCACCACCTTCGACGCCGACTCCCACGGCCCTGCCGTCCTTGACGATGATCCGCTCCACCGGCTGTCCGGTGCGGATGTCCACCCGCAGTTCCGTCAGCAGGGCCTCGAAGGCGCGCGGGAAGTTGCCGGCGCCACCCGCCACCACGGGCAGTCCGAAGCCGTGCATCGTGGCCGCGAGAATGGGGAGCATCAGGCCGCCGGAGGCGTGGTCCGGGGAGAGTCCGGCGTGCAGCAGCCAGGGCGCCCACAGCAGGTCGGGCTCGTCGCCTTCGAACTCGGCGCGGGCATAGGAGCGGCCGCTGGTGAGGGCGGCGCGCAGCCAGGCCTCGGTACCGGTGAACCGCTCCCGTCGCACCAGCCGGGCCACGGACTTCCAGATCCTGGGCGAGCGGAGGTCGCCGCCGAGGAAGCCGCCGATGGCGTCCGCGTTGTCGAGGAAGCGTTGGAGCATGGCGAGGTAGGCGTCCCGGTCGGCGGCATGGGCGAAGCCCTCCGCCGTCGTGCGGGCGTCCCGGTGCGCGAGGACCACGCGGCCCGCGTCGGTGACGGTGCCGGTGACGAAGCCGTCGGTGTTGCGGTACTCCAGGCCGTGGCGGTGCAGATCCACACCGAGGGTGGCGTAGGCGCCGCCGGACACGAACAGGGGGTGCCAGGAGGAGTACGTGTCGTGCCGGTAGCCGGGGAGGGTGCGCTCCTCGGTCGCGATGAAGCCGCCGATGCGCGGGCCGCGTTCGAGCAGGGCCACCGACCAGCCGTCCTTGGCCAGTTCGGCCGCGGCGACCAGGCCGTTCACACCGGAACCGATGACGATGGCGTCGACCGTGCGTGCCATGGATGCTCCTCGGGGTCGTGGGTGGGGCTGTTCAGCGGGGTTCGCCCAGGGTGACGCCCAGGGAAGTGGCGGTCTCCGTCAACGCGCCGAGGACACTCGCGTCGAGCGGGACACCGCTACTGGCGGCCTGTCGCTCCGCCTCCAACTGGCCCGGCAGCAGTAGCCGTTCTGTGCCGTGGGCCTTCGGTGAGCCGGTGATCTGCGCGCCGAGCACGGCCACGCGCTGTTCGAACCCGGCCCGATCACCGAACGCCGCCACGTCGAGGGCGAGGAAGAAGTGCGCGCAGTCGTTGGGCGTCGACGTGTCGGCGTACAGGCCGCGCACTCCCCCGCCGAAGGCGCCGCCCGACAGCACGCCGGTGAGGACGTCGACGACGAGGGCGAGTCCGTAACCCTTGTGTCCGGCGGCGGGCAGCAGCAGGCCGGCCAGGGCCTCGGCCGGGTCGGTCGTCGGGGTGCCGTCACGGTCGGTGGCCCACGTGGGCGGGATCGGACGGCCTTCCTGGGCCGCGAGGCGGATCTTGCCGAGGGCGGCCTCGGAGAGAGCCATGTCGAGCAGGATCGGCTCGCCATGGCCGGTGGGGACGCCCACGGCGAGGGGGTTGTTGCCCACCACGGCGGATGCGCCGCCAGGGGCGGGCATCAGCGGGCGGGTGTTGGCCGCGGCGATCCCGACGCAGCCCGCCACCGCTGCCGCACGGGCATAGCGGTAGGCGCCTCCGAAGTGGAACGCGTGCCGGACGGTGACCGCCCCGATCCCATACGTACGGGCCTTGTCGACGGCCAGCTCCATCGCCTGGTCGCCGGTGAGCTGGCCGAGCGCGTGCCGGGCGTCCAGTACGGCGACGGCTCCAACGTCATGGACGACCTCGGCGGTTTCCGCCGTACTCACCGAGCCCTTGCGCAGTCGCTCGACGTACATCGGCACGAGCATCACGCCGTGCGAGGGGGTGCCGCGGAGGTCCGCCTCCACCAGGCTCCCGGCCACCGTCGCCGCGGCCCGGGGCGAAAGGCCGGCAGCCGTGAACACCGTCCCGACGGCTTCGGACAGCCAGTCGGGCGAGACAGGAATACGGTCACTCATTCGGGATCTCCACGAGACGGACGGGGTTTCGGGAATTTCCCCTGACGTCGCCGGGATTTCCGGTCGGCCCTGAGGATGTCAAGAAATTAGAGGCGGACCAATTGATCGGCTATCCGCTGAACGAGGGTCGCCGTCCACTTTCCGCATCCTTCGCCGAGGTTCGGTATCCGGACAGTCGACGGCGCTCAACGGATGGCGGAAAATCGCCGTGAACCCAGCTTGGAACGCAGCTCCAGCCGCAGTGGGCTGACGACGAGCACGTCCGGGGATCCACGATCGTGTCCGCTCCGACCTGTGATCACGGCGTGTACGACGATGCCGGCGGCCTCACCCGATGGGCGGAGCCGAGCTGTTGACGCCTATCCGCGCAGCGTCTGCGACGGGTGCTCCCCGAACCGCTCGCGGTAGGCGATGGCGAAGCGCCCCGGGTGGAAGAAGCCCCATCGGTAGGCGACGTCCGTGACCGTCAGGGTGCCCGGCAGCGCGGCCTTCAGTTCCGCGCGCACCCGGTCCAGCCGCACCTCGCGCAGATACGACACCGGGGTCGTCCCGACGTGCCGACGAAAGCCCTCCTGCAGGGACCGCACGCTCACCCCGACCGCCTCGGCGACGTCCTCCACGGTCAGCGGCTCGGCCGCGTGGCCCTCGATGATCTCCATGGCCCTGCGCACGGCGGGTGGCGCCACCCGCGGCTCCTCCTCGCCGTGCAGGGCCGTGCTGAAGTTGTGCGGCTGGGCGAGCAGCAGCTGTGAGGTCAGCAGGTACTCCAGCTGCCTGACCATCAGCGGCCGGCCGAGCATGCCGGCGGGGTTGTCCACCTCGCGGCGCAGCATGTCGACGATGCCGAGCCAGGACCGGGCGGCGGGCGTGGTGAGGTCCATGCCGAGGTCGAACCGGAGCGGCATGCGCGGTTGTCTGCCGAGCAGCTTGCCCAGGTGGTCCTCCATCGCGGCCCGGCGCACCCACACGATGAGCTGGGGATTGCCCGCGTGCCAGCGCATCGCCAGATGTTCGGTGGGGTCCGGTACGGAGGCCAGCCGGGGCCTCGAGACGATCTGCTCGCGTCCGCAGGCGATCTCCGCTGCCCCGGCGAGCGGTATCTGGACCAGGTAGAAGTCCTCCAGAGCACCCGGCGTGATCATCACGTCCGCGCCGTAGTCCAGGTAGTACAGCCCGGTCTCCGCGAAGGTGATCCCGTGCATCCGGGCGTCGAACCGTGTCGGGTTGCCGACGACGCGCAGGTCGTGGGGGCAGAAGGCGCGCCCCACCTCGGCCCGGGCCTCGTCCGCCTCCGCGGTGTGGAAGCGCTCGTGTCTGCGGAGCGGGAGCACCTCACTGGACGACATCGGAACCTCCGGGCGGCGGGAGCGGGATCCGGACAGTGCGCCGCGCGATGCGGATAGCGGCTCTGCACTGCCGCGCCTAATTTTTCGGCAACTCCCGACGAAGACCAGGAGACATCATGAGCGGATTGTCGGTCAAGACCGCGGTTGTTACCGGTGGGTCAACCATTATCGGGAAAGCGGTCGTCCGTGCATTTCGCGCGGCGGGGGCGAATGTCGTCGTCGCGGACATCGACAAGGACGGCGGCCGGGAATTGGCGGAGGAAATCGGGGAGGGCATTCTCTTCGTCCCGGCCGACATCACCGATGACGCGCAGGTCGCCGACCTCGTCGAGCGTGCCGTCGAGACCTTCGGGCGGCTGGACGTCCTCGTGAACCTGGCCTGCTCGTACGTCGACGACGGCTTCGCGTCCACCCGTGAGCAGTGGCTGACGGCCCTCGACGTGAACGTGGCGAGCGCGTCCCTGCTGGCCCGGGCGGTCCACCCGCACTTCGTGGCGCAGGGCGGCGGGTCCATCGTCAACTTCACCTCCATCTCCAGCAAGGTCGCCCAGCCGGGGCGCTGGCTGTACCCGGTGAGCAAGGCGGCTCTGGTGCAGCTGACCCGCAACATGGCGGCTGACCTGGCGTCCGACAACATCCGGGTCAACTCCGTGAGCCCCGGGTGGACCTGGTCGAAGGTCATGGATCAGCTGACCGGCGGCGACCGCGCGAAGACCGACCGGGTGGCCGCCCCCTTCCACCCGCTCGGCCGGGTCGGGGACCCGGAGGAGGTCGCGAACGTCGTCGTCTTCCTCTGCTCCGACGAGGCGTCCTTCGTCACCGGTGCCGACTGGGCCGTGGACGGCGGTTACTCGGCGACCGGCCCGGAGGGGCTGGTCCCGGCGATTCCCCAGCTCGCGGAATGACTCCCAGGCGATAGAGCCCTCACCCAGTTCCGGACCGGAGGTCCACACCATGCGCAAGATCACCATCATCGGGTCCGGACAGGCCGGCCTCCAGCTCGGCATCGGCCTGCTGGACAACGGCTACGACGTGACGGTCGTGACCAACCGCACCGGACAGCAGATCCGCGAGGGCCGGGTCATGTCCAGCCAGTGCATGTTCGCAACGTCCCTCGCCCACGAGCGCAACCTCGGCCTGAACCTGTGGGACGCGGAGTGCCCCGCCGTCGAGGGCATCTCCTTCACCGTGCCGGACGGTCAGGGTGGTAAGGCGTTCTCCTGGGCCTCGCGCCTCGACGCGGCCGCCCGCTCGGTGGACCAGCGGGTCAAGATGCCCGCCTGGCTGGAGGAGTTCGAGCGCCGCGGCGGCAAGACCGTGTTGCAGGAGGCCGACGTCGAGGACCTGGAGGAGTACGCCCGGGAGTCCGACCTGGTCGTCATCGCGGCCGGAAAGGGCGAGATCGCCGGCCTCTTCGAGCGCGACGCCGAACGCTCGGTGTTCGACGCCCCGCAGCGCGCCCTCGCCCTCACCTACGTCACCGGCATGACACCGCGCGACGACTTCTCCACCGTCAGCTTCAACATGATCCCGGGCGTCGGCGAGTACTTCACCTTCCCCGCGCTCACCACCACGGGCCCCTGCGACATCATGGTCTTCGAGGGCGTGCCCGGCGGCCCGCTCGACTCCTGGAAGGAAATCACCTCCCCCGAGGAGCACCTGGCGCACTCCCTGGACATCGTGCGCACCTTTCTCCCCTGGGAGGCCGAGCGCCTCGCCGAGATCCAGTTGACCGACCCGAACGGCATCCTCGCCGGGCGCTTCCCGCCCACCGTGCGCAAGCCCGTCGGACAGCTGCCCTCCGGCGCCCTGGTGCTGGGCCTCGCCGACGTCGTCGTCCTCAACGATCCGATCACCGGGCAGGGTTCCAACAACGCGAGCAAGTGCGCGGCGTCGTACCTGGCGAGCATCCTGGAGCACGGCGACCGCCCCTATGACCGGGCCTTCCTGCAGGAGACCTTCGAGCGCTACTGGGACTACGCGCAGTACGTCGCCACCTGGACCAACGCCCTGCTCGGCGCGCCGCCCGAGCACGTGCTGAAGCTGCTCGGCACCGCCGCCGGCAGCCCGCGCATCGCCCGCCGCTTCACCAACGGCTTCGACGACCCGCGCGACTTCTTCCACTGGTTCATGGACCCCGTGTCGGCCGAGAACTATCTCGCCGCCGTGGCGGCCTGACGTCTCATCAGAAGCTGGGAGTTACGTCATGAGGAGCATCGCCGTCATCGGTGCGGGGCAGTCCGGCGCCCAGCTGGCGCTCGGCCTCCGCGACCGGGGATACGAGGTCACGCTGGTCACCGACCGGGGACCGGACGAGGTCAGGCGCGGCCCGGTCATGTCGAGCCAGTGCATGTTCGACACGGCCCTGCGGACCGAGCGCGCCCTCGGTCTCGACACGTGGCAGGAGGAAGCCCCGCAGATCAGCGGCATCGCGGTGGCCCTGTCGGGGGACGACGGCGTCGGGTGGAACGCGCCGCTGGACGCGCCCGCCCAGTCGGTCGACCAGCGGGTCAAGTGCGCGGCCTGGCTGGAGCGGTACGAACAGGCGGGCGGCAAGCTCGTCGTCCGGGCGGCCGGTGTGGCCGATCTGGAGGAGTACGCCCGCAGCCACGACCTGGTCGTCGTCGCGACGGGCAAGGGAGAGCTGGGGCGCGTCTTCCCACGCGACCCCGAGCGCTCGCCGTACGACCGTCCGCGCCGGGTCCTGGCCCTGACCTATGTCACGGGTGCTCGCTCCCGCCACGGGGACACGCTCGTCGATCTGCGGATCGTGCCGGGTGTCGGCGAGTACTTCGCTTTCCCCGCGCTCACCGTCTCCGGCCCCTGCGAGATCATGGTCTTCGAGGGGGTGCCGGGCGGTCCCATGGACTGCTGGGACGACGTCCGCACGCCCGAGCATCATCTGGAGCGCTCGCTGGAGATCCTGGGGCGGTTCTTCCCGGACGAGTACGAGCGCTGCCGTACAGCCGCGCTCACCGACGACGGCGGTGTGCTGCGCGGCCGGCTGACGCCCACGGTCCGCAAGCCGGTGGCCCGGCTCCCCTCGGGCCGCCAGGTGCTGGGCATGGCCGACGCGGTCGTGCTCTGCGACCCGATCACCGGGCAGGGCTCCAACAATGCGGCCCAAGCGGCTGAGCACTACCTGGACGCCATCCTGCGGCACGAGGACGAGGAGTTCACGCCCTCGTGGATGCAGCGGACCTTCGACGGCTACTGGCGCGGCTGGGCTCAGTGGTCGGTCGCCTGGACCAACTCCCTGCTGGCAGGACTGCGACCGCACCAGCAGCGGCTCCTGACGGAGGCGGCGGAGGTTCCCGCGGTGGCGAGCGCGGTGGCGGCCGGCTTCGACGACCCCCGCACCCTCTATCCCTGGTGGGCCGAACCCGCCGAGACCGAGCGGCTGATCGCCGAGAAGCGATCCCAGGCGGAACCGGCCTTCGACGTACGGGAGTTGCGACGGGCTCTGGGCCAGTACGCGACCGGCGTCACCGTGGTCACGGCCCGTGCCGCCGACGGCCGCAAGGTGGGGATGACGGCGAACTCCTTCACCTCGGTGTCACTGGACCCGCCCCTGGTGCTGTGGTGCCCCGGCAAGAACGCCCCCAGCACGCCCGACTTCACGGCGGCCACGCACTTCGCCGTGAACATCCTCGCCGCCGACCAGCACCATCTCTCGCGTCAGTTCGCCACACCGGCGGACGACAAGTTCGCGGGCGCCGCGATCGTCGAGGGCGTCGCCGGAACTCCCGTACTCGACGGGGCGGTCGCCCGGTTCGAGTGCCGTACGGTGCAGTGCCTGGACGTCGGCGACCACATCGTCATGATCGGCGAGGTCGAACGGTACGACGCGCCCGGCGGGGACCCCCTGGTCTTCCACTCGGGCAGCTACCGCCTCGCAGCCAAGCACCCCGACCTGTGAGGCCCCGATGATCCTCCCTCCCGTGCGCTACGTGCGCCCCCGCACCCTGGCCGAGGCGACGGCGCTGCTCGCCGAGATCGACGGATCCGCCGTGCTCGCCGGCGGCCAGACCATGATCAACGCGTTGAAGCTCGACCTGGCCCAGCCGACCGCCCTCGTCGACATCCACCGCCTGGAGGAGCTGCGCGGCATCGAGGTCACCGCCGACGGCACGCTGGTCATCGCCGCGGCCACCACCTACGCCGAGATCGCCGCCTCCTCCGTCGTACGGCGACTCCAGCCGTCCGTGGCCGAGATGGCCGCGAGCCTGGTGGACCGGCAGGTCCGCAACCGGGGCACCATCGGCGGCAACTGCTGCCTGAACGACCCCACCAACAACCTGCCCCCACTGCTCACCGCGCTCGACGCCTGGTTCCACACGGCTTCGGCGGCCGGGTGGCGCAGCATCACCGCCGACACCTTCTTCTCGGGCAGCCTGGCCACCTCGCTGCGCTCCGGCGAACTGCTGACGTCCGTGCACATCAGGCCGCTTCCGGCCGGTGCCCGGATCGTCCATCGCCACCTCCAGCTCGCCGCCGACTCATGGGCGTTGGCCCGCGTCGTGGTCCGGCTGGACGCGGTAGACGGCGTGGTGGAGGGCGCGCGGGTCGTCCTGGGCGCGGTACCGGGGTCGCCGATGCGGCTGCCCGCGGTCGAGGAGGCCCTCACCGGGCGGTCGGCGGACGCCGCACTGATCGGGCCGGCTCTGGCGGCGTTCGACCAGTCGGGGGTGGAGGCGGTCGGGGACGCCCATGCCTCGGACGCGTACCGGGTCGAGATGACCCGGGTCCAACTGCGCCGGGCGCTTCGGTCAGCCGTGGAGCAGGAGACGACAAGGAGCACAGCGTCATGACCATCGCCGACAGCACCAGTACGAGCACCACCGACATCCACGCGATCGAGGTCACCGTCGACGGCCGCGCCGAGCAGGGCACCGTCTCCTCCCGCACCCTCCTCGTCCACTGGCTGCGCGACGACCTCGACAAGCGCGGCCCCAAGATCGGCTGCGACACCGGCAACTGCGGTGCCTGCACGGTCCGCTGGGACGGCAGGCTCGCCAAGTCCTGCATGATCCTGGCCGTCCAGGCCGACGGCACGGACGTGGAGACGGCCGCCTCGCTGGCCGATGTGGACGGCACCCTCAATCCGCTCCAGCAGTGCTTCAAGGAGCACCACGCCCTGCAGTGCGGCTACTGCACCTCCGGGATGCTCATGACCGCCACCGACCTCCTCAAGTCCGGCGAGGAGATCACCGAGCGGTCGGTGCGCCGCGCGCTGAAGGGCAACATCTGCCGCTGCACCGGCTACGAGAACATCGTCCGCGCCATCCGCGCCGCCGCCGGACAGGACGTGCCGAAGCCGCACGGCCACGAGGAGGGTGAGCTCCGGTGACCAGTACAACCACGCAGACCTCCACGAGCACCAGGGCCTGGACCGGCCGGGCCATGCCCCGCAAGGAGGACGACCGACTGCTGCGTGCCGAGGGAGAGTTCGGCGACGACACGCCCGTCGCGCGCCTCGGCCACGTCTTCTTCGTCCGCTCCCCCTACGCCCACGCCCGGATCACCGGCATCGACGTCTCCGCCGCGACCCGCGTGCCCGGCTACCTCGGCTGCCTGCTGCCGGAGGAGGCGACGGCGCTCACCGAACCGTTCATGGAGATCCAGGGACCACCCGAGGGAGGCGAACCGGAGGTCGACCGCTGCCTGGCCGGTGGAGGCGTGGTGCGCTTCGTGGGCGAGCCGGTCGTCGCGGTCGCCGCCGACTCTCGCGAGGCCGCGCGGGACGCGGCGGTGGCCGTGGTCGTCGACTACGAGCCGTTGCCTCCCGTGGTCGATGCCCGCGACGCCATCGCCCCGGACGCGCCGGTAGTCCACGAGCAGACCGGCACCAACGTCGCCTGGGAGACGACCTACGACTGGGGCGACATCGGCTTCGCCCTCGAACACGCCGACCATGTCATCACGGCCGACGAACTGCACTTCCACCGCTTCAGCTCGACTCCTCTGGAGTGCATGGTCGTCACCGCCCAGTACGACGCGGGGACGGACCAGTTCACCATCACGGGCGGCTGCGCGATGCCGCAGATCACCACCCTGATGATGGCGTCCGCCATGCGGCACCCCGCCGAGCGCATCCGCATCATCAGCAAGGACATCGGCGGTTCGTTCGGCGTCAAGATCGGCATGTACGTCCCCGCCACCGCCGTCGCCCTCCTCGCCCGCAAGCTGCGCCGCTCCCTGCGCTGGACCGAGACCCGCACCGAGCACCACTACATGGGCGGCCACGGCAACGAACGCTGGTTCCGCAACGTGAGGATGGCGGTGCAGAACGACGGAACGGTGCTCGGCATGTCGTACGACGCCCTGGACGACGTCGGCGCCTACACCCGCTACGAGCCGCTCGGCGGCGCCATCTGGACCCAGGTCGCCAACGCCTGTTACCAGCTCAAGCACCTCAAGGTCCACTACCGCACCGTCTACACCAACAAGGGCCCCGTCCACCCCAACCGCGGCTACTCGCGGCTCCAGCACATGTGGGTCGTGGAGCGGATGATGGACATCGCCGCCCGCAAACTCGGCTTCGACCCGGTTGAGTTCCGGCTGAGGAACTACGTCCAGCCGGACCAGTACCCGTACACCACGGTCAACGGCTGTGTGTACGACTCCGGGAACCTCCCCCTCTCCCTGCGCAAGGCCCTCGACCTCATCGACTACGACGACGCTCTTCGCCTCAAGGAGCGGGCGCGTGGCACCGGCAAGCGGATCGGGATCGGCATCGGCTCCACCCTCGACTCGGGCACCAACAACTTCGCGCAGGCCCGGCTCGTCAACGCCCATCTGCCGTTCGCGGGGAACACCGAGGGCGGCCTGGTGCGCCTCGGCGCCGACGGCTCGGTCTACGCGGTCACCGGAGGCGTCGCCTTCGGACAGGGCCACGAGACCACGGTCGCCCAGGTCGTGGCGGACCTGCTCGGGGTCGGCTACGACGACGTGATCGTGCACCGGGGAGGCGACTCGGCGCTGTCCGCGCAGACCGGCTTCTCCGGCTCGTACGCCTCGCAGTTCGCCGTGACGGGCATAGGCGCGATCATCAACGCGACGAAGAAGCTGATCCGGGAGATCGAGTTGGTCGCCGGGGCCGTCCTGGGCGCCTCCCCCGAGGACATCGTCCTGGAGGACGGCCTGGCGAAGGTCCGCGGTGACGCCGAACGCGCCCTGCCGTTCGACGCGCTCGCCGGCATCGTCCACTTCGCCCCCGGCTCCCTGCCGCCCGAGGTCGCCGACGAAGTCGGCCTCGTTGGCCGAGCCGTCTATCGCGCCCCCTTCGAACTGCCCGACCTGGAGCGCAAGTTCGGCAATCTCACGCTCACCTACGCCACCCAGATCCACGCCTGCGTGGTGGAGATCGACGAGGAGACCGGCCAGACCTCGATCCTGCGGTACGGCATGGTCGACGACTGCGGAACCCCGATCAACCCGATGGTGATCGAGGGCCAGGTCCACGGAGCGACCGTGCACGGCATCTCCGCCACCCTCTTCGAGCAGTTCGGCTACGACGCCGACGGCCAGCTCACCGCCGCGAACTTCTACGACTACCACGCGGCCACCGCGTACGACATGCCCAGCCTGCGCTACGACAACGTGGTGAGTCCCTCCCCGTTCACCCCGATCGGCGCCAAGGGCATGGGCGAGGGCGGCGGCGCCCCGCTGCACGCGATCTGCGCCGCGATCCAGGACGCCATCGGCGACACCGGCATGATCCTCGACTCCCACAACCCGCCGGAACACGTGCTCCGGGCCCTGCGCGGCGCCGACGCCGAGAAGGTGAAGGTGGACTGATGCTCATCACCGGAGAGTTCACGACTGAGGGGTCAGGGACCTCACTGGCAGCCCTGGCCGCCCGCACCGGAGAACTGTCATCCGTCGCGACGCTCACTGAGGTGACGACGCGTCAAGATGGCTCAGTACAGGCCCTGTTCACCCCACGCACGCCCTTCGGCCGGATCCCGCTGCGCACCCGTATCCGCGCCGAGCGAGCCGACTCCGAAGGCGCCGTGCTCGCCGTCCACGCCGTACGGGCCCAGCACGCCGTGGACGTGCGCATCCAACTGGCCTTCTCCGCGGCGGAGTCGGGCAGCCGGGTCACCTGGTGCGCCGACCTGGCGGTCCGGGGGCCGGCGGCCAGCGTCAGCCAACGCGTGGCCCGGGAGGTCGCGGCGCGGGTCATCGGCGAGGTTCTGGAGAGCGCGGCGGCCCTGGCCTGAGTCAGGTGCTGTTTTGAACCGGCCTCGGCAGGGGGCTTTGTCGACCTCATCGAGGAGAGCGGCTCCTGCCCCCCATGCCTCCCTGGCCTCCCATGCCTCCCCGCACGATCGGAGTCCTTCCTTGCCCGGCATCGACCTGCACACCCACCTGGCTCCCCGGGTGGACGAGCCGCCCGTCGGCCCGCCCGCCCTGTACCGCCCCGATCTCCTGGAGGAATACCTCGACGAAGCAGACCTCGACGAGGCGATCGTGACGATCCCCCCGCCCTTCTTCCGGCAGGGCCTGGACGAGCCGGAGGCACGCGCTTGGGTCCGGTCCGTCAACGACGGCCTGCTCCGGGCCCGGGACGGCCACGACCGCCTCACACCTCTCGCCTACCTCCCGCTCGAACACCCTGAACTGGCCCTCGACGAGTACGAGCGCGTGCGCGACGACGAGACCTGGGCCGGGCTGACCGGCGCGGCAGGCGGCGGCTCCTCCTCGCTCGCCGCCCCGGAACTCGCTCCTCTGTGGAAAGCCCTCGACGAGGACGGACGCATGCTCCTCCTCCACCCCGGCGCCACCCCCGACCCCCGGCTCGCCCCCTTCTACCTCACCAACCTCCTCGGCAACCCCGGGGAAACCGCCCTGGCCGCCGCCCAACTCGTCTTCGGCGACGTCCTCGCACGGCACCCCGGCATGCGGTTCGTCCTGGTGCACTGCGGCGGACTGCTCCCGGCGGTCGTCGGCCGGTGGCAGCGCGGCGCCGACACCCACCGTCCCGGGGTCCCCGACCTGTCCGAATCCCCGCGCGAGTCCGTACGCCGCTTCTACGTCGACTGCCTCGCCCACGACCGTGCCGTGGTCGACCTCGCCGTCACCATGTTCGGGAGGGACCGGATCGTCCTCGGCAGCGACTGGCCCTTCCCCATGGGCACACGCGATCCACGGGCCCTCGTCGCACACCGCGGCGAAGACTTCGTACACCGAGCCGAGACCCGCACAGCCCAGGTGGCACTCGGCCGCTCGGGACCAACCGTCCTCACCGCCCGCACAGCGGCAAGCTCCTGAAGGTCCCGGCGGCTCCAGCCGGGGCGCCCAGCTCATCCAGTGGCAGCCCGGACGTCGACGCCGTCATCAGCCGTCGGCGAGACCCGTGCGCGGCTGTCGGTAGGGCCGCACCGCGCGGCGCGCTATGGCGAAACGGTGCGTCTCCGACGGGCCGTCGTAGATCCGGAACGGCCGCACCTCCCTGAACAGACGGGCCAGGGGTGCGTCGGCGGCCGAGACGCCGAGGGCTCCGCAGATCTGCACCGCCCGGTCGACCACCCGGTTCACCGCCTCCGCCACGAAGGTCTTGGAGACCGAGGTGAGCTGCGCGGCGTTGGCGGAGCCGGTGTCCAACTCCCAGGCCGTGCGCAGGATCAGGGCGCGGCTCGCTTCGATGTCGATCTCGGAGTCGGCCAGCATCTGCTGGACCATGCCGAGGTCTCCCAGCACCGAGCCGAACGCCATTCGGCTCCCCGCCCGCTCCAGCGCGAGGTCCTGAGCGCGTCGGGCCGCTCCCAGCCAGCGCATGCAGTGGGTCGTCCGGGCGGGACCGAGCCGGACCTGCGCGCCTTCGAAACCGCGGTCCACCGCGCCGAGCACCTGCTCCTCCCCCACCACGCACTCCTCGAAAACGATCTCGCTGTGCCCGGCGAAGAGCGACTCGTCGAGGGTCTCGATCGTCCGGACGAGGCGCATGCCCGGCGTGTCGGCGTCGACCAGGAACATGGTCGCGCCGCCGGGGTCGCCGGGGCTGCCGGAGGTCCGGGCCATGACGATGGCGAAGCCGGCTCCGTGGGCGCCGGTGATGAACCACTTGCGCCCGTCGATGCGCCAACCGCCGGACACCCGGGTCGCGGTGGTCCGCAGGGAACGGGGGTCAGCGCCCGCTCCCGGAGCCGGTTCGGTCATGGCGAAGCAGGACCGGGTCTCGCCGGCGGCGAGCGGTCGCAGGTACCGCTGCTTCTGCTCCTCTGTGGCCACCTTCTCCAGCAGGTGCGTGTTGCCCTCGTCCGGGGCCGCGCAGTTCAACGCCAGGGGTCCGAGCAGCGAGTAGCCCGCCGCTTCGAACACCACCGCCTGCCCGCGCAGGTCGAGCCCGTGGCCGCCCCAACGGGTCGGTACGTGCGGAGCGAAAACTCCCGCGTCCCGGGCGGCTTTCTGCAGGGACTCCCGCAGTGTCTCGGGGGCTTCGTGCACGGAACCGCCGCACTCGCGCTCGGCCGGGATGACCACCTCGCGCACGAACTCGGAGGTGGAGGCGGCTAGTTGAGTGACAGTCGGATCGACATCGAACTGGATGGGCACGGGACCTCCCGCCGACGGGCCTGCGGGCGTACGGGCATCGCGACCCGTCGCCTTCTAGAAACTGTATAGCGTCTTCAGTATCTTGCCGGGAAGCACCCGGCGGCAGGAAGACGACAGGAGTAACGCCATGAGCCTCCCCGTGAGCACCGAGCCGGTCCGGATCGTCCGCCACCCCGACGGAGTCGTCGAGCTGAGACTGGACGACTCAGAGCGGGGAAACGCCCTGGATCTGAGGACGGCCGAGGCCCTGCGGGACACGGCTTTCGAGGTGGCCGCGGACCCGGGCGGCGCGGTCCTGCTGCGAGCGGCGGGCGACAGCTTCTGCGTGGGTGGTGACCTGCGCGCATTCGCCACTCGCGGCGCGCAGACCGGCACCTACGTGCACGCCGTGGCGAGTGCCGCGCACGCCGCGGTACAGGCCCTGTACGAACTGCCGGTGCCGTTGGTGACGGCCGTGCGGGGCGCGGCCGCGGGCGGCGGGATCGGCCTCGCCCTCGTGGGCGACATCGCCCTGGCGGCCCGGTCCGCGCGGTTCCGGCTGGCGTACACGGCCATCGGGCTCACGCCGGACTGCGGGGCGTCCTGGTTCCTGCCGCGTCTGGTGGGCCCTCGCCGAGCGGCTGAGCTGATCCTGACCAACCGGGTCCTGACCGGCGACGACGCCGAGCGGTGGGGCCTGATCTCCCGGTCGGTGGACGACGGTGACCTGGACGACACGGCACATCGGACCGCCGCCGAGCTGGCTGCCGGCGCCGGTGACGCCCTGCGTGCCGCGAAGCGTCTGCTGCGTGCCGGTGACGGTGACGGGCTGCGCGGTCACCTCGCCGAGGAGGCCCGGTCGATCGCCGCCCTGGCGGACGGCCGCCAGGCGCAGGACCGCATGGCGTCGTTCCTCGCCGCGCGGCGCCGCCCCACTCCGGGCGACAGCCGGGCCGAGACCAGCGAGCCTCAAAGTGTTTCTTGAGTCACTCTTCACTAACCTGCCCGCCCGGGCGTAACCTCCGGGCAACACAGAACCGAGGAACCGGTCACCACAGAACCGGGGAAAAGGTGTGGCGATGCACTCTGCTGCCGTGGACCTGCCGGACGCCTCCGACGAACCCCTCACCGAAGCCGTCGTCGACCTCGTTCTGCGTGGGATGTGGCGCGGCCGACCCGAGTCCGAGCACCGTCCGCTGGTCGATGCCGGGCTGGCGATGGTGAAAGGGCCGGTGGTGCTGCCCACCGAGCGCGCCAAGACCGCCGCCGCGCAGATCCTGCGGGTTCCCGCCGGCTCCGAGCAGGAGGAGCGGATCACCGCGGCGTACGAGGCGTTCCTGCCGGTCAACCGCACGATCCGCGACGTCTGCACAGCCTGGCAGTGCCGCCCCGACGGCACCGCCAACGACCACTCCGACGAGGTCTACGACGCCGGGGTGCGCGAGTCGCTGGAAGACGTGCACGAGGCCATCCAGCCCGTGCTGCGCAGGCTGGAGCGGGTGCTCGCGGGCAGCGGACGGTACCTGACGGACCTGGAGGACGCCCTCGACCGCTTCGACGACGGCGCACCGGAGTGGCTGGCCTCACCACTGTGCGACTCGTACCACACCGTGTGGATGCGGCTGCACCAGGAACTGCTGCTCGTGCTGGGCGTCAGCCGGGCCGAGGACGAGGCCCGCGAAGAGGAACTGGTCACGAGGAGCCGGGGTTGAGCGTCACCGATCGCGATGCGGGCCCGCTCGCACGGTCCGGGGCCTCCCTCACGCCCTCCGGGACCCATGGCCGCCTCCTGGTCCCGTACGGGCAAGGGAGGACCCGAGGCCTCGACGCCGACGGGCTGGGCGCGCACGGCGCGGCGATGGACCGGCTGGTGGCCCTCGGCCTGCCGGTCGTGCCGGGGCTCACCGTGCCCGCCGGTGCCGCCGCGTCGCTGTGCGAACCCGACACCGCCGAAGCCGCCGTGCACCTGGTCGAACAACTCTCGGGGCGGCGCATCGGGGACGCGGCCCGGCCGCTGCTGCTGCGCCTGTCCGCGAGCGCGCCGACCGAGATCGCCGGGCTGCCGCCCGACCTGGCCTGTCTCGGCTTCGCACCCGCCGACGCCGACGACCTGTGCGCCGTCATCGGGCGGGCGGACGCGCTGTTCGAAGTGTGGGCCACCACCGTGCGCATGATCGCCGAGTACGCCCTCGACGTGCCCGGCGCGGTGCTCGACGACGCCCTCCTGGACACCTCCGGGGCGCGGGCCCGGGTGGAGGTGCTGCTGTCCCTGGTGGCGGAACACGGTTCCCGGCCGTTCCCCGACGACCCGTCGCTGCAGCTCGCGCTGGCCGCCCGTGCCCTCCTCGGGCGCTGGGACTCGCCGCGGGCGAGAAGGTCCCGTCGCGCCCAGCGGCTCCCCGCCGATCTGGCCGTCGCCCTGCATGTGCAGGCCCTGCGCATCGGCCCGGCGGACCACTCGGGCTACGGGACGGCGGTCAGCCGCGATCCCGAGACTGGTCGCTTCTTCCCGCAGGGCTTCTTCTTCCGCGGTGTGCGCCGCAGCGCCCCGCCGCCGCACTCCGGTGAACCGCTGGAACGACTCGCGGGCGGCACCGCGCTGCTGGAGCACTCCCTGCTCACCCTGGAGCGGCATCTGGGCGCGCCGGTGTCGGTCGACTTTGAGGTGCGCGACGACGAGATCTCCCTTCTCGCCGCCTCGCCGCAGCCGCGCCCGCCGCTTCGGGCCTCGGTGTGCCTGGCCACCGACCTCGCCCGGGACGGCGCCCTCGGCCGGGAGGAGGCCGTACGGCGGATCACCCCCGCGCAGGTGCAGGAACTTCTGCATCCCCAGCTGCGGCTGACCGGCGGGGAGGAACTCCTGTCGAGGGGGCTGCCCGCGTCCCCGGGGGCGGCGACGGGAGCTGTCGTGCTGTCCAGTGACCGTGCCCTCGAACTCGCAGCGGACGGTGCTCAGGTCGTGCTCGTGGTCGCCGAGACGACGCCCGCGGACGTGCCTGGGATGCTGGCCTCCGCCGCCGTGCTGACCGGCAGCGGCGGCATCGCCTCGCACGCCGCCGTCGTGGCGCGGGGCGCCGGCAAACCCGCGGTGTGCGGCGCCGAGGGGCTGCGCGTGGACCGGGCCGCCGAGACGGTCCGCTTCGGGGAGCGAGTAGTGCGTGAGGGCGATCCGGTCTCGCTGGACGGCCGTACCGGAGCCGTGTACGCGGGGACGCTGAGCGTCAGTGTGGCCGGACCGCCGCCTGAACTGTCCACCTTGCTGGAATGGGCGGACGGTGTAAGCCGGCTGGGGGTGCGGGTCAACGCCGACTCGGCGGCCGAGGTGGAGACGGCCCTCGCCCTGGGCGCGGAGGGTGTGGGGCTGTGCCGTACGGAACACCAGTTCCTCGGCGAGCGGCTGCCGCTGATCCGCCGGGTGCTGCTGGCCGCCGACCCGGCCGCCCGCGACGAGGCGCTGCCGGCGCTGGAGCGCGCCCAGCACGAGGACTTCCACGCGCTGCTGGCCGCGGTCGGGAACCGACCGGTGACCGTGCGCCTGCTGGACGCCCCGCTGCACGAGTTCCTGCCCGCCCCCGGCGAGGCGCTGGACGCGGCCGAGGAGCAACGGGCCGCTGGTCTGCGCGAGGCGAACCCGATGCTCGGGCTGCGTGGGGTGCGGCTGGCGCTGCTGCACGAGCGGCTCTACCCGGCGCAGGCCGAGGCCCTGTTCACCGCCTGGGCCGATGTCGCCGCCACCGGCGTCCGGCCGGAGCTGGAGGTGATGATCCCGCTGGTCAGTCTGCCGGAGGAACTGGCGGCCGCGGCCGCGTTCGTACGCGGTGCCGCCGACGCGGTCGCCGCCCGCACCGGGGTGGAGGTCCCGTACCGGCTCGGCACGATGATCGAGACCCCGCGGGCCGCGCTGCTGGCCGGCGAACTCGCCGAGCACGCCGAGTTCTTCTCCTTCGGCACCAACGACCTCACCCAGCTCACCTACGGCTTCTCCCGGGACGACGTCGAGCGCCAGGTGCTCGCCTCGTACCGGGAGCGCGGGTTCCTGACCGCCAGCCCGTTCGCCCGGCTCGACCCGCACGGGGTGGGCGCCCTGGTCCGGCTGGCGGCCGAGCGGGCCCGGGACGTTCGGCCCGGCATCAAGCTGGGCGTGTGCGGTGAACACGGCGGTGACCCGGAGTCGATCGCGTTCTGCGACGACCTCGGTCTCGACTACGTCTCCTGTTCCGCGCACCGCGTGCCGGTGGCCCGGATGGCGGCCGCGCACAGTGCCCTGCGCGAACGGAACGACACGAGCGGGAGCGCACGATGACGAGCACCGTGACCGAGACCGACGGCACGTCCCTGTCGGACACCGAGCTGGAGGACCTGCGCGAGACCGTTCGCTCGGTGTGCGCGGACGCCGGCGGCACCGCCGCGGTACGCCGGCTGTCCGAGGAGGCGCCCGGCATCGACGCCGGGCTGTGGGACGTCCTCGGTCGGCAGGTCGGCCTCGCGGCCCTCGGCCTGCCGGGTTCGGCGGGAGGCATCGGCGGCCTCGCCGAGATCGCCGCCGTCTGCGAGGAGTTGGGCAGGACACTGGCGCCGGTACCGTTGCTGTCCTCCACCGTGCTGGCCGGGCAGGTGCTGGCCGGCTGCGGCACCGTCGGCCAGGCGCTGGGCGAGCTGGCCGAGGGCACCGTGCACGCCCTGGCGGTGGCCGCGCCCGACGGGACGTGGCGGGCCGACGCGGTGCCGGTGGCCGCCTCCTGGCAGGGCAGCGTCCCGATCCTGGACGGCACCGCGCCGTTCGTCCTCGACGGCGCGGACGCCGAGGCACTGGTGGTGGCCGCCGCCGGACCCGACGGCGTGGACCTCTTCCTCGCCGACCCGCGCGAACCGGGAGTCTCCGTGCGCCGGGTCCCCACCCTGGATCTCAGCAGAGGGCAGGCGGTGGTCACCTTCTCCGGTGCCCGGGCCCGGCCGCTCACTGTCGGCGGAGAGGGGGCGGACGTCGTCACCCGCGCCCTGGACGTGGCCCTGGTGGCGCTGGCCGCCGAGCAACTGGGCGGAGCTCAGGCCGCGTTGGACATGACGGTGGCCCATGTGCGTGACCGTACCCAGTTCGGCAGGGCGGTCGGCGGCTTCCAGGCCGTCAAGCACGCCTGCGCCGACATGCTGCTCCAGGTGGAGGCCGCGCGGTCGGCCGTGGTGCGCGCGGTCCGCGCGGACGGCTCGCCGGAGGCTCTGGCCGAGGCGGCGGCCGTGGCACAGGCGTGGTGCGGCGAGGCGTTCGTCTCCGTCGCAGCCGAGTGCGTGCAGTTCCACGGCGGGATGGGCTTCACCTGGGAGCACGACGCGCACCTGTACTTCCGGCGCGCCCAGTCCGACGCGGTGCTGCTGGGCGGCGCCGCACACCACCGGGAACGGCTGGCCGGGCTGCTCGGCTGGTGACGATGACGGTGCCAGGGAAGCAGGGACGGAACATGACCAGCAGGCTCATCGACGAGTCGTTGTTCGAGAGCCGGGAGTCCGCCGACGGGGAACCACCACGTCTCGTGGGCGCCCGCTGCTCCGGGTGCGGCACCGTCGTCTTCCCCCGGCAGGACTCCTGCCCCAGATGCTCGGACGGCGTGATGGCCGTGCGGGTGCTGCCGGTGAGCGGGCGCGTGTGGTCGTGGACGCTTCAGGCGTTCCCGCCGAAGCCGCCGTACCGGGCACCGGTCGGCGGCCACCGGCCGTACCACGTGGGCTATGTGGACCTCGGCGAGGTGCTGGTCGAGGCGCTGCTGGCGGTTCCGCGCGCGGAGATCCGGATCGGTCTGCCGGTCCGGCTCACCACCGTGCCCGCGTACCGGGACGAGGACGGAACCGAGGTACTGACCTTCGCGTTCCGTCCGGAGCGGGACGGGGAGCGATGAGCCGGCCCGACGACGTGTACGTGGTCGGATGCGGCATGCATCCCTTCGGCCGCGACGAGAGCGTCACCGGAATGGACATGGCCGAGCGTGCGGTGCGCGAGGCGCTGGCCGACGCCGGCCTCACCTGGGAGGACATCGGCTACGCGGCCGGCGGCTCCGACGTGTCCGGCAAGCCCGACACCCTGGTGGGCCGTCTGGGCCTGACCGGAGTGCCGTTCGTCAACGTGCAGAACGGCTGCGCGACCGGTGCCTCCACCGTGCTCGCGGTGGCCAACGCGCTGCGCGCGGGCGGGGCTTCGCTGGGGCTGGCGGTGGGGTTCGACAAGCACGAGCGGGGCGCGTTCCATGTCTCCGCGGCCCGCTACGGCCTGGGCGACTGGTACGCCGAGACCGGCATGATGCTCACGACCCAGTTCTTCGCGCTGAAGACCCAGCGGTACCTGTACGACCACGGGATCTCAGAACGTGCCCTGGCGATGGTCTCCGCGCGGGCCTTCCGCAACGGCGCCCAGCACCCCCTGGCGTGGCGCCGCAAGGAGCTGACGGAACGGGACATCCTGGACTCCGCGGAGGTCAGTCCCCCGCTCACCCAGTACATGTTCTGTTCGCCCGGACAGGGTGCGGCGGCCTTGGTGCTGGCTCTCGGCGACCGCGCGTTCGACCTGTGCGAACGACCCGTCAGGCTGGCGTCATTGGCCTTCCGGACCCGGCGGTTCGGTTCGTTCGAGGTGTTCTCGCCCTGGCTGCCGCCGGGACCGCACCGCAGCCCCAGTGTCGACGCCGCGGCGGCGGCATTCCATACGGCGGGGCTGTCGCCCGCCGACGTACAGGTCGCGCAGTTGCAGGACACCGACAGCGGCTCGGAGCTGATCCATCTGGCGGAGACCGGTCTGTGCGGCCACGGCGAGCAGGAGGATCTGCTGGCGGGCGGGGCCACCGATCCCGCGGGCCGGATACCGGTGAACACCGACGGCGGCTGTCTGGCCGGCGGGGAGCCGGTCGGCGCCTCCGGGCTGCGTCAGTTCCACGAGGTCGTACGGCAGTTGCAGGGGCGCGCGCCCGGTGTACAGGTGCCCGGTGCTCCCCGGGTGGGCTTCACTCATGTGTACGGGGCGCCCGGGATCAGCGCGTGTTCGGTCCTGACGGTGTGAAAGGCGGAGGCCAAGGCATGCGGCATGGTGGCAGAACGGCATTGGTGACCGGCGGGGCACGTGGCATCGGCCTGGAGATCGGACGGCAGCTCGCGGGCCGGGGACTGCGGGTCCTGGTCGGGGCGCGGAAACGGGCGGCCGCCGAGGAGGCGTGCCGCCTCATCGGCCCGGCGTCCCTGCCACTGGCCCTGGACGTGACCTCCGCGACGAGCGTCGGGGAAGCGGTCCGGGAGGCACGGGAACTGACCGGCGGGATCGACGTCCTCGTGAACAACGCGGGAGTGTCACTGGACGGTGATCTGCGGCCCCCGTACCTCGACGAGGACGTCCTGCGCGCGACCCTGGACACGAACCTCACCGGCGCCTGGCGCGTCGCGGAGGCCGTCGTCCCGGGCATGGTGGAAGCCGGCTACGGCCGGATCGTGAACGTCACCAGTTCGTACGGTTCGCTGGCGCTGATGGACTCCGGACGGCACCCCGCCTACCGGATCTCCAAGACGGCGCTCAACGCCCTGACCCGTATGCTCGCGGCCGAGCTGGCCGGCACGGGTGTCCTGGTCAACGCCGCCGACCCCGGCTGGACCCGCAGCGACATGGGCGGCCCTTCCGCCCCGCGCGGTCCCGAGGAGGGGGCGGACACCCCGGTGTGGCTGGCGACCCTTCCCGAGGGCGACGCGACGACGGGCGGCCTGTTCGCCGACCGCGGTCCACTGCCCTGGTGAACTTCCTCAGGTCCGCGAGGTGGCCGGCTACGCCGGCTTCTGCTCGGCGGCGACGATGCGCAGTGCCAGCTCCCTGACCGCCTCCAGCACGGACCGGGAAGGCAGCTGGGACAGCGGTCCTCCCTCCGCCCGCAGCGCGGTGACGAGCATGGTCGTGCTGATCAGCGTGCGGACCGCGAGCGCCTGTGTGGCGTGCCGGGCCTTCGCCGCCCGGGGGCTGCGCGTGGTGCTCTCGGGCAGATAGTCGTAGCCACGCTGGATGTGGCGCTGCTCGAACTCGTCCCGCAGCACCTTGACGCTGCCGTTGGCGGAGGCGACCTGGACCTGGTAGAGGCGGGCCTCATCCGGGTTCTGCTCCACCCAGTCCCACACGGCGTCGATGACGCGGACCAGGCCCTCGGCATCACCTGGCTCGGACTCCGGCCGGGCCGCCTCCACGACCGCGTTCAGCTGGTCGAAGACCCGCCGCATGGCGAGTTCGAGCAGCTCCTCCTTGCCGTCGAAGTGGTAGTAGACGGCCGTGGGCACCACCTGGGCCTCGTCCGCGATGTCCTGAATGCTGGTCTCCGCGAATCCGTTGCGGCCGAACACCCGCACGGCGGCGGTGATGATGTGCTGCCGCCGCGAGGGTCGGTGGGCGGGCTGCTTGCCGTTCTTCGTGGTGGCCATCATGCTCCCTGCCGACTGCCGATGACCCCGCGTCCTCGGGCCCTGCGTACTGACGATTGTATCCAGTAACTCCCACCCGCCGTCCGCATAATTCCTGCTGTTTGCGTGCCTCTGGACCACCGGGGCCACGGCATACTTGACATCATGACGACATCCGGAACCCGCGCCGCTCACCGTCCGTCGCGCAGGCAGTGGGTGATCGAGGCAGCCACGGAGTTGTTCGCCACCCAACCGCCGGACGAGGTGACGGTGGCCGACATCGCCGCTCGAGCGGAGATGACCTCGGCGGCGGTGTACTACCACTTCTCCTCCAAGGACCAGGTCCTCGCGGAAGCCATGCGGATGTTCGCCACGGCGTTGCGGGAGCAGTTGGAGGCACTCACTCAGGCCCATGAGCCGGGCTCGGGCATGGGGACCGCGGTCACCGGGCTGCTGGCCTGGCTTGGCGAACACAGGTCCGCCGCCACCGTGTTCTTCGTGTCGTCGGCCGGCATGAGCCAGGAAGCGGAGACGCTGCGGCAGGAGAGCCGTACGGAGTCGCTGAACGAGCTGGTGCGGCTGATCCGCAAGGCCCGCGAGTCCGTCTCCGACGCGGAGGCGGCGGTGATCGGCCTGGGCCTGCTGGCTCTGCTGGAGACCGCGGCGATCTCGCAGGTCCGTGGCGACGACGTCTACCGGTCGCTGGGACACCGCTCCTTCGTCCGCGAGGTCGGCGACCTCGCGGAGCGGATCGCCGACCGGGCCCCGTAGCGGGCGGCTCACACCAGCAGGCGAAGGGGCTTGCTCAGCAACTCGTCCACCGTGCGCAGGAATTCGGCGGCGGGTGCCCCGTCGACGGCACGGTGGTCGAAGGTGAGGCTCAGCGTGAGCACCCGCGTCCGCAGTGGCCTGTCCTCCACCCACTCGACACCGTCCCGGAGCCTGCCCACTCCGAGTATCGCGACATTGCCGGGGTTGATCACGGGGGTGAAGAAGTCGACGCCGTAGCCGCCGAGCGAGGTGACGGTGAAGGTGGCCCCTTCCAGTTGCGCGGGCGAGATCCGCCCCTCGCGAGCGGCCTCGGCCAGCGACCTCGACCGGCGGGCGATCTCGGGCAGAGACAGGGCCGGCGCGTCCTCGATCACGGGGACCATGAGGCCGCCCGGGACGGCCACCGCGAAGCCCAGGTGGATGCCGTCGAGCAGATGGACGCCGTCCTCCCGTACCGTCGCGTTGAGCAGCGGGTGCTCGCGCAGCGCGAGGGCAGCAGCCCTCAGCAGGAAGTCGTTGATGCTGGGCACCGGCAGTTCGCTGTCGGCCCACTCCTCCTTGAGCCGGTCCCGCAGGGACACCACGGCGTCCATCCGCACCTCAAAGCCGTGCGTGAGCTGGGCCATCTCCTGGAGGCTGGCGTGCATCCGGCGGGCGATGGTGCCGCGCATACCGGTGAACGGGAGGACGTCGCCGGGCCGGGGGACCCCGTTCCGGCGGACCGGCGCCGGAGTGACGGCGTCGAGGTCGGACCTGCGGATCCGACCGCCCGGCCCGGTACCGTTCACGTCGGAGAGGTCGATGCCGCGCTCCTTCGCCAGCTTGCGGACCAGCGGCGAGGAGGCTGTGCCGCCCGCCGGGACCGGCGCGACGAGGTCGCCCGGGAGGGTCGCGAGGAACTCCTCCACGTCCTCGGAGACGATCCGGCCACCCGGCCCCGTGCCGCGTACGGCGGTGAGGTCGACGTCGGCGGCATCGGCGACCCGCCGGGCGTTGGGTGAGGACAGCAGCCGCCCAGTGGTGCCTTTGGCCGAGGGCGCCGCGATGGTTCGGCCGGAGTCGGGAGCCGCACCACCGTCGCCGGGGGCAGCCGCGGCGGCGCCCCGGGCGTCGGGGGCCGTAGCGCCACTGCCGGTGTCAGGAGGAGGAGCGCCGTTCCCCGGCGCGCCCATCGCCTGCGGTGGCTGCTCGCCCTCGGCCAGCAGCCAGCCGATGAGGGCCCCAGCCGGGACGGTGGCTCCCGCCGGGACCACCGGGTGGAACAGTCCCCCGGCCTCCGCCTCGACGTCCACGTCGACCTTGTCGGTGGCCAGCCGCAGCAGCGCGTCTCCTTCCGCGACGGCCGCGCCGACGGGCACCAGCCATTCGTCGATCGTGCCTTCCTGCATGGTCAGACCGATCTTCGGCAGCAGAACCTCGACCGCCATGTCGGTCACGACCTTTCGAGCAGGCGCCGGCAGCCCTGGGCGATGCGGGCGCGGTCGGGCACGTACGCCTTCTCCAGGACCGGCGAGAAGGGCACCGGGGCGAAGGGGGCGCCGATGCGCAGGACCGGCGCGTCCAGGTGGTCGAAGGCGGCGTCCTGGATCTGGGCGGCGATCTCCGCTCCGAGTCCGCCGAAGGTGACGGCCTCGTGCACCACGAGCACCCGGTTCGTGCGGCGGACGGAGGCGAACATCGTCTCGGTGTCCAGCGGCTGCACGGTGCGGGGGTCGATCACCTCGACCTCGACGCCCTCGGCCGCGAGCTCGTCCGCCGCCGCGAGGGCCTCCCCCACCATGCGGCCGAGGGCTATCACGGTGACGTCGGAGCCGTGCCGCGCGGTGTGCGCCCGGCCCAGCGGGATGCCGTAGATCTCCTCGGGTACCTCGCCGGTGCTGCCGAGCAGCACCTTGTTGAGCATGACGACGACCGGGTTGTCGTCCCGGATGGCGGAGACGGTCAGGCCCTTGGCGGTGTAGGCGTCGCACGGCATCACCACCTTGAGGCCGGGCACGTGGGCCAGCCAGGCCTCAAGGCTCTGGCTGTGCTGTGCCGCGGCGCCGAGGCCCGCGCCGGAGGCGGTGGTGATCGTGAGCGGCACGGACAGCGCGCCGCCGAACATGTACTTCATCTTCGCCGCCTGGTTGACGATCTGGTCGAGGCAGACGCCGATGAAGTCCATGAACATCAGGTCGACGACGGGGCGCAGCCCCCGGGCGGCGGCTCCCACGCCGAGTCCGACCAGGGCGGCTTCGGAGATCGGGGTGTCGATCATGCGGCGGGGGCCGAACTCGTCGAGCAGGTTGTCGAACATCCGGAACACGCCGCCGTATCCGGCCACGTCCTCGCCGGCGACGAAGACGTTCTCGTCCTCGCGCATGGCCTGCGCGAGACCCTCGTTGAAGGCCTTGACGTAGGTGAGTTTCCGCGTGGTGAGGGCCGGTGCTTCGGTGGTGGTGGTCATGGCGGTCATCCCGAGTAGACGTTGAGCAGCAGGTCGGCGGGGTCGGGCAGCGGGCTCGCCTCGGCGTAGGTGATGGCGTCGGCGATCTCCTCGCGCGTGCGCAGCCATACGTCGTCCAGCTCCGCGCGGGTCGCGGTGCCGTCGGCGATCGCGCGGGCCTCGATCAGGTCGATGGGGTCGCGGGCCTTCCACTCGGCGACCTCCTCGTCCGAGCGGTAGGGGTGACGCAGCCCCTTGACGCCCTGGTGGTCGAAGTAGCGGTAGGTCTTGGCCTCGATCATCATCGGACCCGCGCCGGACCTGGCTCGTGCGACGGCATCGGTGGCGGCGCGGTGGACGGCGACCGCGTCCATGCCGTCGACGATCACGCTGGGCATGCCGTAGGCGGCCGCCCGGTCGGCGACGTCGGTGAGCAGCATGTGCCCGGACTGCGGGGTGAACTCTGCATAGCCGTTGTTCTCGCAGACGAAGACCACGGGCAGGCCCAGGATGGCGGCCATGTTGGCGCCCTCGTGAAAGGCACCGATGTTGGTGGCGCCGTCGCCGAAGAAGGTCACGGCGACGCTGTCCTCGCCCTTGTAGCGGGCGGCGAAGGCGGCGCCCACGGCGATCGGGACCCCGGCCCCGACGATGCCGTTGGCGCCGAGCATGCCGCGGGTGAGGTCGTTGATGTGCATGCTTCCGCCGCGGCCGAGACAGGCCCCGGTGCTGCGGCCGTACAGTTCGGCGTACATCTCACGGAAGCCGACACCCTTGGCCACGGCGTGCCCGTGGCCGCGGTGGGTGGAGGTGATCTGGTCATCGTCGCGCAGGGCCGCCATCACGCCGGCGGCCACGGCTTCCTGGCCGACATAGAGGTGCAGGAAGCCGGGCAGTCTGCCTGCCTCCATGAGCTTTCCCGCCTCGCTCTCGAACAGCCGGATGCGCACCATGCGCTCGTGCAGGTCCTTGATGACCTGCGCGCTGACCTGCGCGGATTTCTTCGACGCTGTGGACGCTCGTTGAGCCATCGTCCGCCCCTTCGCCCGAGGGAGGTTGCCGAGCAATCGGACTTACTTATGCCGGTCTACAGTAACCAGCCTTCGGCACCTTACTGAACAGCGTCTCTAATTACTATGCCTCACGCTGGAGTCGCCTCCCCGCTCGTCCACCAACTCCACGGTGTTGCCCTCGGGATCCACCCAGAAGCTGATCCGCCGACCGCGCGCCGGGACCACGACGGGGTCCGACAGAGGCCGGGCACCCGCGGCCGGAAGCGCCGCCACCACCGGGTCCATGTCGTCGAGATGGAAGGTGAGGTACGACAGCCCGGGACGCCCGGCCGACCAGGGCGCCGCGTGGGCCGACACCGGCGCCGACCGGGGAAGGACCAACTTGACGCACCCTCCGGAGGGCACCCGCAGCCAGACGACGACCAGCTCGCCCCCGAGCCCGGCCGGGCCCCCGACGGACGCCGGTACGCATGAGCGGCGCTCGGCGCGACAGCCGATCGCGTCGCGGTAGAAGCACTCCATCAGCTCCAGGTCCCGCACCACCAAACCCACCTCGAACGGCAGGGTCATGACCATCACACCCACCCCCACGCGACGCCGAGCGGCGACTTCGACACTTTCTATTGACAGAGCACACTAAGTGCTGTTGCAGTTTCGGACACAGCCCAGCTGTCGCGTTCCGAAGCCGGTCACCGGCTCGCGGCTGGGAGGATTGTGAGGACATGGTGGTCCAGACCAGTTCACCGGAGATTCGGGAAGCAGGCGCCGAGCGCAGGTCACCGGGCTCCGCCCGCCCCGCCCCCTCAGCCCCCTCAGCCCCCGAATACTCGTCGTGGATCAGCCAGGACCGGTCCACGGACGCGGCGTCCGTGACGATGCGCCGGGAGGCCGCCGAACTCGTCGAGCGTGTGATGACGCACTACCGCGACAACACGACGCACGAGGCGGACGGCCAGTGGACGGAACCCGTGGCCAACTACCTCGACGCCGACCGCTGGCAGCGCGAGATGGATACCGTCCACCGGAGCGTCCCGTTGCCGCTCGCGATGTCCTGTGAGCTTCCGGGGCCGAACACCTACAAGGCGATCGACGTGCTCGGCATCCCCGTGCTGATCACTCGCGACCGGCAGGGCACCGTGCACGCGATGATCAACGCCTGCCGGCACCGGGGGGCCAAGCTCCTCGAACCCGGCTGCGGGGTGTCGAGGCGGCTCACCTGCCCGTACCACTCCTGGTCGTACGACCTGGCCGGAGAGCTGCGGGGCGTCTACGCGGAGAAGACCTTCGGCGATGTCCCGCGCGAAGGCCGCGGCCTGGTCAGGCTCCCGGCCGGGGAGCGAGCGGGGATCGTCTTCGTCTCGCTGGACCCGGCCGCCGAGCCCGACCTGGACGACTGGCTGGGCGATCTGCGGCCCCTGCTGGAAGGCCTGCGGCTGGCGGAGTGCCACCACTTCTCCACCAGCGAGCTGACCAGCCCCAACTGGAAAGTCACCCTCGACGGGTATCTGGAGACCTACCACTTCGCCTCGCTGCACCCGAAGACGGTGTTCGAGACGAACCTCTCGAACATGATGGCCCACGACACCTGGGGCCCCCACCAGCGCATCGCACCGGCCCTGCGACCCATCGCTCAGGCGGTCGAGCTGCCTGCGGACCGGCGCGACCCCGGGGACTGCGTCGGACCCATCTACTGGCTCTTCCCGGGCCTCGCGATCGCCGGCGGCTGGCGCCAGAAGATCGCCGTCTCCCTGGTACTCCCCCGCACGGCGACCGAGTCGGTGACCCAGCAGATCATCCTGCTGCGGGAACCGGCGGTCACCGAGGAGGAGCGCGAAGCCGCCGACCGGTTCGGCGCATGGTTCCACGAAGTGGTCCGCGACGAGGACTACGCGACCACCTACGGAGTCCAGCAGGGCCTCAACGCCCTCGACGGGACCGACTTCGTCTTCGGACGCAACGAGCCCGGACTCCAGCACTTCCACCGCACCATCCACGCACACCTGGAACAGGGCGCCACCGGCGCGAGAGCCGCCAGGTGAACAACCAACCACACTCGCGGGAGAACACCATGGTGGCTACGGGCAGCCTCGACGGACGTGTCGCGGTGATCACGGGCAGCACGCGCAGCATCGGCCGCGCCATCGCCGAGCAGTTCCTGGCCGACGGCGCCACGGTCGTCGTCAGCGGCCGCAGCGACATCAAGGGCAAGCAGGCCCTGGAGGAGATGGGCGCCGGGGACCGGGCCGTCTTCCACCCCTGCGACGCCGGCAGCCAGGAGGACATCGAGGGCCTCGCCGACTTCGCCGCCGAGCGCTTCGGCAGACTCGACATCTGGGTCAACAACGTGGGCGGCAGCGCCGGCTTCGCCCCGATCCACCAGCTCAGCGACGAGGCATGGCACGACGCCCTCAACCTGAACGTCAACAACTACTTCTACGGCACCCGCCGGGCGCTGCCGAAGATGCTGGAGAACGGCTGGGGCCGGATCATCAACATCTCCTCGGTCGAGGGCAAGCAGGCCAACAAGCCCGCGATCAGCCACTACATCACCAACAAGCACGCCATCCACGGACTGACCAAGGCGACGGCCTTCGAGTACGGCACCCAGGGCATCACCTGCAACGCCATCTGCCCCGGTGCCGTCGACACCGACCTGATGCGGGCCGCGGGACCGGCCGCGGCGGAGGCCGAGGGCATCAGTTACGAGGTCTGGCTGAACCGTTTCGCCGAGCACGCGGCCACCAAGCAGATCACCACGGTGGAGCAGATCGCGGCCGTCGCCTCGCTGCTCGCGAGCGACGCGGGGGCGGGTATCACCGGCGCGCTGATCAGCGTCGACGGCGGAACGGCACAGTGGTAGGCCCCGGCGGAACCGGGACGGACAGCGGGAGAGCTTCGGCCATGAAGAGCTGGATCACGGACTGGCAGCGCAGTGAGCGGCTGCCGCACTACACCCGGGCCAACGCGGGCGAGACCCTGCCGGACCCCGCCAGCCCACTGGGCTGGACCCTGGTCTGGGGGCGGGGTCTCATGGGCTGGCGTCGTGGTTTCGTGGGGTTCGGCATCTACCGGGAGGAGGAGGTGGCCGGCTCCCGACCGCCGTTCGTCGGCATGTTCGGCGGCCACTTCTACCTCAACCTGTCCCACATGCGGCTGTTCGGCATCCGCATGGGCCAGACGGCCGACCAGATCGACGCTGCCTTCGTCGGCCAGCGCTCCGACACACCGCTGTACGTGGCGCATCCCGACGACCAGGACGAGGAGCTGACCGCCAAGGCGGGCGCGACGCTGCAGCGGATGCTCGGCCAGGCCGGCTTCCCCGAGGCCGACGCCGACCGGGAACGGCTGCGGGCGCTGCGCCGCTCGCGACCCGATCTGACGCAGCTCTCCGACGCCGAACTGGTGGCGCACGCACGGTCGTTGCTGGACGAGGTGGAGACGACCTTCCAGCGGCACGTCGAGTCGTCGCTGCCCGCGTCCGTGGGACCGGCGATCCTCGGACCGTTGTGCGCGAGTGTGGACCGCCCCGGCGCCATGCTCGACCTGATCGGCGGTCTCGGTGACGTCGACTCCGCCTCCCCCTCGACCGGACTGTGGACGCTCTCCCGCCAGGTGGCTGCCTCGGCGGAGCTGAGCGCGCTGTTCGACCGGGGTCCGGCCGCCGTGGAGCGGGCGCTCAGCGATGCGACCGGGGACGTGAAGGCGTTCCGTGACTCCTTCGAGGAGTTCCTGGCGGAGTCCGGCGACCGCGGCCCCAACGAGTGGGACATCCACGCGCTGTCCTGGGAGGCGGCGCCCGTCCAGGCGCTGGCCCTGGTCGACCGGATCCGGCACAGTCCCGACGACGACTCCCCCGCCGCTCGGCGAGCCCGGCTGACCGAAGGGCGTGAGCGGACGGCACGGGAGATACGGGCCGCGCTGCCCGAGGACGCGCAGCCCATGTTCGACGCCGGCATGCACGCCTCGCAGGTGTGGATCCCGGCCCGCGAGCGCACCAAGGCGAACTGCGTCACCGTCGTCAACGAGATCCGCATGGCGGTACGGGAACTCGGCCGCCGCGGCGTCGAGGCGGGGCTCTTCGCCCGGCCCGAGGACGTGATGATGCTGCTGGAAACCGAACTCGACGACTACGTGGCCGCCCCGGAGTCCTTCGGCCCGGTGATCGCGCGGCGGCTCGACGAGTACGCGACCCTGCACGAGCTCGAACCGCCGTTCTTCGTCGCCGAGGACGCGCAGACCGAGATAGGCAGGTGGCCGCGACGCGCCGAGGAGCGGACCGCGGTGGCCGTCGAGGGTGATGTGCTCGGTGGTGTGGGTGGCAGCCACGGCACGTACACCGGAAGGGTGCGTGTGGTCACCGACCCGGCCTCGTGCGAGGCGCTGGAGCCCGGTGAGGTGCTGGTCGCGCCGATCACGGACGCGGCCTGGACCCCGCTGTTCCTGGTCGCCGGGGCGGCCGTCGTGGACGTGGGCGCGCTCAACAGCCATGCCGTGGTGGTCTGCCGGGAGCTGGGTATCCCGGCCGTCATCTCGGTCGAGGGCGGGACACAGCGTCTGCGGGACGGCATGGTGATCACGGTCGACGGCGACAAGGGCACGGTCACCGTGGACAGCACGCCGGCCGCACTCGGCGGCTGAGGAACGTGTGGGCCCGCCGCTCCCCTTGACGGGGCGGCGGGCCCACGGCCATGACCGCGAAGGGAACACCCCATGGCAGAGGAAATCATCGTCGCCGGCTGGATGGACTACGAGCCCGGCGACCGCGACAGGATGCTCGACCATCTGGTCGTGCTGGGAGCCCGGACCCGTGAGGAGGAGCCGGGCTGCCTGGACTACGCGATGACCGCGGACCCGGGCGACGAACGGCGGATCCGGGTGTACGAGCGGTGGGCCTCCCAGCAGGCCCTCGACGAGCACTTCACCACGCCGCACATCAAGGACTTCCGGGCTGCCGTGTCGGGGCTGACCCGGGCCGGGGTCTCCTTGCGGGCCCACACCGTGGCCTCGTCACGGGCCATGCGCTGATCCGTCCAACCGCACCAGCATCTTGCCGACGTTGCCGCCGGCGAGCAGGAACAGCAAGGCCCCCGCGGCGTTCTCCAGGCCGTCGACGACCGTCTCCCGGGCGGTGATCCGGCTCTCGGCGAGCCAGCCCGCGACCCGCTGCTCGAACTCCGGCCGCAGGTCGTCGTGGTCACGGACGATGAAGCCGCGCAGCGTCAGCCGCTTCAGCACCGCCTGGATCAACTGGTTGATGTCCGCGGACCGCCGGTCGCCGCCGAACTGCGACATCATGCCGCACAGGGCGACCCGGCCACCGGTGCGCAGCGCGTGCAGTGCGGCGGCGAGCTGCTCACCGCCGACGTTGTCGAAGTACACGTCGATGCCGTCGGGCGCCAGCCGGGCCAGCGCGTCCCGCACCGGCTCGGCCCGGTAGTCCGCGGCCGCGTCATAGCCGAACTCCTTGACCAGCAGGGCGCACTTGTCCGGCCCTCCGGCGGTCCCGATGACACGGTCCGCGCCCAGCAGCCGCGCGAACTGGCCGGCGGCGGTGCCGACGGCGCCCGCTGCCGCTGACACGAAGACGGTGTCGCCCGCACGCAGCTGCGCGATCCGGGTCAGGCCCACGTACGCGGTGAACCCGGTCTGCCCGAGCAGGCCCAGCCAGGTGGGCAGCGGGGCGCGTCGGGGGTCGATGCGGCCCGCGCCGTCGGTGTGCGCCGCGTCCAGCACGGCCCGCTCCCGCCAGCCGAGCTGATGGCGTACGTACGTGCCCGGCGGCACCGAGGCACAGCGGCTCTCCTCCACGACACCGAGGGCTCGGCCGTCGAGCGGCGAGCCCGGGGTGAAGTTGTGCGTGTAGTGCTTCTCGGTGCTCTCCAGGCGCCCGCGCATGGACGGGTCGACGCTCATGTAGAGGTTGCGCACGAGCAGTTGCCCGTCCCCCAGGAGTGGCAGCGGGCGTTCCTCGACGGCGAAGTCGCCGGGGACCGGTTCTCCGTCCGGTCGGCGCACCAGACAGACCACCCGGGTGGTACGGGGCGTCACCGGGGTCACTCCTCCGGCTGCCGGCTGGCACGACGCTGGGCGAGGCGGCCCACCCAGCCGGCCATCTGGAGGTCGGCGTGGCGCAGTTCGCCCGACTGCCACCGGGCCTGGAAGTCGAAGACGCCCCGCGCCCCGGTCCTGGGGTCGGTCACCTCGACCAGTCCGTCCTCGGTGAGCCGGTACACATGCCCGGTCAGAGGGTGGATCACTTGCTTGGACATGGGTCCTCAACTCTGCACTCGGCGGCGCACGCCGCGCTTGGTCACGGTCACCGGGCCCTCGACCCGGAGCCGGCAGGCGAGCCGGGTCAGGCCGTCCACCGGCCTGCGCAGGGCCTCGATGCCCTCACGTTCCAGCGCGCCCACCGGGGAACAGTTCTCCACGCCCTCCTCCACCTGGACGAAGCAGGTCCGGCACGTGCCCTTGCCGCCGCAGACGGTGGGCCAGCGGTAGCCGAGCCGCTGGGCAGCGGTGAACAGATCCTCACCGTCGAGGACTTCGAGCTCGACGCCCAGGGGCCTGACCGCCACCCGGTGGGTCACTTCTCCATCCACCGGTCGAGCGTCCGGTTGAAGTGGCGGATGCGGCTCTCCTGGTAGTTGGCCAGTGTGATGCCCGGCTTGCGCATGGCCTTCAGGCCCTGCTGGACGTAGGGAAGGTTCTCGCAGTCCTGGTCGAAGACGGGTCCGAGGACACCGAGTTCGGGAATGTCGGCGAAGAGCATGTCCTCCGGCACCCAGCGGATCTTCGCGGGGGGCGGCAGCTCGCCGGGCTGCTTCGGGGACGACATGAAGATGATCTCGGCGGTGCAGGAGTCGGGGTCGAGGCCGTTGGGCCGGAACCGGTAGATGATGTTCGACTTTGCGCCGCCCCAGGGGTTGAAGTTGGGGAACAGCAAGTAGTTGATGGCGTCCAGCAGTTCGGTGTCCGGGGTGTTGGAGAAGTCCG
The DNA here is from genome assembly GCF_040704615.1 of Streptomyces sp. NPDC046862. Lineage (NCBI taxonomy): Bacteria > Bacillati > Actinomycetota > Actinomycetes > Kitasatosporales > Streptomycetaceae > Streptomyces > Streptomyces sp. NPDC046862. The sequence continues at coordinate 120,393 of NZ_JBEYXP010000016.1, read as the reverse complement.
CTTGCGAGGTGGCCGCCAGTTGCGCGCGCATCCGCTCGGCGAGGACCTGGCGGGCGGTGCCGCCGGGCGGGATCGCCGGAAGGTCGTCACCGTCCTCTCGCACCAGGTCACGGCCCTGGGCGGCGGCGTAGAAGGCGCGCGAGTCGTAGAAGGTCTCCAGGACGTCCTCCTCCGTCACCGAGTCCGCCACGTGCGGGCTGGGCGCGCCCTGGATGTTGATCATGCGGTTCCAGTTCGGCTGGTCCGCCATGACGTCGTACTGCGAGTTGGCGTCGGCGAGCCACGGCAACATCTGCGGATGTGTGGCGATCACATGGAAGGACTCGATGAACGCGTCCTGTGCGACCTTCCAGTTGCAGGGCAGCACCTTGGCGATGTGCAGCGACTTGTAGCGGTCCTCCAGCGGCCAGATGTAGTAGTCGTCGAAGGTGCCCCGGTAGCTGTCGAAGGACTCGGCGTACGGGTCCATGTTGATGAAGACGAAGCCGCGCCACGTGGCCACCTGTGCCTCGGGGAGTGCGAACTTCTCCGGGGTGACGTGCGGGAAGTCCCAGGCGCAGGGCGGGCTCTGCATCGTGCCGTCGAGGTTCCATGCGAAGCCGTGGAACGAGCAGCGGAACTCGCCGACGTTGCCGCCGCCGGTGCGGAGTTTGCGTCCGCGGTGCAGGCAGACGTTGACGAAGGCACGGATCTCGCCGGGGGCCGTGCGGACGACGATGAGGGAGTCGTCTCCGATGTCGTAGACCTCGTGGTCGCCGACCTCGGGAATCTCGCTCTCCAGGCAGGCGAACTGCCAGACGCGCCGCCAGACCTGCCGCATCTCGCGTTCGGCCCATGCTCGGGAGGTGAAGCGGGCGGTGTCGATGTCCTCGCTGCCGAGGTAGTCGTTGCGCTCGTACCTCAGGGCGGGGGGAACGGGGCGGCTGTCCTGGTCGAGGTAGTCCTGGACGCTGGGCCCGGGGCACCGCGCCGTGCCCAGCTCCGACGTTTCGTCCATCATGTCTCCTCCGGCAGAAACTTTAGAGTGAGTGTAGTTACCGGTTGCAGCCGGGAGCAACACTCACGTCGGCGGTGGAGCCCGTCTCTTCCGAGGTCACCCTGCCATTTCCGTATGATCCAGGAATTTCTTGCGGCGTCCCCCTCCCCAAGGCCACCGGGGCATGTCACACTCCGAGCCACTTGAGGCTGTAGTTCCTCATAAGTTTCTCCGTTTCGGGACGATCTCTGCCCGCCCCGACCCGCGCCCCGCGGCGTTCCTGCTCGCGGGGCGACACAGAATCGATCCGCCTGAACGGAGCCGACCACCGCGGACGCGACACCGACGCGAGCGGCGGCAGCGCAGGCGACACACCCCGGGAGTACTCGACGATGAGTTCCAGACACCGTCGCGCGGCCCGCCGCGCCCTCACCGCGATCGCCCCTGCCACCTCCCTGCTCGCCCTGGCGGCGTGCGGCACCGGCACCACTCCATCCGCCGACTCGACGCAGGCGGCGGCGCCCGCCTCCCCCGGCCTGACGGCGGCCCGCGCGGCCCTGGCGAAGTACTCCGAGCGCCCGGACACGATCTCCGTGACCCAGCCCGTCGGCAGGAAGATCCCCAAGGGCAAGAAGATCGACTTCATCCTCTGCGGCGTCCAGTCCTGCAAGGACCTCGCCGACTTCTTCACCGAGGCCGCCGGGGAACTGGGCTGGCATGTGAAGCGGATCGCCACCCAGGGCACCCCGGAGTCCGTCCAGGCCGCCTACGAACAGGCCGTACGCGACAAGCCGGACGCCGTCGTCGCCTCCGGTTTCCCGCGCGCCGTGTACGCGAAGCAGCTGGCACAGCTGAAGGCGGCCGGCATCCCCGTCATCCAGTCGAACGCCGACGACGTGGTGGGCAAGGGAGTCTCCCTGCTGAAGAACGGGCCGAAGGACGTGGGAATCCAGGGCCAGATGCTCGCTTCATGGGTGGTGTCGAACAGCGGCGCCAAGGCGAACACCGTCTACTTCGACCTCCCGGCCTACACGATCCTCAAGCCCGTCAAGGACGCCTTCGCGGCCAAGTACAAGGAATGGTGCGAAGGTTGCGCGCTGGATCAGGTGGACGTGCCGATCACCGCGGTGGGCAAGGACATGCCGGACCGGGTGGTGTCGTACCTCCGGTCGCACCCGAAGGTGACCCATGTCGTCTTCTCCCTGGGCCTGCTCAACGTGGGTGTGCCGACCGCGCTGAAGACCGCGGGCATCACCGGCAAGCACATCGTCGTCAACGTCGGTGACGCGCAGAACTACCAGTACATCCAGAGCGGACTGACTGACGGCGCGATGGCGCTGAACTCCCACGAGACGGCCTGGCTCCAGGTCGACGCGCTGGCCCGGCACTTCACCGGCGGCTCCATGGCCGTGGATCAGAAGGCGGCGCTTCCCAACATGCTCGTCACCAAGGACAACCTGCCCTCGGCCGACGGCGACTTCCCGATCGTCGAGGACTACCAGAAGCAGTTCAAGGCGCTGTGGGGGCTGATTTGACCGGGCCGGTGCTCCGGGTGGCCGCCCTGTCGAAGAGGTTCGGCGGCACCCAGGCACTCGAGGACGTCGACCTCGAGGTCGCGCCCGGCGAGATCCACGCCCTGATCGGGCCCAACGGCTCCGGCAAGTCCACCCTCATCAAGATCCTCGCCGGTTACCACCACGCGGAGCCGGGTGCGGTGGCCGAACTGGACGGCGAACCCTTCGGCCTCGGCCAGGTCACCGCTTCCCGGCACGACCGGTTGCGCTTCGTGCACCAGGAGCTGGGACTGGTGGGCGAGTTGAGCGCCATCGACAACCTCGCGCTCAGTCACGGCTTCGCCCGCACGGCCCTCGGCAACATCCGCTGGCCGGAGATGGAACGGCGGACGACCGCGCTCGTCGAACGGTTCGGCCTCGGTATCGACGTGCGCCGGCCCCTGGCGACGGCAACCCCGGTCCAGCGCACGGTGGTGGCCATCGCCGCCGCGCTGCAGGGCTGGGAAGGCCGCCGTGGTGTCCTGGTGCTCGACGAGCCCACCGCTGTACTGCCGCCCGGCGAGGTGGCCCGCCTGTTCGACATCGTGCGGGAGATCCGCGACGCCGGCGCCTCCGTCCTGTACGTCTCGCACCGGATGGACGAGATCTTCGCACTCGCCGACCGGGTCACCGTGATCCGCGGCGGACGCCGGATCGCCACGCGCCCGATCGCCGAGCTCACTCCGCGTTCGCTGGCAGAGCTGATGGCGGGAGAGGAGATGGAGACCGAGCACCGTCCCCCGCCCCCTTCCGGGTCTGCCGACTCCGTGCTGGAGGTCCGCGACCTGTGGGCCGGGCCCCTGCGGGGAGTCGGCTTCGACCTGGCCAGGGGCGAGCGCCTGGGCATCACCGGTCTGGTCGGCTCCGGCCACGAGATCGTGCCGTACGCGGTGTGCGGGGCCCTTGCCGGGCGGGTGAGCGGCAGGCTGCGGTTGCCGGGACACTCCGAGCGGTGGACGCAGGCGCGTGACGCCGACGGCCTGGGCCTTCCCCTGGTCCCGGCCGACCGGGCGGGCGAGGGAGTGATCGGCGATTTCTCGGTCGGCGAGAACCTGACCCTGCCCTTGCTGGACCGGCTGCGCGGTCGTTCCGGGCGGCTGCGCCGCCGCCGCGAGTCCGCCTTGACGGAGGACTGGATCCGGCGGGTCGGCGTGCGAACCGCCGGCCGCCATCCGGCCGGCGCCCGGATCACCACACTCAGCGGCGGCAACCAGCAGAAGGTCGTCGTGGCCCGCTGTCTGGCCCAGCGCCCACCGGTGCTGGCGTTGTGCGAACCCACTGCCGGTGTGGACATCGCCACCCGCCTGCAGCTGTACGAGCTGATAGAGCGTCAGACCGATGACGGCATGGGCGTCATCGTGTCCTCGTCCGACACGCAGGACCTGCTCGCGCTGTGCACCCGGGTCCTGGTGGTGCGGGACGGCCGGATCGCACGGGAGATCAGCGGCCGGGAGGTCACCGAGTCCGCACTCGTGCACGCCATGGAAGGAACCGAGTGACATGAGCCATGGAAGGAACCGACTGCCATGACGTCCACCCCGACCCGGGCGGCGGAACTCCCGCCGTCCGCACCGGAGAGATCCGCGGTGTCCGTACCGGGAACAGCGGTCCGACGGGCGGCGGCGGCCCTGTCGTTCCGGAACATCGGCGCCGTGTACGTGTGGCTGGTCATCGTCGTGCTCTTCTCCGTCTGGGCGCCGGACACGTTCCCGACCGCCGTCACGGTCAAGCAGGTACTGAACGGCAACGCCGTGGCGGGCCTGGTCGCACTCAGCGTCGTACCGCCGCTGGCCGCACGTGTCTTCGACCTCTCGATCGCCTACACCATGTCACTCACCAGCGTGCTGACCGCGCGGTTCCTGGTCTCCGCCGGACTCGGGCCCGGCACCGCCATCGCCCTGGCGATGACCGCCGCGCTGCTGATCGGAGTCGTCAACGGAATCGTGGTGGTGGTCCTGCGCGTCGACTCGTTCATCGCCACCCTGGCCACCGGCGCGCTGATCCAGTCCCTGATCACCATGGTCACCGACGACAGCTCGATCACCGGTGTGCAGCTCCTCGCCAAGCCGTTCGCGAACATCGCCCAGCTGGACGCGGGCGGCGTCACCCTGCCGGTGCTGTATCTGCTGCTCGCCGCCCTCGCCATCTGGTTCCTGCTGGAACACACCGCCACCGGGCGCCGGCTGTACGCCACCGGCTTCAACGCCGACGCGGCCCGGCTGCAGGGCGTGCGCACCGACCGGCTGCGGTTTCTGACCCTGGTGGCCTCGGCACTGCTGTCCGGTTTCGCCGGCATCGTCTTCGCGTCCTCGGTGGGATCCGGATCACCGACCGCGGGCACCCCGTATCTGCTGTCGGCCTACGCCGCCGCGTTCGTCGGCGCGACCCAGTTGCGCGCGGGCCGCTTCAACGCCTGGGGAACGGTACTGGCGGTCCTCCTGCTCGGCACGGGCATCACCGGACTCGGGCTCGCCACCAGCGCGCAGTGGGCCGCGAGCCTGTTCACCGGCTCGGTCCTCATCGTGGCGTTGGTCCTCACGGGTGGCCGTATCGCCCTGCCCGCCGTTCTGCGCCGCCGGACGGGGACCCGTTCGGAGGGAACTACCAGCAAGGAGATCCGAGGATGAAGGCTGTGCAGTACCGGCGGGTGGGGCACGCCCCCGAGGTCGTAGAGGTCCCGGTGCCCGAACCCGGCCCGGGCCAGGTGCTGCTGAAGGTGACGGCGGCGGGGCTCTGCCACTCCGATCTGGCGGTGATGGGCTGGCCCGGGGAACAGTTCCCCTACGCCCTGCCGATGACCCTCGGGCACGAGGGCGTCGGGACGGTGGCGGCGGTGGGCACTGGTGTCACCGCCGTGGCGGAGGGCGAGGCGGTGGCGCTGTACGGCCCGTGGGGCTGCGGGCGCTGCCACCAGTGCGCCGAGGGCAAGGAGAACTGCTGTCCGCACGCCGCGGGGCTCGGCATCATGCCGCCGGGACTCGGCTCCCCCGGTGCCCTGGCGGAGTACGTCGTAGTGGACTCGCCCCGTCACCTGGTGCCGTTGAACGGACTCGACCCCGTGCAGGCCGCGCCCCTCACCGACGCCGGGCTGACCCCGTACCACGCGATCCGCAGATCGCTGCCGAAACTGCTGCCGGGCAGCACGGCGGTGGTGATCGGTGTCGGCGGTCTGGGGCACATCGCCGTGCAGTTGCTCCGCGCCCTGACCCCGGCCCGGGTGGTCGCCCTCGACGTGGGCAAGGAGAAGCTGGAGCTGGCACGCGAAGTCGGTGCCCACGAGACGCTGCTCTCCGACAGCGAGGCAGCCGCACGGATCCGGGAACTCACCGGCGGTACGGGAACGGAGGTCGTCCTGGACTTCGTCGGCTCCGAGGCGACCCTGGCCATCGCCGCCGCATCGGTGGCGGTGGCGGGCGATGTCACCGTCGTCGGCCTCGGCGGAGGCACCCTGGCCGTCGGCTTCGGGGGCGGGCTGCCGTTCGAGGTGTCGGCCTCGTTCCCCTACTGGGGCAGCCGCACGGAACTCATGGAGGTCATCCAGCTCGCCCGACAGGGTCTCGTGCCCTGCCACGTCGAGACCTTCACCCTGGAGCAGACGCCCGAGGCGTACGAGCGTTTGCACGCCGGAGACATCAACGGCCGCGCGGTGGTGCTGCCGCACGGCTGAGCCCCGCTTCGTACAGGACCGGCGCCCGACTCGCTCAGGCGCCGGCCCTGTACGGCGTGTCCACCGCCCGCTCCACACAGCGCCGCAGCACCGTCAGGAACTCCGGTGTCCGCCACGGCCCCACGTCCACGCGGCCGGTGTCGTCCACGCCGAGGTCCTGTATGTCGTAGCGGCCCCGGCAGTGCCCGAGGGTGAAGTAGCAGACCTCGCCGAGGCCGCGCCGCTTGAGGTACAGCACCGGTCGCGGCTCCTCGTCGAGGGCCGCCGTGTCGCCCTCGGCGAAACCGCGGCACGGCCCCGTGTACTCGGTGTGCAGCAGGACTTCCAGGTCCCCGTGCAGCTCGCACACGTACAGCTCGTCGGTGACCGTGAACGGTCCGATCCCGGCGACCAGCGGATGCTCGGGCCGGGTCACCTTCACTTCGTACGGCCCGATGGGCGGGTGGGCCAGGAACTGACTGCCGAGCGCCTGCGCCACTTCCCCGAGGAGCCGTGGAGTGGTGAACACCCTCGGGCCGCCACCCGTCGGCGGTTCGATCACCGCGTTGGTGCCGTGCAGGGCGAGCCAGCGCCCGCCCCGCTCGACGAAACGCGTCAGTGCGGCCCGCTGGGCCGGGCGGGGCCGGACGTCGCAGGTGTAGGTGACCAGCAGGTCGGCCCGGTCGAGGGCGGCCACGCAGTCGTAGTCCTGGTACACCGTGGTCCGCACTCTCGGGTGCTCACCGAGCAGTTCCAGCAGCCGCAGCCGCGCGTGGTCGAAGTCGTGCCAGCGGCCACCACAGACCATGACGGCGTCCAGGCGGCCGGCGGGGCCCGCCACGGCTCAGTACTGGACGCGGGTGAGGAGCCCGCCGTCCACCACGAGGTTGACCCCGACGCAGAAGGAGCCGGTCCGCCCGAGCAGGAACGCCACCGCCGCGGCCACGTCCTGAGCCGTGCCGTAGCGGCCGATCGGCAGTTTGGCGAGCACCTCCTCGTACACCTCCGGCCGGCTGGTGCGGATGGTCTCCCAGGCGCCGCCGGGGAAGTCGATGGGGCCGGGCGAGACGGTGTTGACGCGGATGCCCTTCGGTGCAAGGGCGTGCGCGAGGGCGGAGGCGTGCTGGACGACGGCCGCCTTGAGCGCGGAGTACGAGTTCGCTCCGGCCGGGCGCGCGGTGTCGGAGGCGTTGGTGGTGCCGATGGCCACGACGGCGGCCCGGTCGGAGGCCTCCAGGTGGGGTAGGGCCGCTTCGACGAGTCCCGCGAACGGGATCAGGTCGCCGCGCAGACTGGCCTCCCACGACTCGGGGCCCTTGACGTTTCCCGCCGACACGTTGGACACCAGCAAATCCAGGCCGCCGAGTTCACCGGCCGCCCGCTCCACGAAGCCCGCGAGGGCCGCCGGATCGGTGACGTCAACCGGCTCCGCGAACACCGTGGCCCCCTCACCGCGCAGTTCGGCGGCGGCCTTGGCCAGCCCTTCCTCGCCCCGGGCGCACAGCGCCAGCACGCAGCCCTCCGCCGCGAGAGTTCCGGCGACCGCCCGGCCGATGCCCCGGCTCGCACCGGTCACCAGCGCCCTCGCGCCCGTCAGTCCCAGATCCATCGATCTCACTCCTTTGTGATTGCCGACACGGCCCCGGCCACTCAGGTGCCGGGAATGTCCCTTCAGTTGCCGGGCAGTTGCGAGAACGGCGCCCTGTCCGCCCGCGGCTCCGGCGGCAGTTTCAGCACCCGCTCGCCGATCAGGTTGCGCTGGATCTGATCGGTGCCTCCGGCCAGCCGGTAGCCGGGGGCGCCAAGGAGATGCTGGGTCCAGGCGAAGGTGCCCGGTTCCCCGGTGTCGGCGCTGATCCGCGCTCCCATCAGCTCGGCGGCGAGCTGTCCCGTGCGGGTGAGCAGGTCGGAGGCCATGAGTTTGGTCAACGACGCCTCCGGACCCGGCCGACCGCCGGCGACGCTCGTCCGGGCCACGCGCTCGACGGTGGCCGCGCGCAGGGCGGCGCGTATGTACAGGTCGGCGAGGCGTTGGCGGACCAGCGGGTCCTGGGTGCGGCCGAGGGAGCGGGCGAGGGCGAGAACGTCCGGGAAGGTGCCACCCTTGCGGCGGTTGGCGCTGCCGGAGGCGGTTCGCTCGAGTGCGAGGGTGGTGGTGGCGACCTCCCAGCCCTGGCCCGGTCGCCCGACCCGCAGGCGGTCCGGGACGCGTACGCCGCTGAGGAAGACCTCGTTGAAGGATGCGCCGCCGCTCATCTGACGGATGGGGCGCACCTCGACTCCGGGGGCGTCCAGAGGGACCAGGAAGGCGGTGATGCCGGCCTGTTTGACCACGTCCGGGTCGGTGCGGGCGAGCAGCAGACCGTAGTCGGCGAACTGGGCTCCCGAGGTCCACACCTTCTGACCGTCGATCACCCAGTCCCCGTCCTCCCTCCGGGCTCGGGTGCGCAGGGCCGCGAGGTCCGATCCGGCACCGGGCTCGCTGAACAACTGGCAGGCCAGCAGGTCGGTGCGCAGGAACGCGCGTGCGTGGTCGCGGCGCTGCTCGGCCGTCCCGAACAGCGAGACGGCCATCGCGACCAAGCGCACGGTGACGCTGATCAACTCGGTGGACGGCGGCACCTCGAAGGCGGACTCCTCCTCGGCGAAGACGGCCGCGTGAGCGGCGGTCAGGCCCGCGCCGCCCTTGTCCGCGGGGAGGGTCAGCGCCTGGTAGCCGGCGTCGAAGCGGGCCCGTTGGTAGACGCGGCAACGCTCCAGCAGCAGGCGCTCCTCGTCCTCGGGAAGGTTGTGGAACACGGCGAAGTCGGCGGTGTCACCGGCGGATCCGGTCGCCCGTGCGGGTTCGAGCGCGGTGGCCAACCACTGCCGGGCCTGTGCGCGCCATGCCTCCGGGTCGGGCTGGGACATGACTCCTCCTCTGGCACTTACCAGACGACAGATTCAGTAACGACTATCGGCACTTGCGCAGTCCTGACCACAGAATCATGCGGAAATACCTCCGTCCGGGATCAGAGTGTTCCGCACTTTCTTGATAAACGCTACAGTCTCAGCATCCCCTCTCCGTTGAATCGGGAGAGGACCGAGGAGCCGCCGGAGGAGCCATGTCGCTGCTGCCACTCGACCGTCGCGCCCACGAGACACCCGACGAGCCCGCCCTGGCGGACGACCTGGGCGTGCTGTCCTGGTCCGGCCTCGCCGACCAGGTGGCGCGGGCGGCGGCACGGCTGTTGGAGTTGGCGCCCGGACCCGACGACCGTGTCGCCGTCCTCGGCGACAACGCGATCCCGACGCTGGTGGCACATCTGGCAGGCCTGCACGCCGGTGTGGGGACCGTGGCCACATCCCGGAACCTCACCTCCGGCGAGCTCGTCGACCAGATCATCGACGCGGGCGTGACCGGGATCGTCGCCGGCCCCATCGGCGCGGGCACCGCCCTCGACGCGGCCCGGGAACTGGGGCTACCGCTGGTGATACACGGGACCACGGCGATCGGGCACGCCTTCGACTGGGACCTGTGGCTGGCGGCCGCACCCGCCGGACGGACCGCAGCGACCGACCGGCCCGCCCGGCCCCCGCTCGTCTACACCTCGGGAACCACCGGACGGGCGCGCGGCACCGAGGTGCGCTGGGTGAGCGTTCCGGTCGCCGACGCCTCCGCCTACCTCGCCGCGATGTCCGCCCGCCCCGGATTCCCTCCGGGACCACACCTGGTGTGCGGCCCCCTGCAGCACAACGCGCCGCTGACCTCGCTGCGGCACCTGGCGGCCGGTCAGCCGGTGGTCGCCCTCGGCAGATTCGACGCACAGGCGTTCCTCAGCAGTGTGCAGAAGTGGCAGGTCACCTCGACCGTGATGGTGCCGACCCACTTCCAACGGCTGCTCGCCCTTCCGGAAGAGGTCCGCGCCCAGTACGACGTCTCCAGCCTTCGGCAGGTCTCCCACACCGGCTCCGCATGTCCGCCGGACGTGAAGCGAGCCATGATCGACTGGTTCGGGCCGGTGCTGACCGAGTCGTACGGCGCCAGCGAGGCGGGAACCGTGGCTCGCATCAGCAGCGCCGAGTGGCTGGCTCACCCCGGCTCGGTCGGGCGTGTCCGGCCACCGTTCGAGGTCCTGGTCACCGATGAGGACGGCAGGCGACTGCCGCCCGGCGAACGCGGGCTGCTGGCCTTCCGCGCGCCGGATGACCACGGCGTCCGCTACCACGCGGACCCGGACAAGACCAGGGCCGCCTATCTCTCCCCCGGCGTCTTCACGCTCGGCGACATCGGCTATGTCGACGCCGGCGGCTACATCTTCATCACCGACCGGGCCGCGGACGTCGTGGTCTCCGGCGGGGTCAACCTCTACCCGGCGGAGAGCGAGGCCGTGCTGCGGCAGCACCCGGCGGTCGCGGAGGTCGCGGTCATCGGCGTGCCCGACCCGGACTTCGGTGAGTCCCTGCGGGCGCTGGTCGTGGCGGCGGACGAGCCGCCAGCCGATGAGCTGGACCGGTTCTGCCGCGAGCACCTGGCCGCCTACAAGTGCCCGAAGTCGTACGAGTTCGTTCCCGAGCTCCTGCGCAACGCCATGGGCAAGCTCGACAAACGCGCGATGCGGCGACCCTACTGGAGCTCGGAACGGACCATCGCCGGCTGAGCCACCCCCGCCCACCTCTCCCACGCACCAAGGACCATCCATGACCGAACTCCTCCTCGTCCGGCACGGCCTCCCCGTGGCGGGTGTGTTCGACCCGGAGCTGTCGCCGGAGGGCACCGTCCAGGCCGAACGCCTCGCCGCCTGGCTCGCGCACGAGGGCGTCGACGCCCTGTACTCCAGCCCGTTCCGGCGTGCCCGCGAGACAGTCGCGCCCTTGGAACGGCTCACCGGCATGACCGCCACCGTCCTCGACGACCTGCGCGAGTGGGACACGGACGTGTCCCAGCCCTACACACCGCCGGAGCAGATCGGCGCGGGCGATCCCCGGGCGGCGGCTCTCGCCGAGGGACGCTTCGAGGACTTCGTGCCCGACCTGGACTGGGACGCCTTTCGCGCGCGTGCCGTGCGGGCCATGGACACCATCCTCGACGCCCATCCCGGCGGGCGGGTCGCGGCCGTGTGCCACGGCGGCATCACCAACACCTACCTGGCGACGGTGCTCGGCCTGCCCCGGATGTTCTGGTTCCATCCCGGCTACACGTCCGTCAGCCGGGTGCGGCGCATGCCCGGCGGCCGGATCGTCCCGCACTCGGTGAACGAGATGGCCCACATGATCGCCGAACGCGCCGTCGACTCGGTCGCCTGACCTCGCCCCACACCCCAGGAGGTTCCGGTCATGCCCGGATCCGTCATCGTCGCGGGAGCAAGGACGCCCATCGGCAGACTCATGGGCTCCCTTAGTACCCTGCCCGCGGTCGACCTCGGCGCCCACGCCATCGCAGCGGCCCTGGCCACCGTCCGACTGGACCCGGCGGCCGTGCAAGCCGTCGTCATGGGTCATGTCGTACAGGCAGGAGCCGGCCCCAACTCGGCTCGGCAGGCGGCGATCCGTGCCGGCATTCCGTTCTCCGTCCCGGCCGGTACCGTCAACAAGCTCTGTCTGTCCGGTCTGCACGCCATCGCCCTGGCCGACCTCATGATCGCTTCCGGTCGACACGAGGTGGTCGTCGCCGGGGGCATGGAGTCCATGTCGGGCGCGCCGCACCTGCTGCGCGGATCGCGCACCGGCTGGAAGTACGGCACGACCGCCGCGGAGGACGCCCTCGACCGTGACGCCCTCGTCTGCGCCTTCGACGGCGTCTCCATGGGCGCGGCCACCGAGCGCTACCAGCAGCCGTTCGCCCTGACCCGCCAGGAACAGGACGAGTACAGCGCGCTGTCCCATCAAAGGGCCGCCCGCGCCCAGGAGTCGGGCGCGCTGTCCGAGGAGATCACCCCCGTCACCGTGACCGGACGCCGGGGCGAGACGGTGGTGGACACCGACGAGGGCGTACGGCCGGACAGCACGGCCGACGGCCTCGGGCGCCTGAAGCCTGCCTTCTCCCCCGCGGGCACCATCACCGCGGGCAACTCGTCACAGCTCTCCGACGGCGCCGCGGCCCTCGTCGTGATGAGCGCGGAACGCGCCCGGCGAGAAGGCCTGACACCGCTCGCCGAGATCGGTGCCTACGGCACGGTGGCGGGCCCCGATCCCTCACTGCTCGTCCAGCCGGCCGGCGCGGTCCGCGACGCCCTGTCGCGGGACGGCCGGCTGAAGGCCACCGACCTGGACCTGTTCGAGATCAACGAGGCGTTCGCAGGAGTGGCCCTGGCTTCCGTACGGGAGCTGGACATCCCCCTGGAGAGGGTGAACGTCAACGGCGGAGCGATCGCGCTCGGGCACCCGGTCGGCATGACCGGAGCCCGGCTGGTGCTGACCCTCGCGGCGGAGCTGCGGCGGCGCGGCGGCGGCAGCGGAGCGGCGGCCCTGTGTGGTGGCGGCGGCCAGGGCGACGCGCTGTTGCTGCATGTACCGACGCAGGCCTGAACCCCAGGAGCTGAACACCATGAACGACGTGCTGCCCCCGGCCCCGACAGTTCTCACCGTCACCGCACGCGCTCTCGCCGCCAACGGAGTCGTCTCCCTGACTCTTCGCCGCTCTGACGGCGGCCCGCTCCCCTCCTGGACGCCGGGCGCCCACATCGACGTAATCCTGGACGGCGACGACGGCGGCCACTTGGTCCGTCAGTACTCCCTGTGCGGACGCCCGGCCGAACGCGGGGCCTGGCAGATCGCCGTGCTGCGCGAGCCGCAGGGGCGCGGCGGCTCCGCATACGTCCACGACCACCTGCGCGAAGGCGCCACGGTGCGAGTCCGCGGACCGCGGAACAACTTCCCGCTGCGGCCCGCCGCGCGCCATCTGTTCATCGCCGGCGGCGTCGGTATCACGCCCATCCTTCCCATGGTCGAGGCCGCCGCGGCCGCGGGGGCCGACTGGCGTCTGCTGTACGGCGGCCGCACCCGTACGTCCATGGCGTTCCTGGACCGCCTGACCTCGCACGGGGACCGCGTGCTCATCCGTCCGCAGGACGAGTACGGCCTGCTGGACCTCGCCGCCCATCTCGGCGACCCCGAGGAGGGCACCCTGGTGCACGCCTGCGGTCCCGAACCCCTGTTGGAGGCGGTGCGGGAGCAGTGCGCGGGCTGGCCGCCGGGCACACTGGGCGTCGAGCGGTTCGCCCCGGCACGGGCGGCCGAAACCGGCCCGACCGGGGCCTTCGAGCTGGAGCTGGCCCGTTCCGGGCTCACCCTCACCGTGCCCCCGGACCGTTCGGTGCTCGAAACCGTGGAGGAGGCCGGCGTCGCGGTCGACTTCTCCTGCCGGGAAGGCACGTGCGGTACCTGCGAGACCGACGTACTCGAGGGCAGGCCCGACCACCGGGATTCACTGCTGACGGAGGCCGAGCGGGCCGCCGGCGACACCATGCTCATCTGCGTCTCCCGCTCATGCGGCCCTCGCCTGGTCCTCGACCTGTGACGGCGATCATGAGCTAGCCGCGTCGCCCCGTGCGCCCGCGGGACGGCACAACGGCCGACACGGCCCCGGAAACCACACCGCAGCGACTCATCAGAGAGGATTTCAGATGGATCCCGTTACACGTCTCGGTGTCGTCGGATGCGGCCTCATGGGCTCCGGCATCGCCGAAGTCGGCGCCCGCAGCGGCCTCGACGTCCGCGTGGCCGAGGCCACACTGGACGCGCTCAAGGCAGGCCGCCGCCGACTCGCGACATCCCTGGACCGAGGCGTACGGCGCGGCAAGCTCAGCGAGGAACAGCGAGACCAAGCTCTCGCCAGGCTCTCGTTCACCCATGACCTCAGCGACATGGCCGACCGCCAGTTCGTCATCGAGGCCGTCGCCGAGAACCGCGACATCAAGACCAACGTCCTGCGTGCCCTGGACAAGGCAGTCGAAGACCCCGCGGCAGTCCTGGCCACCAACACCTCCTCGATCCCCGTCGTCGATCTCGCCGTCGCCACCGAGCGGCCCGCGCAGGTCATCGGCATGCACTTCTTCAACCCCGTGCCCGTGCAGCAACTGGTCGAACTCGTTCCCACTCTCGTCACCAGCGGAGACAGCCTGCAGCGCGCCCGTGACTTGGCCATGCGGCTGGGCAAACGGGCCATCCAGGCGCCCGACCGCTCCGGCTTCATCGTCAACGCACTCCTGGTGCCCTACCTTCTCAGCGCGGTACGGATGGTGGAGTCGGGCTCCGCACAACCGGAAGACATCGATCGGGGCATGGAACTCGGATGCGCCCACCCCATGGGGCCATTGCGCCTGCTCGACCTCATCGGCCTCGATACCGCCCAGGCCGTGGCCGAGTCGATGTACGAGGAGTTCAAGGAGCCGCTGTACGCACCCCCCGCCCTCCTGCGCCGCATGGTCGCCGCAGGCCACCTCGGCCGAAAGAGCGGCCACGGTTTCCACACCTACGACGCCTGAACTATGGCGTGGGTGGCGCGGAGGTCGGCCACGACCGACCCGTCATAGGTCCGGCACGAGATGGAGTTCCGGCTCTACCGGGGGGCCGGCGGACCGCGTGGCCGGACGTCAGCCGTGGGGTTCGCTCAGTGCTCCGGTCACCAGGTCGAGGAAGCGGTCGAAGTCGAGGCCGGAGACGGCCTCGATGGTGGGGAGGTCCTCGCGGGCGTGGTGGGCCCGGCGCTCGACGACGGTCATGCCGCGCGTGAGTTCGCCCTTCCTCTCCACGTCGCAGCGGATCCGGGTGCACTCGACAAGGGTGGGATCGGCGATGGCGGCGACGGCGACGCTGTCGATCAGGGAGCAGTACGACTGATAGCCGCGCCCGTTGACGAAGCCGACGACGCGGGAGGCCAGGTCGGCCTCGGGCGTGCCGGCCCCGCGCAGCCGGACCAGGTCGGCGGGGCGGAAGTTGATACGGGGGTGGGTGGCAATGTCGAGTCCGACGGCGGTCAGGTCGAATCCGGCCCGGAAGACGATGTGCGCGGCGTCGGGGTCGACGAAGATGTTCCATTCGCTGACCGCGTTGTCGCCGGTGGCCTGGGACCAGGCGTAGGGCGTGAAGCCGAAGGAGCCGCCGATGATGACGAGCTTGTCCACCTTCTCGGGCAGTCTCGGGTCGATCTCCAGGGCCAGGGCGATGTTGGTGAGGGGGCCGAGTCCGGCGATGGCGATGTCTCCGGAGTGGGCGTTGACCGTGTCCACTATCAGCTGTGCCGCCGGGCGCGGGTCGATGTCGCGGCTCGGTGGCGGGAAGTGCGACTCGGCGAGGCCGTCGCTGCCGTGCGAGAAGGGGTCCACCGGGTAGTCGCCGCCCAGGGGCAGCAGGGGGCCCTGCGCGACGGGGATGTCGTCGCGGCCGAGCAGATCCAGGACTCGCAGCGCGTTGGCGGCGGTGCGGTCGGAGGGCAGGTTGCCCGTCACGGCCGTGACCGCGCGGGTGCGCAGGTTCTTCGACTTCAGGGCCAGGAGGATCGCGAGGGCGTCGTCCATGCCGGGGTCGGTGTCGATCAGAAGGTTCTTCATCCGCGCCCCTCGTGAACGTGCCTGTCGTTTCCGTGCGGTGAAGCTCGGCGACAGAAAGGTATTGTAGATATAACAACCATAAGTTTCAATGGGGGTGCAGGCTCCCGCCGGGACTCCGGCGGCGAACGTCAGCGGCGGCCACGCCCGACCGAAGGGGGCCGAAGTGTCACACGGACTCCTGGCCGTTTTCTCCCACGCCGTGACGGACGAGGTGTACGGCGCCGACGGCTGCTTCCAGGCCCGTTCCGTCGGCGGGGCCGGCGCGTACGCGGGCGTGGGCGCCAGCCTGGTCACCGGCCCCGGGCGCGCCGCGGTCGTCTCCGGCGTGGGCGCCGCCGACCGGCCCCGGTTCACCGAGTGGCTCCGCCGCCGCGAGGTGGACCCGTCGGGCCTGTTCGTGGTCGGCCGGCACAGCCCCGTCACCCGGATCCGGTATCTGCCGGACGGGGAACGCGTAGAGGAATCCCTGTACGGTGACCAGCATTTCGCGGCGCACACCCCCTATCCGAGCCGGTCTCCACTACCGGACGAGCACATGGCCGGCGCCTATCTCTTCCACGACACCGAGGAGCGGTTCTGGCGTGAGGCAGCCGAGGCGCGCACCCGCTGGCGGGGCCCGGTGCTGTGGGAGATCGCGGCCAACGCCTGCACACCCGGGCTGAGCGGCCGGGTCCTGGAACTCGCCGGTCTGGTGGACGTCTTATCGCTGAACAGCACCGAGGCCGCGGCGCTCACCGGCCGGTCCGATCCGTCGGCCGCCCTCGGCGTTCTGGGGGATGCGGCGCCGGTGACGGTGCTGCGCTGCGGGGCGGCGGGATCGCTGGTCCGGCAGGGCCAGCGGCGGTGGCACGTGGGGGCGGCACCCGGACCGGTGGCCGACCCCACGGGCGGTGGCAACGCCTACTCCGGGGCCTTTCTGGCCGCCTGGGCCGAAACCGGCGACGTCCTGGCCGCGGGCCGGGCCGCCGCCGCTGCCGCGGCCCTCGTCATCGCAGGGTACGGCGCCCCTTCCGTCGACGACCAGGTCCGCGCCACCGTCCGCAAGCTCGCCGAGGACGTCCCGGTCGTCCCGCTGCCCTGATGGAGGTGCGCCGTGACCGGCCCCGACTGGAACCCCGCCCGGCTCTACGACGAATACCGGTTCTCCGGCAGTCTGCCCCGGCGCGGGCTGCTGGTGGACGGCCGGCCCGCGCTGTCCGGCATCACCCCGGAGCAGGTCGCCCGGTATGTGCTGATCACCGTCCGCGACCCGCTGTGCGCCTATGACGAGGACCCTGCGGAACAGTTCGCCGGACGCCTCGACGACGCCGAACGCATCGGCAGCTCCGGGATGTTCACCGTGTACACCGGTGGCTACGAGGGTGTGCCCGTCACCGTGGTCTCCGGAGGCAGCGGCTCACCGGAGGCCGAGCTGGTCATGCACGAGCTGCTGGAGTTCACCGAGGCGGACACCTTCGTCCGGGTCGGCGGCTCCGGAGGCATCCATCCGCGGGCCGAGCCCGGCGATGTCGTGGTGACCACGGGTGTGGTGCGCGACGAGGGGATGACCCGCGCGTACGTTCCGGCGTCCTACCCGGCCGTCGCCCACCACGACGTGGTGCTCGCGATGTCCCTGGCCGCCGAGGAACTGGGCTGCGCCTACCACCAGGGCGTGACCCGTTCGAGCGACTCCGACTTCGTCGGCGTGGGCCGTCCCGGCGTGGGCGCCTATTTCCAGCCGTGGCACCAGGACGTCCTGGAGGTCTGGGCTCGCGCCGGGGTCCTCAACGGCGACCGGGAGTCGGCCGCGATCGTGACGCTCGCGGCACTCTTCGGCAAGCGCGGGGGCTCGGTCTGCTCGGTCGCCGACAACGTCGTCGCCGACCGGCCCTTCACCGCCGGAGCAGGTCATGTGGCCGCCATGGACGTGGCGCTGCGCGGAGTCGTGCGGCTGGCCCGGCTGGACGCCATGCGTGCGGCCTCCGGCGGCCGGGTCTCCTGGCGGGCCGCCTCACACCCCGCCAACGGCGTGGCCGAAAAGCATTGACGCTGCGAAGGATTGGTCATAAGTATATATCCATAGCGCCAATTCTGCTGGCGCCGTCGACACCCCCGGCTGCTCGAAAGGGCCGATGTGCGGTAAGTGAAGGAGCTGTAGGTGATGAGATCGCGAAGCAGTGTTCTCGGTGCGGGGCTGATGGCGGCGGGGCTCGTCCTCACGGCGTGCTCGAGCGGTACGTCTGTGAGCGGCTCGGGCACCAAGACCCTCCAGCTGTGGTTCTGGGGGGCCTCGCCCCAGCAGCAGAAGGTGATGCGCGATGTGCTGGTCGGCGGATTCGACAGGTCGCAGAGCAAGTACAAGCTCCAGGTGACCTTCAACAACGCGGTCGACAAGAACGTGCAGGTCGCCCTGTCGGCCAACAAGGGCCCCGACATCGTCTACGGCTCCGGCCCCGCCTTCGCCGCCGCCTACGCGACCCAGGGCAAGCTCGCCGACATGACGCCCTACGCCGAGAAGTACGGCTGGAAGGACCGCGTCCTCGCCCCGATGTACGAGTCGGGAACCATGCACGGCAAGCTCTACTCCCTGCCGAACTCCCTGGAGGGCCTTGGCATCTTCTACAACAAGAAGGTCCTGGCCAAACTCGGCGTGGGCGTCCCCACCACCTATGACGAACTCGTCGCCGCCATGAACAAGGCGAAGGACGCCGGGATGTACGCCTCGGTCACCGGGAACAAGGGCTGGAAGCCGGTCAACCAGAACTACATCTCGATGTTCCTGACCCATGTGGCCGGCGGGAAGGCCGTCTACGACGCGCTCCAGGGCACCACCAAGTGGACCGACCCCAAGATCGTCAAGGCCGTCGAGGCCTCCGCCGCCTTCTACAAGGAGGGCTACCTCGGCGGCAAGGACTACGCCAACCTGAACTTCCTGGAGTCGATGCAGCTCCTGGCCGAGGGCAAGTCGCCCTTCTTCTTCGGCCCCACCCTGGCCTTCCAGTTCGCGGACTCGTACTTCAACGACAAGGCCGGCAACATCGCCGATCTCGGGTTCACCACCTTCCCGAACGTCACCCCCGGCCTGCCCTCTCCGGCCACCACGCTCGGCACGACCGCGTCGCTGTCGATCAACGCGCACTCGCCGAACAAGGACGGGGCGGCCGAGGTGATCGACTACATGATGAGCGAGAAGTTCGCCCAGCAGATCAACAAGAGCTGGCCCGGCTACTGGGCCGTCCCGCTCAAGGACTTCAACCTCGATCCCGCTTCCTACACCGGCCTGTCGAAGGCGTTCGTCGAGTCCGCCAAGGACACCATCGCGACCGTGAACAAGGGCGACTACGGCTTGTTCGCCGGCACCTTCTTCCCGCCCGCGACGGCCACCGCCTTCACCGACGTGGACAGCGTCTGGCTCGGCACCGAGAGCGCCAAGAGCTTCCTGGCCGACGTCCAGAAGACCTTCGACGGCGAGAAGGCGAAGGGCCTGGTGCCGCCGCTTCCCGAGCCCGCCTCGTGACCGCTGCCCACCGTCGGATCGTGGCTCGGCCGCCGGAACCCCTCAAGGCCCGGCGGCCGACGCCCGGAGGAATTCGCCCATGACCGCTCCGGCAACCCTCGTTCCGCGATCCGAGCACCCGGCCCCCCAGGCCGTCTCCCCCGCCGGGCGCCGACTGCGACGGCGTCGCTCGCTGACGAACCACCTCCTGGTCGCCCCGGCCCTGCTGCTGTCCGCACTGATCGTCGTCGTCCCCGGCGCCCTCACCGCGTACGCCGCGTTCACCGACTGGAACGGCAGCGGCTTCCCGAAACCCTTCGTGGGACTGCGGAACTTCACCGCCATCCTCGACGACCCCGTCTTCGCCACGGCGCTCGGCAACAACATCAAGTGGCTCGTGCTGTTCCTGACCCTGCCCGCCGTCATCGGACTGCTGACCGCCTGGCTCCTGCTGCGCCGCCGCCGCACCCGCACGTTCTACCAGGTCGTCTATCTGATGCCGTACGTCCTGGCCCCCGTGGTCAACGCCCTGGTCTGGCTGAACATCATCTACAACCCCGACGGCGGCCTCATCTCCGCGCTCGACGCCATGGGGCTGCATCTCACCTCCCCGCTGTCCAGCCTGAACGGCGCGCTGTACGCGGCGGCGGCCGTGGACATGTGGCACTACTGGGGATTCCTCACGGTCGTCTACTTCGGCGCGATGCGACAGACCCCCGTCGACCAGGTCGAGGCCGCCATCGTCGACGGAGCAGGCTCCTGGCAGGTCTTCCGGCACGTCTATCTGCCGAGCATCCGCCCCACTCTGCTGCTCATGGGCGTGATGACCGTGATCTTCTCCTTCCTGGCGTTCGACTACGTCTACCTGCTCACCCAAGGCGGGCCCGCGCACTCCAGCGAGGTGATGGGCACCTACGCCTATGCCTTCGCCTTCTCCGCCTTCGAGTTCGGCAAGGCGTCCGCCGTCGGCCTGATCATGAGCTTCTTCGGCCTGATCGCGTCCTGCGTCTACACCTGGATGAGCCGGAGGCAACTGGAGTCATGAGAAAGCGTTCCAAGAACCTCGTGGCGCACATCGTGCTACTGGTGTTCGCCGCCACCGCGCTCTTCCCCCTGCTGCTGGTCCTGCTCAACAGCTTCAAGGCGCAAGGCGACCTGACCCGCAGTCCGCTCGCGCTGCCCGGGTCCTTCAACCTGGACAACTTCCGCACGGCCTGGGAGTACGGCGCCTTCGGCAGCGGATTCCTCAACAGCGTGCAGCTCACCGGTACCACCGTGATCGTGGTGCTGCTGTGCTCCTCCATGGCCGGCTATGTGCTCGCCGGGCAGAAGATCCGTATGTGGCCCGTCGTCATGACCTATCTGACGATGGCCATGACGGTGCCGATCCAGCTCTTCGTCTTCCCGCTGTACGCCGGGGTGGCCGCCCTCGGCCTCCTCGACAACGTGTTCGTCGTCGGCGTCATCCTTGCCGCGATCAACATGCCGTTCGCGACGTTCCTGATGCGGACGTTCTTCCTCCAGGTTCCCAAGGAGCTGGAGGAGGCGGCCCTGGTCGACGGCGCCAACCTGTTCCAGTTGGTCCGCCGCGTGCTGCTGCCGGTCGTGCGGCCCGGCCTGATCACGGTCGGTGTGATCGTCGGCCTCAACGCCTGGAACGACTTCCTGATCTCCTCGACCTTCCTCCACGACCCCGCCCACCAGACCGTGACCCTCGGCTTCCTGTCGATGAACGGCACCTTCTCCACGCAGCTCGGGGCGATGATGGCCGGCGCTCTGATCCTGATCCTGCCGGTCCTGGGCATCTTCATCGCGCTCCAGCGCTTCGTCGTCGACGGCATGGCCAGCGGCACGGTCAAGGGGTGACACCACGATGTACGACACGGTCCCCGCGACGAACGACACGACCCCCGTGACGAACGGCACGACCTCCCGGCGGTACGCCGAGAAGGTCTACGCCGGAGTCCTCGGCAAGATCATCGGGGTCTACCTCGGACGCCCCGTCGAAGGCTGGCCCTACTCCGCCATCACCGAACGGTTCGGACTGGTGGCCACCTATGTCAACGACGCCCTCGGCATCCCGCTGATCGTCGCCGACGACGACATCTCGGGCACCTTCGCCTTCGCCCGGGCCGTCCTCGACAACCCCGGCCGCGTCCCGGGACCCGCGGACGTCGGTGACACCTGGCTCAACTACATCATCGAGGACCGCACCATTCTGTGGTGGGGTGGCATGGGGCGCTCCACCGAGCACACCGCCTTCCTCAACCTGCGCCGCGGCATCCCGGCTCCGCACAGCGGTTCGGCCGAGCTCAACGGCCGTACGCTCTCCGAACAGATCGGCGCCCAGATCTTCAGCGACGCCTTCGGCCTGATGTGCCCCGGCGACCCCGAACGCGCCACGGCCCTCACCCGCGCCGCGGCCTCCGTCAGCCACGACGGCGACGCCCTGGAGTCGGCCGGACTGCTCGCAGCCCTGCGCGCGCTCGCCTTCGACGAGTCCGATCTCGACGTCCTCCTCGACACCGCCGCCCACGTGGTGACGTCACCGGCTGTCCGCGCCCTCCTCGACGACGTACGCGCGCACTGCTCGACCGGCCAGGACTGGCGGGCCGTCCGCGCCTGGGTGGACGAGCACTACGGATACGCCCGCTACCCCGGCCCCTGCCACGCCCTGTCCAATCTGGCGATGTCCCTCGGCGCGCTCATCGCCGCCGGGGACGACTTCCCGCGCTCGGTGGCCATCGCGTCCTCGGTCGGCTTCGACACCGACAGCAACGCCGGAACCGTCGGCTGCCTCAACGGCGTACGCCTCGGCCTCGACGCGCTCGCCACCGGACCGGACCTGCGGACGCGCGTCGCCGACCGGCTGCTCGTCGTCACCGCCGAGGGCGGGGAGTGCGTCTCCGACGCCACCCGCGAGGCCGACCGCATCGTCTCCTCGGCGAGCCTGCTGGCCACCGGCCGACCACTGCCGCGCCGCCCCCGCTTCGCCTTCGCCCACCGGGGATCCGTCCAGGGCTTCACCGCCTGCCGCTACCACGCGGGCCGACCGATCCTGCCGAACGCCCAGGACATCGATGTCCCCGACACCGTGGAGGTCCCGCAGGTCACTGAAGTCCCGGAGGTCCGCAACGACCCGTCCGTGCCCGGCGGCGCGCTCCTGGTCCGCTTCGGTGCCACCGCGCACGTGTCCACCCCGACGTTCCTGGACCCGGCCGAGACCGCCGGCAACTTCTCCACCGTCGCCAGCCCCTCCCTCTACCCGGGGCAGACGATCACCGCCCGGGTCTCCGCCGTCGGCCACGGCATCCGCGTACGGCCGTACGCCCTCTACGCCACCGGCGAGAACGGCTCGGTCACCACCCGGTACGGGGAGGAGAGCACTCCCGGTCCCGAGCCGCACACCGTCCGGTGGCAGGTGCCCGCCCTCGGCAACCACGTACCGTTCCGGCTGGGCTTCTCCTTCTCCGCCCCGGCCCTGGCCCCGGGCACGGGCACGGGCACGGATGGAGACGAGCAGCCGGCCGAGGCCCGCCTGCACGAACTCGACTGGGACGGCGCACCCGAACGGTTCGAGCAACAGGGGCTGTTGCTCTCCTCCATCTGGGACACCACACCCGCGGCACTCGCCCCCTGGGTCAGCTCCGCCAAGAACTTCGAGGCCGACTTCACGGTCACCTACTCCGTGTCCCATCCCGGGCCCCTCGGTGTCGTCACCACCGGCACCCGTGACTGGACCGACTACACCATCGCCAGCCGGCTCACCTTCTCGCTGCACGACGCGGCCGGGCTGGTGGTCCGCAGCCGGGGACACCGCCGCTTCCACGCCGGTGTCTTCAGCGGCCGCGACCGCCTCCTGCTGCTGCGCCAGCACGACGGCGTGCGCACCGTGCTCGCCGAGACCCCCTTCCAGTACCGGCCCGACCGGCCCTACGACGTCGAACTGCGCTGCCGGGGCCGGGAACTGACCCTCACCGTCGACGGCGTCGCACGGCTGACCGCCACCACCGAGGACGCCCTGGGCGGAGCCGCCGGGTTCCTCGTCGAAGGCGGCGCCGTCCAGGCCGACGGCGCCCTGATCACCAGATCCGCCGCGCCCTGAGCACGGCTACCCGCATGACCGACCGCGAACGAAAGGCATCATCCGGATGAGCACCCCCACCATCGGCAGCTGGCAGAGGATCACACTCAACACCAAGCCCGTCGACGGTTTCGCCGCACCCGTCGGCTACACCGATCTGACCCCGCGCCTGCGCGCCGCCCTGCCCGCCGGCCTCGGCGACGGCACGCTCACCGTCTACGTGCCCCACACCACCTGCACGCTGATCCTCAATTCCGGTGTCGACGGCACCACGCTCCACGACATCCGCCTCTTCATCGAGAGCCAGATACCCGTGGACCGCCCCTTCGTCCATCTCCACGACGGACCCCAGGACGCCGCCGCGCACGTCCGCTGTGTCTTCGGCACCCAGTCGCTGACCCTGCCGGTCATCGGTGGTGAACTGGGCATCGGGCACAGCCAGGGCGTGTACCTGCTGGAGCTGGACGGACCAAGGGATCGCACCGTGCAGTACGCCTTCTCCCGGTTCCACCCGTGAGCGTCGTCGGCATCCAGGCCGGTCTGTCGGTGGACCACCTGGTGTCGGAACCCGCCGGGGCACGCTTCTCGTGCCCCGGCGGGCCCGCGCTGTACGCCGCTCTCGGGGCCCGGCTCGTCGAGGGCACAGGCATCCGGCTCACCTGCCCTCTCCCGGAGGCCGACCACCGGTTCGCCGCCCTGGCCGACCGCTTCGGATGGGACCGCCGGC
The DNA here is from genome assembly GCF_040704615.1 of Streptomyces sp. NPDC046862. Taxonomy (NCBI): domain Bacteria; kingdom Bacillati; phylum Actinomycetota; class Actinomycetes; order Kitasatosporales; family Streptomycetaceae; genus Streptomyces; species Streptomyces sp. NPDC046862. The sequence continues at coordinate 96,402 of NZ_JBEYXP010000016.1, read as the reverse complement.
ACTGCCTCGCGGTGCCGGACGTACCCCGTGTGTGGGTCCTCGCCTCGGCACGGGGCAGGCGCATCGTCTCCCTGGAACCTCCCGCGGGCACCGAACTGGAGCGCGGCGGCCCCGCGGAGGCCGACGACCCTCAGCCACCGCTCCCGCCCCCCGCGTTCTTCGAGGGACTCGACGGGCTGGTGGCCTCCGCGCCGGCCGAACGCCCCGCCGCCGTCCCGGGCACCCGCGTCGGGCTCGACCCGCACCAGGCGCTGATCGCCCGCGACGGCGCGGCACACGCGGTCGCGATCTGCACCCCCGACACCGTGCTGCTGCCCAGCCGGGTCCAGCTCAAGCTGCTGGACCCGGACCCCCGCCGCGCCGCCCGGGACCTCGCCGCCCGTCTGCGGGTCCCGGTCGTGGCCCGCCTGGACATGGATGGTGTCTATGTGGTCGCGGGCGAGGACACGTGGTCGGTGCGCGACCGGCTGGTCTCCGTCGTGGAGACCACCGGCGCGGGCGACTCCTCGGCCGGCGCCGTCGTGGCCGCGCTGGCGGGCGGAGCCGAACTGGTCGAAGCGGCCGCTTTCGGCGTGGCGGTCGCACGCACCGCTCTCGCGGACTGGGGACATCTGGCGCTCACCGAAGCCACCCCCCTCCCCCGCCCTCACCCCGGCATCACCACCCGCAAGGAGAGCTGACCATGCCCACCACCGCCGAACGCCAGGCTCTGCGCAGCGCGCTGCTGGCGACACCCGCCACCCCCACCGGTACTGTCATCGAGCCCGGACGAGCGGTCTTCGTCGGGTCCGGCGACTCCCTCGCCTCCGCGCTGATCGCCACCGCGGCCGGGCACCGGGCCCTTTCGGCGGGCGACGTCACATGGAACGGCACGGTTCCCGCCGGCTGCGACACCCTGGTGGGCATCTCCCACTCCGGAACCTCCGGCGCCACCGTCCGGGCCCTGCGCATCGCCCGGGACGCGGGACTCAGAACCGTCGCCGTCACCTCGCAACCCGGCTCTCCGCTCGCCGACAGCGCCGACACCGTGCAGAAGGTGCCCACGCTGGCGGTCGAGGAGGTGGTGCCCTGCGCCGGGCATCTGATGCTCGCCCAGGGCGTCGCCGCCGTCTGCGGGACCGACACCTCCACCGTCAACGCCGATCTCGCCGCCGCCCTCGACCGGGTGTGCACGCTCGTCGACGCCGCGGCGGCAGAACTACCGGCCGCCATGCCCGCCGCCGTCTCCGTGCTGTCCCTGCCCGAACTGCGGGCCGGCGCCGACTTCTGGTCGCTGAAGATCATCGAGGCGTGCGGGCTGGCGGTTCGCAGCGTACCGCTGGAGGAGAGTGGCCACGTCGACTACTTCATCGGGCCCGAGGCCCACCTCACCGTGCAGCTTCTCGGCCCGCGCGGCCGGGCCCGCTTCGACCGTCTCGCCGGGGCACTGCGCACAACCGGCCAGACCGTGCGCCAGGTTGATGCCGCACATCTGGTGGACGCCTCCGGCCCACGGGCGGATCTTGTCCGCGACCTGGCCGTCGCGGTTGCCGGAACCTGGTTCGCCGACGAGGCGCGGAGGCGCTGGGGACGCCCGCCGTTCCGGGGCGGAGCGGTGAACATGGACGCCTCACACATCAAGATCGAAGTTTGAGGACGCCAATGGGTTATAATATCTTGACCAATTGAACCAATGTGGTCGGTGTGAGCAACGCGGCTCACGGATGGAGACGATTATGCCCGCGTCCCCCGTCGACGGTGCGGCGAAGGGCCGAGTGCTCAGGTCCGCCCGCCCTGTCGACCGCAGGTCTCCCATGCCCGCGTGGGCGCAGGTCCAGAGGGATCTGCGTCGCCAGATCGACCAGGAACTCCCCACGGGGTACCAACTGCCCACCGAGCGGGAGCTGTCCGAGCTGTACAGCGTCAGCCGCATCACCATCCGGCAGGCCCTGGGCGCACTGGTGACGGACGGCTACATCGAGCGCAGGCAGGGGGCGGGGACCTTCGTCGCGGACCGGCCCGAACCCGTGCAGCACGATCTCGGCCTCACCGTGCCGTGGCGGGATCGCTTCCAAAAGGCCGGACTGTCCACCGAGTCCGTCCTCCTCGGCGAGGAGCACGCCCGGCCCGAGCCGTACGAGCTGGCCCGGCTGATCGATGCCGACGAAGCGGCGTTGCCCAGGTTGCACCTCAAGCGTCTGCATCTCGTCAACGAGCGCGCGATCGGGCTGACCGACTCATGGATCCCGGACGATCTCGTCCCCGGCCTGCGCGGACGGAGCCTCGACCGTGGCTCCCTTTCGCGCACGCTCCGCGAGAGCTACGGGCTCGACCCGGCCGACGTCGACCACTACCTGGAGGTCGGAACGACCGACCCCGATGAGGCCCGGCTGCTCAACACACCCCTCGACGCCGCCCTGTTCGTGATCTGGTCGGTCTCCCGCCTCGCCGACGGTCGCCTGCTGGAGACCACCCGCACGGTGTGGCTGGGGAGCCGGGTGCGTTTCCATTACAAGGGGTGAGTGCTCAGCTCCGTTTCATTCCCGAACGGCGATGTTCCAGGGCGAGAAGGCGTTCTTCACTCCGGCCAGTGCGGTCCGCAGATCCGGGTGGTGGCGCAGCAGTACGGTCCCCATGGTGTTGTCGTCGATCCAGCGCAGTCCGGCCTTCGAGTAGACCTCGGGCGTGTAGTACTCGGTGAAGAACCGGTCGCTGTTGAGCCTGCGGGATGCCATGAGGATGAAGATGCGGAACGCGGTGTCGCTGAAGGCGAACCCCGCGGGGAGTTTCTCCGCGTACAGGCCGACGGTCAGGTCCACCTTCTCGATGTCGCCGTCGTAGACCCGCTTGATCTGGTCGGCCCAGTCCCGGTTGTCGGTGAGGTCCTCGAAGTTCTTGGCGGGCTTCAGGCGCAGCAGCCTGCGGAACTCGTTGTAGCGCGGGACGCCGAGTTCCCTGCTGCGCAGGATGTCGGTGGCCGCGAGGTCCTGCAGGCTACCGTCCGGCCGCTGGAACTCCTGCAGGAACTTCGGGAAGTTGTGCATGGTGACCAGCCCCGGGTGCAGCGTGCCGAAGCTGTAGAGCAGGTCACGCATGGGGATGGTGTCCATGAGCTTCAGAGCCTCGGAGCCGGCGAGCTCGCGGAAGGTGGCCTCCCGCAGTGTCTGGTCGTGGCCGGCTGCTCGTAGGTGCCAGTCGTCGCGGACCAGCGGGTGCATGCGGTAGACAGCGACGAACTCCTCGGTCATCGCGTACGGAACACCGTAGTGGTCGGTCTCGTCGCCGGGGATGCCGCTGATCACCTCGGAGCCGCTGATGCGTCCGAAGAGGTTGTGCACCCGCTCGCCCGCGAGTCCCCACCAGTTGGCACGCAGCGCGGTGACGGTGGTCGGATGACTGATGACCGCCGGGGTCCACTCCACCGTGTGGATCTTGGCGAGGAGAGCGGCGTTGACCAGCCGGGCCCGCTGGAAGAGCTCCTCGTCGTCCCAGCCGGGGTACTGCGCGTGCAGATGGTCGCAGATCGCGTTGTGTTCCTTGGTGAACAGCGTCTGCATCATCGCGAGCCCCAGCCAGAAGCCGGGCACCCGGGACGGGTCGCGGTCCGGGTCGGGCGGGAACGGCGTGCCGTCGTCGCCCCACAGGCGCAGCTTGCCGTTCTCCCCGGAGCGCAGGGCGCGCTGCTCCTCCTCACTCGACCCGTAGATCTGGGAGGCGTCCCACCAGTGCGAGGAGACATTGACGCGCGTGTCGGGCGTCCCGGCCGGGACGTGAGGTGCGCGGGTCGGGTCGTCGGGGGTGCGCATGATCTGCATGGGCCGCTCGGGCCAGGGGTCGTCGTCGAGGAGCGGTACGGTCCAGGGCCGGTCCGTGGGGCTCGTGCCGTGGCTGAACCAGTCACGCACCATGAACTGCAGCCAGGCCGCCACGAGGGAGTTCACGGTCTCGGCGGGGATGAACTCGTCCCGGGTGAGCAGTTCGCGGCTGACCACGCGCGGGTTGGGCGAGGAGAGCACGTCGGCGGGCGAGACCGGAGGGATCTTGTCCAGCGGGATGTTCCGGCCGAAGCGGGTGCCCGCCATGCCCATGCGCGGCTGGTCCAGGTCGTTGTAACTACCGTCCGCGGTCCGGTTGACCAGGTGCGTGGTGCCGTTGCGCGGGGTCGGCTCGGGGACGTCGGCCGCCGGGATCCGGTTGGTGTCGTGCAGGTTCTCCTGCCGCAGTTTCACGCGCAGCCCGAGCAGGGTGGTGAGGCCGAGCGGGACGGGCAGTTTGTCCCAGCCGATCCTGCGGTCCAGGTACTCTGCGACGCCATTGACGATGCGCCAGGGCAGTGTGCGGCGGTAGCCGAGGCTCTCGCCGCCGTCGGACGGTCGTTGGCCGGTCATCAGGTCCTCCTTGCGGATGCTTCGACAGTGCTGGCTTCGGCAGCCGACGTCGTTGGAGCGCCCCATCGAGCAGGTGCAGGACACAAGGCGTGGACATCGGCGGGATTTGGCTCGGGCCCCGGTCGAGTCTGTTGGCAGGGCGCGGGGGTGCGAGCAGACCGGCGGTCCCTTTGAAGATCCGGATGCCGGCCTGCCCAAGAACCGCCGCCGACCGCCTGCCGGCAACACTCTCTCCGGTCATGGTGTCCTCCATGAAACAGACCTGCGCGTCGGCGCGGCTCCCCCGAGCAGTGTTTCTGCCGGACGTCCTCCCGATCCCGGCCACCGTGAGAGCCACCCGCTCGGCCGCCGGAACAGTGACGCGACGCGCATGGGCTCGGTGCCTTCGTCTGCGAGGGCGCCCCTTCAGGGATGGTGGCGGTCTCCGAGAGCGATGGCGCTGACTGGAGCGACCAGAGCGGCTCTGCGAATGCCTCACACCCCCTCCGCACTACTCCAATCGGGTGACGCGCGACGTGCGACAGCCACACGTGCGGGCCACGGTGGAGTGACCAGGCAACCGCCCGTAGCACGTCCGCGGTCGGATTCTGCCCCGGGATCGGTGGACCTCCCAGGAGGACGCATGACGATCACCGCTCGCCGTCCGCGCTACTCGCTGCGCTTCAAGGCGTCACGGGACTGGCCCCTCGCCGCAGCCGCATTCTCGGCTCTCCTGAGCTTCGTCATGCTCTTCCCGCCCTGGCTCACGAGTGAGGGTGACAGCGTGAACGCCTTCGGCGAAGGGTCACAGTCGGCAGGTCCGGCACTGATCATCGTCACAGCACTCGCCACGATCGCCTTCCTGACCGCAGCCCTGGCAACGGTCAACAGGAAGTACGTAAGAGGAGCATTCGTACCGTCCTCGATCCTCCTGGCCATCTACGTGGTGAAGGTCGCTGACGTCTCCGATCTGGCAAACCTGTACAGCCAGCTGGCGGCCTCGCTCACCGGCGCGCACGTCAACACCGGCGTCGGGCTGTGGCTGGGTTTCGTCTTCGCTCTCCTGACCGAGCTGTTCGTGCTCTGCGCCCTCGCCTTCAAGTGGGGGACGGGAGACGCTCTGGTGTATCCCGACTTCGCTGTCCCGCGGAAACCCCGTGACCGCGCACCGACGGACGCCGGCACACCCGATCATCCGCCGCCTCCGGACAACCACTAGTTCGGCGCGCCTGCCCCGCCGCACCGAGCGCGTCGAAGTCGGCTCGGCGAAGGCGGAAGTGCACTCCGGCTCCGCTCACCGCCATTTCAGTGAATCTCGGGGCAGCCATCGGCACCGTGGACCGCAGAGAATCCATGATCAGCGAGTATGCGTTCATCGGCCCCTCAGACATCGGGCCTCACTCATTGTGGAGTTGTGATGAGGCGTTTCCGCCTGGCCGTCGTGGGGACGGCCGCGTTTGTGATGATCGTTGCCGCGAGTGGATGTTCCGATGACGGCGGAGGTTCTTCGAGCTCGACAACCAAGACGCCGTCGAAGACGACCCCGACCAGCACGCCGACCGGTGCACAGGCCATGGTGAAGACCGCCTCGGCCGGCAAGCTCGGCACCATTCTGGTCAGTGGAAAGGGCCGCACCCTGTACCTGTTCGAGGCGGACAAGTCGACGACTTCGACCTGCAACGGAGCGTGCGCCGCGGCCTGGCCGCCGCTGCTGACGTCCGGGGCACCGTCGACCGGCGGCTCGGCGCAGTCCAAGCTGCTGGGCACGTCGAAGCGGTCCGACGGCAAGACGCAGGTCACCTACCACGGGCACCCGCTCTACCTGTACGCGGGAGACTCCAAGGCGGGCGACACAAACGGCCAGGCTCTCAACCAGTTCGGCGCCGAGTGGTACGTACTCGACACCGGTGGCAACAAGGTCGACCTGGACTGACCGGTGACGACCGAATGAACAGGCGATCGACGTGATGTCGAAGACCGGTCACCGAGCCCACCGCCGGCTCTCGCCGGCGCGGGCCGCCGCCATCGCGCTCGGCGCCGCCCTGCCGGTGGCTACGGCGGTGGCGATCTGGGTGACCGGCCGGCACCACAGCCCCCAGTACACAACGAGCCTCTTCGGCGCCCAGGGCGCCGATGCGGTCACTCTCAAGGCCCGCCTGGGCTCTGCTCTGTTCGGCCTCGCGATCGTCCAACTTCTGCTGGCCCTGTGGATGTACGGGCGGCTCCCCGGCCTCACTGCCGCGCCCCGCCGCGTCCGCATCGCGCACCGCGTGGTGGGATGGGCGGCCTTCCTGCTGTCGGTGCCCATCGCCTTCCACTGCGTCCGCACCTATGGCGTGGAAACCACGAGCACCCGGGTCTTCATGCACTCGGTCGCCGGCTGCGTGTTGTACGGAGCCTTCGTCGCCAAGGTACTGGTGGTACGCAGCCGCCGACTGCCGGGCTGGATGCTCCCAGCCGCTGGAGGCCTCCTGTTCGGCGCCATCGGGGTGCTGTGGTACACGGCCGCGCTGTGGGCCCTCAACGGGTTCGACGCTCCCGGTCTGTAGCGACGGCCAGGGCGACGACGAGGACTCGCCGCTAAACCAGCCGCGACGGGCGCTGCCCTGTATCCGCCGGACTCGACCGATGAACAGTGGGCGTTGGTGGAGCCGTTGCTCCCACCGTGGGAGGGTTCGTTTCAGCGTCGGCGCCCCGCCAGGAGCAAGCCGCCGTTCCCGCAACCGGTACAGGGACGCTGAGCACCGCGCCGGAGGCCGAGGTCGGGTTCCTCACCCCGTGGCGGGCCGTGGTGACGAAGAGGCGGTCGTCCCCGGGGTGCAGGCAGACCGACGTGGGGTGCGGGGCGGGCACGGTCAGGGTGTGGAGCAGGTGGCCGTCGGAGTGGTACCGGCGGACCGCGCCCGCACCCCACATCGCGACCCACAGGCAGTCCTCGTCGTCGACGGTCATTCCGTCGGGGCTGCCTTCGCCGTCGCGCAGTTGGGCGAAGGTCTCCGGGCCGCCGGAGAGGTCACCCGAGGCGGGGTCGACCCGGCAGCGGAGGATGGTGCCGGCAGCGGTGTCGGCAAGGTACATGGTCGTGCCGTCGGCGGTGAACGCCGGCCCGTTGGCGATGGTCAGACCGTCGAGGACGCGTACCACTGTGCCGTCGGCGTCCGTACGGTAGAGCGAGCCCGCGCCGTGGGTGCCGTCGTAGGCCATGCTGCCGGCCCAGAAGCGGCCGGCGGGGTCCGCGACGCCGTCGTTCATCCGGCTGGGGTGCGGAGTGCGGTCCTCGGGGCGGTCCAGCCATTCGAGTGTGCCGTCGGCGGTGAGCAGTGCGATGCCGGTACCTGCGGCGGCGATCCACGCGCCCGGCCGGTCGCCCACCGGTGCGACTGCACCCAACGGCACGTCGAGTCGGGCCAGTTGGCGTGGGGCCGATCCGAACCCGTCGCGCAGTTCGAAGAGCCGTCCGCTGAGGATGTCGACGTACACGTACCGGCCGTCGGCCCAACGGCCGCCCTCGGCGAGTTCGTACTCTCCCTTGACGACAACCGTCGCCGGCACTCCCGTGGATGTCATGATCAGTCTCCTGGGCCAGGGTCAGGGTCAGCGGACAGTCGTGCCGTCCGGCTGGTCGAACAGGCCGAGTTCGTCTCGCGTGGGAAGGCCCTCCCAGTCGCCCCGGGTGGCGACGGCGAAGGCCGCGGTGGTGACGGCTCGGTGCAGACGGGCGGGGGTGTCCGCGCCGCCCAGGAGTCCGGACAGGTATCCGGCCACGAAGGCGTCACCGGCGCCGACCACGTCGACCGCGCCAACCTGCTGAGCGGCGCGGTCGGTCGACCCGTCGACAGTGAAGGTCGTCGCTCCGCGTGCGCCACGCTTGATGACCACTTCTCCGACACCTGCGGCCAGGACGCTGTGCACGGCCTCGGATTCTCGTGCGTCGGACCGCCGTTCCAGCACCAGCGGCAGCTCGTCCTCCGAGGCTATGAGCAGGTCGGTGAGAGCCAGCAGCGGCTGGAGGGCGGTGCGGGCTCGGTCGTGACTCCACAGTCGGGAGCGGTAGTTGACGTCGAGGCACACGGTGATACCGAAGTCGCGAGCGGTCGTGGCGGCGGCAAGGGCGGCCTCGGCCGCCGACGGACCGAGCGCAGGCGTGATGCCGGTCAGATGCAGGATGCGAGTCCCGGGGACCAGCGCGGGCAGTACGTCGGCCGGTGAGACGGCCGAACCCGCCGAACCCGCACGGTAGTAACTGACGCGGGTCAGCGTGCCCAGGCGGGGTTCGGTCAGCAGCAGTCCCGTGGGCCGGCCGGTGTCGTCGGTGATCGCATGGTCGGTGTCGATACTCTCGGCGCGGAGTGTGCGCAGCACCAGCGCGCCGAGTTCGTCCGCACCGACCCGGCCGACCCAGCGCACCCGGTGTCCGAGCCGGGCGAGACCGATCGCGACGTTGGACTCGGCTCCCGCCACGGACAGGCCCAGACCCCCGCCCAGCCGCAGCGCACCGTGGGCCCGGATCGCAGCCATCGTCTCGCCGAAGGTCACCACGTCGGGCGGGGCCTGGCGCTCCGGCGTCGTCACGGCGTCTCCCCTGCGATCACCCTGCGGAACACGGCCGCACGGGCTCGGAGTTGAGCCAGGTCGCCGCCGTCGGCCGCGTCCCCGACGAGTGGTGAGCCGACGCCGACGGCGAGGGCACCCCGGTCCAGGTAGTCGCGGGCGGCCTGCGCGTCCACTCCGCCGACGGGCACGAAGGGCACCTCGGGGAAGGGGTCGCGCAGGGCCCGCAGATAGCCGGGGCCGCCGAGGGAGCCGGGGAAGAGTTTGATCGCGTCGGCGCCCCGTGCGAGGGCGACTTCGATCTCGCTCGGCGTCAGGGCTCCCATCAGCACGGGTGTGCCGTAGGGCTCCAGCCCGTCGACCAGCGCCGGGGTGACGAGATACGACGCACCGGCGTCCACGGCGCGGGCGGCGTCCTCGGCCGAACGCACGGTTCCGGCGCCGAGCAGTGCCTCGGGGCCCAGTTCGGTGCGCGCCTGCCTGATCACCGTCAGGGCGTCGGCGGTGGTCAGGGAGACCTCGACGGCCGCGATGCCCTCTTCAGCAAGGGTGTGTACGGTGCGCAGGGCCGCGGCGGGGTCCTTGCCGCGTACGATCGCCAACAGGCGGTGGGCGCGTAGCGATTCCACCAGGTTCATGCGAGCGGGCTCTCCTTGGACGTGGGGTACGGGGGCTGCCTGACGGTCTGTCACCATTCGGTGAACGCCCCGTCGGCTCCCCGCCATATGGGGTTGCGCCAGCGGTGGCCGGTCTCCGCGGCTCGGCGTACCGCCTTCTCGTCGATCTCGACACCGAGTCCCGGGCGTGTGGCGGCGACGGCATGGCCGCCGTCGAAACGGAAGGGCTCGGGGTCCATCACGTACTCCAGCAGATCGCACTGCTGGTTGTAGTGGATGCCCATGCTCTGTTCCTGGATGAGGAAGTTCGGTACCGCGAAGGCGATCTGGAGGCTGGCCGCCAGGGCGATCGGGCCGAGCGGGCAGTGGGGGGCCATGGTGACGTCGTGCGCCTCGGCCATGGCGGCGATGCGGCGGACCTCGGAGATGCCGCCGGCGTGCGAGAGGTCCGGCTGGGCCACGGCGATGCCGCTGGTCAGCACCTCGCGGAAGTCCCATCGGGAGTAGAGGCGTTCGCCCGTCGCGAGGGGCACGTTCGTGGACTCCACCAGGCTGCGCAGGTGACCGGAGTGTTCCGGCAGGACGGGCTCCTCGACGAACAGCGGGTGCAGCGGTTCCAGCAGGGGCAGCAGGCGGCGGGCCATGGCGGTGGAGACCCGGCCGTGGAAGTCGACGGCGATGTCCCGCTCGTCGCCGATGACCTCGCGGACGGCCGCGACGCGCTCGACGACCTGGGCGGTACGTGCCGGGGTGTCGATCGCGGCGAGTTCGGCCGAGGCGTTCATCTTCACCGCGGTGAAGCCCGCCTTGACCTGTTCCCTGGCCAGCTCCGCCACGTCGCTCGGGCGGTCGCCGCCGATCCAGGCGTACATCCGCACGCGGTCTCGTACCGGGCCGCCGAGGAGGCGGTGCACCGGGACGCCGTAGGTCTTGCCGGCGATGTCCCACAGCGCCTGGTCGATGCCGGCGACGGCGCTGGAGAGAATCGGGCCGCCGCGGTAGAAGCCGCCCTTGGTGAGCACCTGCCAGTGGTCCTCGATGCGCAGCGGGTCCCGGCCGACGAGGTGGTCGGCCAGTTCGTGGACCGCGGCGCGTACCGTCTCGGCGCGGCCCTCGACCACCGGTTCGCCCCATCCGGTGATCCCCTCGTCGGTGGCGATACGCACGAACAGCCAGCGCGGCGCGACGAGGAAGGTCTCAAGTCCCGTTATTTTCAAGGAGTTTCCTTAGACTGCGGGTCGGTTGCGACGGCGTCGTCCTCCCCCGCCCGTAGGGCCGCCAGGTCGTCGGACGCCTGCGCCAGGAGTGACTCGACGGCGGCCACGGCGGCGTCCGGGTCGCCCGCCTCGACCGCGTCCAGCAGTTCCTGGTGCACGGGAATGGAGTCGGAGAAGTGCCGTGCGCCGTGCACGATCCGGTCGCGAACGCGCAGACCGGCCTCGATGACGACCTCCATGCGGCTGAGTAGTTCGTTGTGGGCGGCGTCCAGCAGGGCACGGTGGAAGGCCAGGTCCGCCTCGACCATGGCGTCCGCGTCGGTCCCCGCGGCCGCCATCGCGTCGAGCGCCTGCCGCAGGGCGTCCAGGTCGGATGCGGTGCGGCGGGCCGCGGCGAGCCGGGCGCCGGCGGGCTCGACTATCGCGCGGACCTCGGCGAGGTCTTCCAGGAAGCTCTCGGTCGGAGCGCTGCTGCCCTGCCAGCGCAGCAGGTCGCTGTCGAGCAGGTTCCAGTCGGCGCGGGGCCGGATGGTCGTGCCGCGTTTCTGCCGCGATTCGAGGAGGCCTTTGGACGCCAGCACACGCAGCGCCTCACGCACGACGGTCTTGCTGACGCCGAGCTCTGTTTCGAAGTTGGCCGGGTCCACGACGGAGCCGGGGGGGTAGTCGCCGCGGATGATGCGTCGGCCCAGCTCCTCCACGGCCTGGCCGTGCAGTCCCCTACCGGGATGGGTCACCACAGTCTCCGTTTCCGTATCGGTCCTGTCCGCGGACGCCGCGCACGGCTCACCGCACGGTCCGCGGCGCTCACGAGGACTCCTTCATGACGCTCCATCCTCCATCAACCACCAGGCTCGCTCCGGTCACATAGGAGGCGTCCGCCGATGCCAGGAAGGCGACGGCGGAGGCGACCTCCTCCGGCTGCCCGAACCGCTTCGCCGCCGTGGCGGCCACGCTGCGCGCCCGGTCGGACTCCGGGATCCCCTCCCACGCGGCGGTCAGGATGGGTCCGGGCAGCACCGTGTTGACCCTGATGTCCGGCCCGTACTCGACGGCCAACTGCCGCCCCAGCGAGCACAGCGCGCCCTTCGCGGCGGCGTAGGCGGCATGGCCCGGCAGGCCGATGACCGCGTGCACCGAGGAGGTGAGGACGACGGACCCCCTGGCCTCACGCAGCATGGTCGCGAAGGTCTTCATCCCTCGCCAGGCCGGCTTGAGGAGTACGGCCATCTGGCCGTCCCATTCGGCCTCGCTCAGTTCATGGGCAGGCTTGTTGAGCTGGGCGAAGGCGTTGCTGTGCAGCACGTCAAGCCGCCCGTGACGCTCGCCGACGTGGCTGGCCAGGTTCTCCCAGTCGGCGGCCGAGGTGACGTCGCAGCGTACGTACTCGGCGCGTCCTCCACTGTCCTCGATGCCTGCGGCGACCGCCTTGCCGCCCGCGTCGTCCACGTCCGTGACCACTACCGTCGCACCCTCGGCCGCGAGCCTTCGAGCCGTGGCCGCGCCGATTCCGTGCGCCGCGCCGGTGATCACCGTCACGAGCCCGGCCATCCTGCGACATTCCGCCATCGCGTATGTCTCCCCATCTGGTGCCTGCGCCTCTGACGCCTGCACCCATCATAGCTGTTTCAATTAATTATGAATATATCTTGACGGGGTGGCGATGCCGCTCCGAAACTGACCGGCAAGCAACAGGCACCTTCAGCACGAAGCGAGGAAGGACCTCCTCCCATGAGCCGCACCACACACCTCCGCAGAAGCCGGGGCGCACTCGCAGCGACCCTTGCCGCCGCCTCCCTGGTGATCTCCGCCTGCGGGGGGTCGACCGGTTCGCAGGAAGACAAGGGAATCCAGTCACCCGTCAAGCCCGGCCAGAAGGTCGACCTGCGCTTCTGGTCGTGGGTTCCCGGTGTCGACAAGGCCGTCGACAAGTGGAACGCCACTCACCCGGACATCCACGTCAAACTGGAGAAGATCCCGGCAGGCAGCAGCGGCGGCTACGCGAAGATGCGCGCCGCGCTCAAGAGCGGCAACGCGCCCGACCTGGCACAGGTGGAATACCAGGAGATCCCCTCGTTCCTGCTGGACAAAGGCCTGGTGGACCTGTCCCCGTACGGCGCGGACAAGGCCCGGCCGAAGTTCGTGGACTGGCAGTGGCAGCAGGGAGTCTTCGGCTCGGCTGTCTACGCGATCCCCCAGGCGTCCGGTCCGATGGGCCTGTTCTACCGCGCTGACCTGTTCAAGAAGTGGGGCGTCAAGCCGCCCGCCACGTGGGACGAGTTCGCAAAGGCCGCACAGAAGATCCGCAACGCCGACCCGAAGGCCTACATCAGCACCTTCCCTGCCGGCAACTCCGCCTGGTTCACCGCACTCGCATGGCAGGCCGGCGCCAAGTGGTTCGACGTGAACGGCGACACCTGGTCGGTGAACATCGACTCCCCGCAGACCCTCAAGGTCGCCGCCTTCTGGGACAAACTGCGCAGCAAGCGGCTGATCAAGACCGAACCCGACTTCGCCAACGGCTGGTACAAGGACCTGCAGACCGGTGGCATCACCTCGTGGGTCAGTGCCCAGTGGGGCGACGCCATCATCAGCGGAAACGCTCCTCAGACCGCCGGCAAATGGGCGGTCGCACCCATGCCGCAGTGGACAGAGGGCGCGAACGCGTCCGCGAACTGGGGAGGATCCTCCACGGCTGTCCTCAAGGGTGCCAAGCACATCCCCGAGGCCCTGAAGTTCGCCGAATGGCTCAACACCGACCCCGCGAGCGTCGACCTGCTGCTGCAGGGCGGATACGGCTGGCCCGCGGCGACCGACGGGTACAAGGGCACCTCGCTGGACAAGCCGTCGAAGTTTTTCGGAGGCCAGAAGTACAACGAGGTCTTCGCGCAGTCGGACAAGAGCATCGACAACTCGTGGAAGTGGATACCGACGATCGACGCCACCTACCAGCACCTCAACGACGGCTTCCAGGCCGCCGTGGCCGGCAAGGGCACCTTCGTCTCCGCGGTGCAGCAGGCACAGAAGCAGACCGTCGAGGACCTGAAGCGGAAGGGTTTGAAGGTTTCCACCGGCCAGTGACCACCTCCGGAGGGCGCGACACGGCCGCCGCCGTTCTCCCCTCCGGACTCCAGAAAGAACCCTGATGCCCACCCGAGCGCCCCGCCGCCGCAGAAATCTGGCGCCCTACGCCTTCGTCGCGCCGTTCCTGCTGCTGTTCCTACTGACCTTCGCCCTACCCATCGGCTACGCCGTCTACCAGAGCGTCATGGATGTCGAGCACACCGGAGCCCTGGGTCTCGGCGGCACCCGCACCGTCTTCGTAGCGCTGCGCAACTACTCCGACGCGTTGTCCGACGACGCCTTTCTGCGCAGCATCGGTCGCGTACTGCTGTTCGCGGTCGTCCAGGTGCCGGTGATGGTCGCGTTGTCCGCCGGGCTCGCGCTGCTGCTGGACACCGCCTCGGCCAGGGGCGTGCGGTTCTTCCGCGCCGCCTTCTTCCTGCCCTACGGCGTCCCGGGGGTCATCGCGTCCATCCTGTGGGGCTTCTTGTACGTTCCGGGAGTCAGCCCTCTCGTGGACGGCATGCGTCACCTGGGGATTTCGGTCGACCTGCTGGGCGGAAACACGGTCCTGTGGTCCATCGCGAACATCGTCACGTGGGAGTTCGCCGGCTACAACGTTCTGGTTCTCGTCGCCCAGTTGCGTACCATTCCCGCGGAGCTGTACGAGGCCGCCCGCATCGACGGCGCCGGTGCGTGGGTGACGGTCCGACACGTCAAGCTGCCGCTGCTGCGCCCGGCGCTGATCCTCACCACGGTCTTCACCATCATCGGCACGCTGCAGCTGTTCGCGGAACCGCTGGTGCTCAAGCCCGTCTCCTCGAGTATCGACAGTGCCTACACCCCCAACCTCAGCGCCTACAACGAGGCGTTCACCAACGACAACTACCACCTCGCCGCCGCCGAGGCAGTGCTGCTCGCCCTCGCCGCGTTCGTGCTCTCCTTCGGTTTCCTGCGGCTGATCAACAAGAGAGGGGGTGGGGACGCGTGAGTCTCCAGACACCGGCCCGCACCGTCCCGCCAGGGGGCGGGACGCCGGCCTCCGACGACGGTACGACGCCGCGCGGCGGTATCACCGGGGTCACCACGCGCAGTCGCATCCTGGTCACCGGCCTGCTCGTGGCGGCCGCCGGGTACTTCCTGCTCCCGGTGTACTGGCTGGTCGTGGCGTCCACCAAGTCCACCGGCGGCCTGTTCGGCAGCTTCGGCCTGTGGTTCTCCCGTCCCCAGTTCTGGAGCAACCTGCACCAGGTCGTCACCTACGACCATGCGATCTACCTGCGCTGGGCCGCCAACAGCCTGCTGTACGCGGGCGTCGGCGCAGCCGTTGCGACGCTTCTGGCCGCGATGTCCGGCTACGCGCTGGCCAAGTTCTCCTTCGCCGGCCGCGACACGATCTTCAACATCGTGCTGGGTGGCGTCCTGATCCCTGCCACGGCGCTGGCGCTGCCCATGTACCTGCTGTTCAGCAAGGCAGGCCTGGCCAACACCTACTGGGCCGTACTGCTGCCGAGCTTCGTCAGTCCCTTCGGCGTGTACCTGTGCCGGATCTACGCCGCGGCATCCATACCGGACGAACTGTTGGAGGCAGCCCGCATCGACGGCGCGGGAGAGATCCGCATCTTCACGGTCGTCGCTCTGCGCATCATGACCCCCGCGCTGGTGACGATCTTCCTTTTCCAGTTCGTCGGCATCTGGAACAACTACTTCCTGCCGCTGGTCATGCTGTCCGACTCCAAGATGTACCCCATCACCCTCGGCCTGACGTCGTGGCAGTCCTTCGCCGACCGCCAACCGCAGCTCTATCAGCTGACCGTTGGAGGGGCCTTTGTCTCCGTCGTTCCGCTGATGATCGCCATGGTCGCCCTGCAGCGCTTCTGGCGCAGCGGTTTGACCGAGGGCAGCGTGAAGGGCTGACGTCGCCGGACCGGACGGCCCTGCCCCTTGCCCAGTTCGTGCGCGGTGGCGGCCATCTGCTGGTGTCGTTCTTCTCCGGCATCGTCGACGCCTGCGACCGGGTGCACCTCGGCGGATATCCCGCACTGCTGCGCGAGGCACTGGGCCTGCGCGTCGAGGAGTCGGTCAGCCACGCCGACCTGTGGTCGGAGGCCGTCGTGCCCGAAGGCGCCCAGCCGGTGGCCGAGTCCGGCGCCGGCCCCGCCCTTCCCGGGCCTCCCGAACACGTCCAGGCGACCGTGCGCGAGGGCGACGGCGGACGGTTCGTCCTTCCGTTGAACCACGGTCAGGAAGAGGTGGAGATCAGGCTCCCCGAGCCGATGACCGACGCCCTGGCCCAGGGCGGGGCTCCCGCCGACCGCGTCACGCTGCCGGGAGCCGGAGTAGCCGTCCTGATCGAGGCGCAGAAAACCGAACGAGCCGCAGTGTATGCCCATGAGGTACATACCTGGATGGTTCATGCACCTAGCGGTGGTCTGTGCTCCGGTGGGATCACAGGTGGGCCTCTGTGTTCTTCGTCAAGCGATCCGCGGGGCTCTGGGTTCAGAGATGGTTCCGTACTGGCTGGTGGTGGACTTCTCCGAGAGCAGTGCGCGGCTCTTCGGCATTTTCGGGCTGTGGTTTCTCCGGGCCTCAGTGGCTGCACAACCTGACGCAGGTCAGGGCCAAGGGCTGAGAGCTCGATGGCAGGAGGGAGGGGGGCAGCCCCCTCCCTCCTGCCGCGCCATGACAGGTCACCGGCCCCTGGGATTCGCCGCCTTGCGGAACGCGTCGTAGACGAGCTTGGGCCGCTCCTCGGCGAAGGTGAGCAGGCCCATGACGGAAATGCCGTTGTAGGACTGGTTGTACCCGGCCCGCTCCTTGTAGTCCTTGAGCACCCAGTAGGTAAACCCGGCGACGAACGCGCTGCGCGCGGTCACCTGCGCCCAGTGGGCGGTGAAACTCTCCGCCTGCCACTCCTCCGTGCCCTGCGTGGTGTCGGGGCCGTGGGTGCCGGCCACGGCCCAGGTGCCGTTCTCGGTGATCAGGATCGGCTTGTCGGGATACTTCGCGTGCACCGCGTCCAGCGTCGGGCCGAGATCGGCGTCCTTGCCGTAGAAGTAGCCGAAGTACTCGTTGAATCCGATCACGTCGGCGAGATCGAAGGCAGGGTCGTTGCTGGTGTTGGAGGCCCAGGTCACCGGGCGGGCGGTGAGGTCGACCGCCTTCACGGCCGCCTTGAGGTCCCTGAGCCAGGCCCGGTAGACCGGAGCGCCGTCCGCGTCGATCTCCGACTCGTTCTGCAGGCCCCAGAGGATGACCGAGGGGCGGTTGTGCTGGTTCCACGCCATGGTCAGGGCAAGCGCGCGGGCGAGGCCGTAGCGCTCGGTCTGGAGCTTCTCCTGGGGGGTGTTGAGCCACATCGTGTCGATGTCGTCCATCACCAGCACGCCGTGCGCGTCCGCCCAGTCGTAGACATAGGGGTGGCGGTTGTAGACGCAGTTGCGGACGAAGTTGGCGCCCAGGGCTGTGACATGGCCCAGTTCCCGGTCGTACTCAGCCGGCGTCATCGCCCTGCCGCGCGCGGCCGTCTCCTCGTGCCAGTTGAGCCCCTTCAGGAAGAGCGGCTCGCCGTTCAGCCGCAACTGCGCGTCCGCGACAGTCAGTTCGCGCACGCCGTACACGGTGGACAGGGTGTCCACCCGAGGGCCCGCTGATCTGCCGGCGGTCAGCGTGGCACGGGCGGTGAGCGTCTGCGGCGAGGCCGGGCTCCATCGCGGGGCGCCCGGTATGCGGATCACGACGCGTACGACGCCGGCCGATCGGGCCTCGATCCTTGCCGCGACCCCGGTGGGCCGGCCGCCGCTCCCCCGGCCGGGGTCCAGGGTGAGCCGGCCGTCGAAGTCGGCGTCACCGTGGTTCTCGACGACCGCGCGTGCCTCAAGCCGCCCGTCCGCGGCGGTCACGAGCAGTTTGGCGGCGGTGACCTGCGGGACCGCCTCGATCCAGGCCGACCGGGTCAGCCCCGCGTAGGGCCAGTAGTCGACGGGCTTGTACGGCAACTCGTGGTCGTCGGTGACCGGCTGCGGGGCCGACGCCGTGTAGTCGGTGTAGCTCGCCCGGCGGAAGACCCGCACGGCGATCGTCTGTCGCGCTCCCGGCCGCAGCGCCCCCGCCACCGGAAGCGCGAACGGCGAGTTGGCGCCTTCGTGCTTGCCGACGTGCGTGCCGTCGACCCAGACCTCGGCGCTGTACCCGGCGGCCAGGAAGGCGATGCGTACATGCCGGGCGCGCCAGGAGGCGGGTACGTCGACCGTGGTGCGGTACCAGGCGTACCCGTCGGTGAACGCCGTGCCCCTGCCGAAGGGAGCGGACTCCGAGCCGAATCCGGGAGTGTCCAGCAGGTCCCAGGCCGACGGCACATCAATGCGGCCCCACGCGCTGTCGTCGTGGTGCGGGGACTGCCAGCCCTCGTCGAGCCCTTGGTCGGCGGGGTCGAAGTGGAAGCGCCACCGCTTGTCCAGGGACAGGTAGTCGCGAGTGGGCTCATGGGTGCGCCAGCCGTCGAAGGCGGGGAGCACCGCGCCGTACTGGAAGACGACGTTGGTGCCGCCCACATCGCGCACATGGGTGCCGGAGGGCTCGGTGGCCGGGTGGGTGTCGAGCACCGGGCCGTTCGCTGCGGCGACGGCCGTGCCGTCCGCCGCTCGTGCCGTTTCGGGCCAGGCCGGCAGGGCGACGAAGGCGGCCGCGCCGAGTGCCGTGACGACGGTACGTCGGGATGGATGGATGGTTCCGGTCATGTCAGGCGGCTCCTCACGGCCCGTGCGGGTTCATTCGCCCCACAGCCTGGACAACCCCGTCACCCGCGTCAAGGATTATTCATAAATAATGAATTGAGTTAGCATGTGGTGCCGCCGAGCCGCCGACGGCCCTTACGCACACGAACGACGGGTGACCTCATGACCGCACAGCAGCAGGCCGGCACGCGCGAGAACGCGGACCGCCTGGCCATCACCCTGTGGGACTTCAGCTGGTACACACAGGCAGGACCCGGCGAGCCGTTCGCCGACCTCGACCGCGCCTTCGCCGAGACGGTGGAACGGGGCTTCAACACCGTGCGCGTCTGCGCCATGCCCTTTCTGCTGTTCTCCGGGCGTGTCCAGGAGCCGGAGTCCGTCCAGGTCCGCGGCCTGGGCGAGCAGTTCGGACAGCGCACCCGCTGGTACAACGTGCGCGGCGGCTACCCGCTGGACGGCCGACGACGGCTCGTCGGGCTGTTCGAGGCGGCCGCGCGCCACGACTGCAAGGTGATCGTGTCCTCCTGGGAGTACCAGCAGTCCCCCAGCTTCGCCGACACCGACGCCTGGCACCGCGCCCTGGCCGAGGTGCCCGGCCCGGACCGCGCCGAGGTGGTGGCCGAAGCCCTCGCCGAACTGCTGGACTTCCTCCACGAGCGTGGGCTCTCCGACCACGTCGCCTATGTCGAAGTGCACAACGAGGTCGACAACTGCTCCTTGGTACCGAGTGACGGCGCCACCCACTACGCCCGGCTGCGCGGGCCCCTCGAACGCGCCGTGAAGCTGCTGCGGAGCCGCCACCCCGGCGTCCCCGTGACCTACTCGCTGGGCGAGCCGTGGCCCAGCGAGCTCGACGACCTGCCGGACGGGGCGCAGATCGCCCACTTCCACTTCTACGTCTATGGCGTACTCGGCGCGCTGTACGAGGCTGTCGGACTCGCACACGGCACGGAATCCGCGCCCCGCACGGCCACCTGGCCCACCCCCGAACTGGCCGGGATGCTGCGCCCGGACGCGCCCGCTTTCGCCGACTACCAGCCGGACGAGCCGTGGCGACTGGCGGCCACCGGCATTCCGCGCGAACTGTTCTACGCGCACGACTGGGTGGACCCCGACCGTTGGGACCTGTGGCTCTACGAGAACTATGCGGCACACCGGGACGCCATGCGGGAGACACTGGCCCAGTGGGTCGACTCCGTCGCCGACTTCGCCCGCCGCCGCCGGATTCCCACCGTCCTCGGTGAGGGCGTGGTGGGGTACACCCCTCTCCTGACACGCTTCGAGGAGGACACCGTCGGCAGGGACATCGCGGAGTTCGTCGTCGACCGCTGCCTCGCGGCGGGCTTCCACGGCATCGTCCTGACCTCCAACGCCGCCCCGCACCACCCCATGTGGCACACCGACCAGGACTGGATGCGCCGGGTCAACGCCCGCATCACGGCGAGCTGAGGCGGCCTGCGGCGGCTCGGGGCCTCGTGCCGTGGGTAAGGTGCGGCTTCAGCGGCCTGGGGGTCGCGGCTCCTGGCGATGACGTGCAAGCCGGGCCGTTCGGCCGATGGGTGTGAGCCGGGCAGGGCCTGAGGTAGGGGCAGTTGCCGTCCCCCTTCCAGAGGTACGGGCGCCGTCCAGGAATCTGGGCCGTAGGCCGCGCATCGGAGGGCCACGGGCCCTGGTCACCGCGGCGTCATTGGCAGCAGCAAGCGGCGGGGCGTTGTCAGTGGCAGGTGGCAGCATCGGGTGCATGACGGACACCACGACATTCGGCTGGCGGTCTTTCCTGCTCAGGTGGAGCGGGGAGTGGGCAGATTCCCTGCCGGACGACGAGACGCGGGGCGAGGACGACGAGACCGCCCGCCGGACGCGGTGGCTGGGGTTACCGCCCGCGTCGGAGGAGCGGATCGCAGCCATGGAGGAGCGCCTCGGCCGGCGCATGCCACCGTCGTACCGGGAGTTCCTCAAGGTCAGCGACGGATGGCGGCACGCGGGCGGGTTCGTGTGGCTGCTGGCGGGGACCCAGGACGCGCACTGGCACAACAACGAGTCGGGACTCGCCGACATGTTCGAGGAGTACCTGGACGAGGACGCCGGGCCCGAGGAACGGCGGGAGGCGGACATCTGGCGGAGCGGACTGCAGCTCGACGTGAAGTCCGACATCACCCACGTCCTCATGGATCCCGAGGACGTGGACGAGGACGGCGAGTGGGCCGTGTACACGTGGGCGAGCTGGCGGGCCGAGCCACCCGAGCGGCACGCCAACTTCCTTGAGTTCATGCGGGAGATGTACCGGGAGTTCCACAGTCTCCGGGCGCACCGGAGCGACGGGGAGCCCGTGTTCGCCAACGACACGACGCGAAAGCTGGACGCCCAGGTGGAGGACGCCCGGCTCGAGGCACTGCGCGGCGGCTGGGAGCAGGCCGGGAAGGCGCTGGACGAGGCCAACGAGTACGGCAGACCGCGGGCCGCCGGGCTGGGCGACCAGATACGCCACCTGCTCGGACAGACCTCGACGGTGTACTTCGACGGCCTGGTGACGGACCCGCGGTACGCGCCCGATCTGCTGTTGCCGCTGGTCGCCGAGCACGCGGAGCACTCGTACCGGGACGACTCCTCGCTGATGTTCCATCTGCGGGGTGCCGACGACGACCTGGTGGTGCTGGCCTACGCGACGCTGGATCAGGTGAGGAACGGCACCTACCGGTACACGGCCGCCGGACCGTTCGGAGAGGCGGTCGAGCAGGCGCGGGAACTGGCTCGGTGGGGAGACACCGACGGGGCGTGGCGAACACTGATAGGCGCTGTGCCGCTGTGGGAGCCGCTGGGACCGGACCACCTCGCTCCGCTGGGATGGGTGGCCGACCCCGTGCTCGGTCCGCTGCTGACCCCGGAGCGGGGCCGCGAGCTGCTGTCCACGCCAAGAGGCGGGCACGCGGCTGAGGCACCGAGGCCGGCGGCCGGGCTCGACCCGGACGACCTGGCCTGGCTCGCGGAGCCGGACCCGGGCAACAACCGCACGTCCTACCGGTTCGTCCTGGTGGAAGGCGTGGAGCCTGAGGAGCTGCCGGTACGTCTCGTGGATGGGGAAGGCGCCGGTCTGAACGAACCCATGACCTTCTGGGAGGCGTGCGACAGGTCGCTGCACAACCGGAGGGAGTTCTCGTCCTACGACGACAGGGCTCTCATGGCTGTCGGCCGGGCCGGCACCGGCTGGAGCTTCGCCTTCGACGGCGATCCCGCCTCGTTCGACCAACGGCGGTTCGTCTCCCCAGCCGCGAGCGCCAGCGCGGGCACCCGCGCGGTGGTGGTGTGGAGCGGCCTGAGAACGTGGCACGGGGAGCCGTTCTTCCACCTTTCGGTGGCGCGAGACGGCGCCGAGCAGTACGCCTTCACGTACGCGGACGGAGAGATCCGGCGAAGCGGGGAGATACCGCGGGCGCTGGACCCGAGCCGGTTCTTCGGTGACCTGGCGGACGGCGCCGAGACGGAACGGTCACTGCTGGAAGCGGTGGCCGTGGAGTTCGGTGCCCATCTGCCCCGTCACGCAATCGTCAACGGGCGGCTGCACACGTTCACCACCCGCTCCTGGACGCGGCCGCCCAGAAACGGAGAGACGTACGCGGTGATCCGCATACAGTGAAACACGAAACCACGAAGCCCCGGCACGCCAGAGGACGAACTCCCGGGGCTTCGTCCTGTCGGCGAGGTCAGGCCCTGTCGTGGTCCTCAAGAAGGCGGTAGGAACTGCGGATTCCGCCGTGGGCTTCATCGGCTTTCTCCGTGCGTCCGAGTGCACGGAGGTTCATCTCCAGGCGCGAGCGCGACCAGCGACCCGACCGCCAGACACGGCGGCGAGTTCGTCCTCATCCCGCCCGGACGGCTACGTCGCTGCCCGCCGCCCCACCCGCGACCTGGCCGCCGTCATGGCCCTGGCCTCCGCACACGGCCTGCGGTGACCCAGCCCAGGACACCCCACCGCATGCGTGTCCGACAGCGCGCTGAGCCTTCCCTGCCGGTCAGTGCTTTGAACTGGGGTGATCGGACGGAAAAGCCGCGGTGTCAGACACATGTCGGTGGCTGTCGGTCGGTCGTCGGTCCCGTGTCGGTCCGTCGTCGGTCCGGTGTCGGTGGTTTGTCGGCGGGTCTTGGAAGTGTTCCCCATAGATCTTGCCGGGTGTCCATCCGGCAGGCGTGCGACAGCAAGGAGCCATCATGACCACTGACGTCACGATCATCGGTGCCGGACTCGGCGGCCTCACGCTCGCCCGCGTCTTGCACGTCCACGGCATCACGGCCACCGTCTACGAGGCGGAGGCCTCTGCGACGGCGCGCGCCCAGGGCGGGATGCTCGACATCCACGAGGACAGCGGACAGCCGGCTTTGCAGGCAGCCGGCCTGACGGACACGTTCCGCGGCCTCGTCCTGGAGGGCCGCCAGTCGATGCGGGTCCTCGACCGGGACGGGACCGTACTGTTCGACCAGGCCGACGACGGTACCGGTGGCAGGCCCGAGGTGCTGCGCGGCGAGCTGCGGCAGATGCTCCTCGACTCGCTCCCGGCCGGCAGCGTCCGGTGGGGGCGCAAGGTCAGCGGTGCCCATGCCCTCGGCGAGGGCCGCCACGAGGTGGTCTTCGCCGACGGCACCACCGTCACCACCGGCCTGCTGGTCGGTGCGGACGGCGCGTGGTCCCGAGTCCGGCCACTGCTGTCCGACGCCACCCCCGAGTACATCGGCATATCGTCCGTCGAGATCTACCTGTTCGACGCCGACACCCGGCACCCGGCCGGCGCGAAAGCGGTCGGCGGCGGGTCGCTGTTCGCGCTCGCGCCGGGCAAGGGATTCCTGGCCCACCGGGAGAAGGGTGGCACCCTGCACACCTACGTGATGCTCGCCCGGCCGCGCGACTGGTTCGCGGACATCGATTTCACCGATTCCGCCACGGCCACCGCGCGGATCGCGCGGGAGTTCCACGACTGGGCACCGGAACTCACCGCGTTGCTCACCGACGGTGACACCGCACCGGTACTGAGGCCCCTTTTCGCCCTGCCCATCGAGCACCGGTGGGAGCGGGTGCCGGGGGTGACCCTGCTCGGCGACGCCGCCCACCTCTCCCTCCCGAACGGCGAGGGCGCCAACCTGGCCATGTACGACGCCGCCGAACTCGGCAAGGCCCTCTCCGCACATCCCGGCGACGCCGAGACCGCGTTCACCGAATACGAGCAGGCCATGTTCCCCCGCAGCGCCACGGCCGCTACCGAAGGCACCTACGTCCACCAGTTGTTGTACGGAGACGACGCACCCCACGGCCTGATCAGCATGTTCACCGAAGGTAAGCAGACCGCGTGAGTCGCCGTCCGAGGGCAACACGGGGACTGGCGGTTGTGCGGGCGGGGTCTCCTTGGCATGGACGAGTCGCAAGACAGTGACGCGGAAGTGACTCTCGCGGGTGCAGTGCAGGTCCGGCCGACCGTCTCGCCCCACCACTCTTCGGTCACCTCCACCAGCCAGCTCGCCTCGGAGGGCTGGAAGACGGTCCGGCCGCATTCCTCCGGCTTCCAACCCCGTGGGCACCAGGTTCGGCAGATCTCCTCCACCCAGTGAAGCCGTAGTTCGCCTCTCCGAGCACGTACCACTGTTCACCCGAGGCTCGGTTGTGATTGCTGGGTTGCGGTACGGCTGGTGGCTTGGGCAATGATGCAGATGTGCGCGCTGAAGCAGATGAGGTGGACGAGGCAATCGTGGGCGAGCTGCGGCTCATGGATCCCAACGTGCGAACGTCGCTCGGGCTGGCCAGGCAGCTGCTGGACCCGGAGTTCGTAGAGGTTGGTGCGTCAGGCCGACGGTGGTCCTACGAGCAAATGCTTGCCGAGTTGCCGGAGATGTCAGGCAACTCCGAGGAGGGTCCTCGATACGAGCCCTCGGACATGTCGGGTGTCGTGCTGGCCCCCGGTTTGGTGCATCTCACTTACGAGACCACGATCGATGGACGGCGGGCGCGCCGAAGCTCGTTGTGGCGCAAACGCAGCGAGGAGTCGGGCTGGCGGATGTACTACCACCAGGCCACTCCGGTCCCGCCCGAGGCCGAGTAGCCATGCAGACGACCAGCAGCGACGGAGTACGGATCGCCTTCGAGACCGTGGGGAGCGGGAAGCCGCTGGTGCTGCTACACGGATTTTTCGGAGACCGCACCACGTGGCGATCAGCCGGCCACGTCGACGCCCTGGCCGACAGCCATCGGCTTGTCCTCATCGACGCCCGTGGGCACGGCGGAAGCGACGCGCCCCACGACGTGCGCAGCTACCGGATGGACCGGCAAATCGATGACATCATCGCCGTACTCGACCACCTCAACATCTCTCGGGTGGCCTTCTGGGGAGCATCGATGGGCGGCATCATCGGCCTCAACCTGTTGGCTCGCCATCCTGAACGGCTGACCGGACTGATCGCCGGCGGAGCCCATGCCGACCGCGTCGTCACTGCTCCAGCAGACGCTCAGCAGGAAGCCGAACTGTTTCGCACTCAAGGGACAGTCCCGTTCCTCGACATGCTGGAGCGTCAGGGGCCCCTTCCGAACTGGATGCGTGCGGTGATTCTGGCAGCCGACCCGCATGCGCTGGCAGCGCTGACTGTCGCCCTCGAAGGCCGCGACGGCGTCCTGGACACGCTCGCTCAGACCCCCGCGCGCATGCTTCTGCTCGCGGGGGACCGTGACCCGGGGCTCGAGGCGATCCAGCACACCGCTGATCAGATCTCGGGCGCCACGTGCGTTGCACTGCCCGACTGCGGGCATTTCGACACGTTCCTCCGGATTGATCTCACCCTGCCGGTCGTCCGTCCATTCCTCGCCGGATGCGCGACTGGTTGAGAGTGATCAGGGCTTCCTGATCGGGCCGAAGTCTCGTGCGTCCAGGTGGGAGCTGGGCCCTTCCCAGCCAGTCGCCTGGTCATGAGAGCGACGGGTGCCCAGTTCAGGTGGGCGTCGCCGTGCTGTGGGAGGCGTTCGACGTCCCGTGCGCCGCGGCGGCGTTCGTGATCCATACCAACGTGCGCTCAACACACCAGCGGTGTGGGAGGACAGCGAACGCCGACGGTCTCGTGCTCCAGGCCCTCGTACGGCACCGTGGCGAGCAGTACGCCGCCTCCGCACGGCGTCCTCCCCACCCCGCGATCCACTGCTCACCGCACTGACGAACACAGCGCCCGCGGGCCCCGCCGCGAAGCGCGGCAACCCGGTCCTTGGTTCGTCGCGCCATCCGCCAGTGCCTGGAGCGACATGCCGACGAGCAGTACGCGGCGCCCGGCCGAGCATCCGGCTTCAACCTGCCACCACTGGCCGGGCACATCCGCCCGAGCCATCGACCGTCAGCTCAAGACATCGCACGAGGTCACGGGCTACGACACCCCATCCCTTCAGGGGTCGGAAACCGGCGTTGTCGGTGGCCACCACCTCCGCTTGGCCCGGCCGTCGAGGTTCAGCAGCGCGTCGAGGACGTGCAAGGAGTCGCGCGGTGTGCCGAGCAAGACCATCTGCCCGATGCCCGCGGCCTGGTCGTTCACGGCGTTGAGCCAGGTGATGCCGCGCTTGAACCCGAAGTGCTTCGGTCAGGGCGTCGCGCCGATGAGGCCGACGGGGACGACGAGGTGGTCAGGTCCTTCATCCGGGCGATGCCGCCGTCGAGGTGCACGAAGGCGTCCAGGAAACGCAACGCGGCACTCTGATCACGCGCACCACTGCCCCAAACGCGACCAAGTCGGGGCCTCCTTGCACGCACGGTCTAGCCGGCGTCCGGCAGTTCGATCTCCGCCCACACTGGCACCGGCTCCCCGGCCGCCCGCCGCTCCGCCCGCCTCCCGTTCTCCACCCTCAACGCTGTCAGCCATGGCCACAGGTCGGGCAGTTGCTGCTCCGAGCAGGCAAGCCGATGTTCGATGCGGCACCGCTGTGCCGCATCGGGCGGGCATACGGCGTACACCGTCACCCGACCATCCGACACGACGATCCACCGGTACTCGGCCGGCACCAGATGCGCCAGAACGTCCACGCCCGGTTCGAGCAGAACCCAGTCATGATCCAGTGTCGGCACCCGGTCCTGCGGCAGACCGCAGAACGGGCACGTGAACTGTTCGCCGCCCAACCGCGGCACATCCCCATTGGCCCCCATACCGCCAGAGTCCGCAGCATCCAGGCGTATGCGTAGAGCGCGAACCAGACGGGGCCACGGAGCCCGCACGGGCACGGTGCGGCAGCCGAGACAGTAGGCGACTACATGCGGCGCAGTCGCCCCAAAATCAGCGGCTGGACAGACGTCTGGACACGGGGGCACCTCGGCCGGCATCAGGTCGCCGAAGAGTCGTGCGTGGATTGTTCCGCGTCGCCAGCGGTGCCGATGGTGGCGGCAACCCTCACGACACAGTCGTTGCCGCAGCCACGCGACTCGGGCAGTTACTCATGCAGGTAGGGCCGGCACCGGCCCGAACAGGCCTCCGGGGATCGGCTCAGGCATCTCGTCGAGCCGCACAGGTGTTGAGCAGCGCCCGGTGAGCGCCATTCGTACTTCGCCGGGTTGGCGGTAGTGGAAGCTGTGACCGCTCCTGTTCGTCCCGTCGCTGCGCGCGGTCCGTCCCCTACAACTCCGGGACCACCCAGGACTGTTGTGTCATTCCCAGGATGGAGGTGAGGTGGAGACCGGCGAGGGATCCGCGTGCGTGGCCGATTCCTGAAAGATCTTTCCTGTCCGAACATGAGACCGGAAGGATCGATATCGTGCGCAGACGACGTCTCGCGCCCCTGTTGGCCGTGGGTGTCACGGCAACGCTGGCTCCCGCGCTCACCACATCAACGGCCACCGCCGCTTCGGCCGCCACCCCGTCGACCGCCTTCTCGTCCGCCGCCAGGGGCGCGCTGGACCAGTATGTGAAGCAGAAGCCGCAGTGGAAGCGGTGCGAAGCCGCCTCTCCGGCGGAGTTGGAGTGCGCCACGATCAAGGTTCCACTGGACTACCGGGTGCCCTGGGGCAAGCGGATCGACTTAGCCATATCCCGGATCAAGAGCACCGCGCCCGGCAAACGGCACGGTGTTCTGTTCTCCAACCCCGGCGGCCCCGGAGGGCCGGGGCTCTATATGCCGCTGGGGATGAAGGAGCGCCTCCCCGAGTCCACACAGCAGAAGTACGACCTCATTGGCTTCGACCCGCGCGGTGTGGGACAGAGCAGCCCGGTTTCCTGCGGTCTGGAGCCGGAGGAGGAGAACTGGCTGCGGCCGTACAAGGAGGAGACGTTCGACAAGGACGTCGCCTGGGCACGCGACGTCGCGAACAAGTGCAGGGAGAAAGCGGGCGACACGCTCCCGCACATCACCACGCGCAACACCGCGCGCGACATGGATCTCCTCCGGGCGATCCTCGGTGAGAAGAAGATCTCGTACGTGGGTTACTCGTACGGCACCTACCTGGGCGCCGTCTACACCCAGCTCTTCCCGGGTCGGGCAGACCGGTTCGTGCTGGACAGCGCGGTCGATCCGGCGCGCGCCTGGCGAGGGATGATCCAGTGGTGGGCCGAGGGCGCCGAGCCCGCGTTCGACCGGTGGACCGGGTGGGCCGCCGCGCGTTCGGAGAAGTACGGCTTGGGTGACACCCCGAAGGAGGTCGACCGGACCTTCTGGGACCTCGTCGCGCAGGCCGACGAGAAGCCCATCGAGGTGGAGGGGCAGCCGACCACCGGTGATGACATCCGGAGCGGCATGCGCGGAGCGGTCTTCAGCCCGGAGTACGCCACCGAGGCGGTCGTGGAACTGAAGAAGGCCGCGGCCGGTGAGCCCGCCTCCGCGAAGAAGCTCGCGGCGTTCGCCGGACCCGAGGGGACCGGGACGGCCGACGCCTCCGATGCCGCAGAGGTGCCGGCCGACAACATGACGGCGAGCTTCTTCGCCGTGGTGTGCGGCGACAACTCGGCCGCGTGGTCCCGCGATCCTGAGAGCTACCGGCGGGACGCGATCGAGGACAAGGGCCGTTACCCGCTCTACGGTGACTTCGCGTCCAGCATCAAGCCCTGTGCTTTCTGGGACAAGTCCGTGGAACCGGCGACCAAGGTGAACAACAAGGTCGGCTCCCTGGTCGTCCAGAACGAGTGGGACTCGCAGACCCCGCTGCCCAGCGGTCAGGCCCTGCACGCCGACCTGAAGGGCTCGAAAATGCTCACCGTCCTTGGCGGCGAGGGCCATGGCGTCTATCCGAACGGCAACGCGTGCACGGATGGCACAGTCACCGACTACCTGCTCACCGGCAAGCTCCCGGCGAAGGACGTGACCTGCGAGGCGACGGCCGAATCGAACGCGCAGGCACGGAAGAACCAGAAGCGGGACGTGCTTCCCGGGTCTCCGCTCCCGGAGCGTGCCCCGGACCGTTTCTGAGCCCGGTCGCATGGCCCGTTTACCGCATGACCGATTGAAGACCGGTCTCGGGACCGGTGGCAGCCATGTCCACCTGGGCCGGTCCCGTGGGGCGATGTGCGGGCCGGGTTGGTGATGCGGCAGATGCCGCAGGCTGAGCTGTACGCCGACGAGGATGGCTGTCGACCACGACCGTGGTCGACAGCCTTCCTCGTTCTGTACGGGCCGCGGCAGGGGGCCGGGGCCCTGCCGCTCATCGCTTGGCCACGAGGACGTGCGCGGCGGTGCGCGCGGGGAGTTCGGCGGCATACTCGCCGCCGGCCGCGCCGGGCCTCGCCCAAGGCGGAAGTGCCCAGAACGCAGCCATCGGTATCTGGCCGCCTCCGCCCAGACTGGACCAGCAGGAACGCGCCGTGGCCGCGAAGCTGGCCCGGGCCGTCAAGCAGGTCCGGGCCGTCAAGCAGGTCCGACCGCTGCTCGATTGGACTGCAGAGGATCCCACCACGCCAACGCCCCGCAAACCGTCCACCGGATCAGGCACCTGCCACGGCGCCCTCCTGGTCGCGACCGGTCAGCTGGACGCCTTCCTCCTTCTGGGAGCGGGCCCCTGGGACATCGCCGTCACCGCCCACTGAGCGACCCCGCCCTCGCATCCGTTGCATCGCCCTGAACAGCGGTTACGGGACAAGTCTCACCGAACGAACAGGCTGGAAGCCCGCGCAGCAGCTCCAGCCGCACCGTGAGCAGGTACTCGGCAGTGCGTTCCCGGGCGGCGTCAACAGCCTTCGACGCGGCGGCGACCGCGTCCGCGCTGGTCGGGTCGCGCGTAGCCACCCGGGGTCTCAGGGCCCTGTTCAGTACGAACGACCGCAGCGTGCAGGCCACGGAGGCGTTCACGAACCGGTCCTCGCAGTGGGAACCGGTCGCGGCCACCCTCACCGAGCACCTCCAGCACATCAACTCCCCCGGCATCGACGCGGAGGACCTCGAGGCGCCCCGCAACCACGTGCTCGTCTTCCACGGGGTGGGCGGCATCGGCAAGACGACCCTGTCCCGGATGCTGGAGGCGGCTCTCACCGACGCTGGACGGCGGCCTTCCCAGTGAAGAGAGCCCGGATGGCCAACCGACCGGATCCTGCCCGCGCATCGACCGCGCCCGGTCCGCCGGTACTGACTTCGAGCAGGTCGCGCTGACGATCCGGGCCGCCCTCACCCCCATCGGACGCCCTCCAACAGCAACGGCGCCCGCTTCTGGTGGCGCTTCGCCGCCGGCGCCGGCGCCGACCACCACATCGCCGCATACTGCCGTTGCGCCACCTCACCTCCCTCCTCTGGCCCCACAGGGCGGTGCCGTTGTGTTCTCCCCGCCGCGGCCAGACCCCAGCCAACCGCGTCACCAACCTGTCCGGACAGCACACCTAGTAGCTGTCGTAGCTGGGCCTACCGTTCGGCCGGTAGACGCCGACGATGGTGCCGCCCATCGTCGTCGAGACGCTGACCGGCTCCAGCGCGGTGGGGATCGCTCCGTCGGCGAACAGCCGCTTACCGGTGCCGATGATCACCGGATGGATGGTCAGCCGGTACTCGTCAACGAGGCCGTGCTGCATGAGGGTCTGGGCGAGGTCGCCGCTGCCGACGACGTTGATGCTGCCGCCGTCGGACGCTTTCAGCTTGCGTACGGCATCGACGATGTCGCCGTCCAGCAGCGTGGAGTTCTGCCACTCGACGGACGTCAGGGTCCGAGACGCCACGTACTTGTGCATGCTGTTCATCCGATCGGTGAACGGGTTGTCGGGATCGGCGGTCGGCCAGTACGACGCGAAGATCTCATACGTCTTGCGGCCGAGCAGCATCGCGTCGGAGTGCTCGTACCAACCGGCGATGGCCGTGCCGACCTCGTCGTCGGCCACCGGTTTCTGCCAGCCGCCGTGCTCGAAGCCGCTCTCAGCGTCCTCGTCCGGACCGCCCGGCGCCTGCATGACGCCGTCCAGCGTCAGGAACGTGCAAACGATGATCTTGCGCATGGTGCGCTCCCTTCGTCGACGGGTAGACCGCACAACCGCCAAAAACTCATCGGCACAACTTCCGCGGCGCAGCACCAGGGCCGTCGTCTGGATCAGGCCAGCCGTGAAGTGCGGTTCTCTTGGCCGGCCCGAGGGGTGGTCCGCAGAGTGGTCCCGCAGCAGTTCCCGCCGGATGACGATGGTGTGCATCATCGGGAAGATGCCGGTGCGCCGGTAGTAGTCGCGTTCCAGCGGCTCGAAGTCGCGGAACAGCCGGGTGACGTTCGGGGATCCGTCGAGCACGCACTGCGGGACATTCGCCGAGAACAGAGCATCGATCTCACCGGCGTCAAACATCGCGCTCAGTGTCTTTTGATCGGGCGCGACGCGCACGTCGACTTCGGCCGGGTGCGGATGGGGGAGGAAGTCGAAGGGGGGCGCGGGAGGCCACCGATCACCCAACGGCTCTCCTCGGGTTTGAATCCGTACTCGTCCATCAGGATCCCTTTGGCCCGCACACCGGAGTCCTGAGCGTAGACGCCGAACTCGCCGATGGTCCTGCCCGCAAGATCGCCCGGTGCCGTGATCCCGGCGTGGACGTTCTCCGATCTGTCGGGCTTCGAGGGCGGAGCGTAGGTGTGGGCTGGCGCCGTAGACCTCATCGCCGGTGACCCAGGGGGCGCGGATGCCGGCGTCCAGGGTGCGAGTGATCACCGTGGTGGCAAGGGCCGGTTTGGCAGCGAAGTCGACCTCGCCGGGATCCCGGCAGCCTGGCAGCGGTTCGGGTCATCGATCCATGAGCGCGGGACATACAACGCCCGGTCGATCGCGGCGTGTCCAGCCGGTGGTGAGTAGACGAGGCAGACGGCCACCTGGGAGTTTTCGATGCGGCCCGCGGTGCCGGTGTACTGACGCTGCACCCCCACCGTGTGGGTGCCCTTCTTCAGATCGCCGGTCTCGTCGACAACCAGCACCGCGTCGTCGCTGCAGAGGTGTTCGACGACGTATCCGCACAGGTCGTCGCGGACCGCCTCGACGTCCCTCCTGGCCCGGGCCAGCAGGTGCTGAAGCCCGTCCGGGGTGGCGTGTCCTGCATGCTCGGCGATGGTCCAGCAATTCTTGCGCGGAAGGTCCGACATCAGCCCCAGGACGAGCGACCGTGCCCGGCGCCGCGGCTCGACCGTGCGAAACGCCCCGCAATCCGGCCCATCAGGGCATCAAAGATATCCAGCCAGCGAGCGAGGTCTACGCTATGGCCTGCGGCCACCGTCTGATCTTCGTTTGTCCGCACAACACGCGAAGATCACCGGTGGCCGCACCTGTCTTTACACCGCCCCTGACCAGCGAGCTCGCGATCTGAGGGTGGAGTACTAAGATCGAGATGCTGGTCAATCCCGATGCCTTCGGTTGGAGGAGGTTCGTGATGACGCACAGTGGCAAGCTGAGGCTGCACATGCAGCGCGTCCTCCGCGCACCGCGCTCGGTCGTATTCCGCGCCTTGACCGACCCCCAGGAACTGGCCAAGTGGTGGGGCCCTGACGGGTTCGCCACCCTGCGTGTGGAAAGCGACCTTCGGCCAGGAGGCAGTTATCGGATCGCAATGCAGCCTCCGGAAGGCGATCTGTTCTACCTGGTGGGCGAGTTCCTTGAGGTCGACCCTCCGGAACGCCTGTCCTACACCTTCCGATGGGAGCCTCCCGATCCCGAGGATCGGGAGACAGTGGTGACGCTGTCGCTTCGCACCCTCGGCGGTACATCGGTCGAGCTGGTTTTCACCCAGGGCGACTTCGCCACTGAGCGGCGCCGAACTCTTCACGAGGAAGGCTGGACGCAGAGTCTCAACAAGCTGGAGGAAATGACGTCGTCGACCGCGTCGGCCTGAGAGCTTGCCGCGACGAGGGGCCCTGCCCCCCCCTGCCGGTATCTGTCCTCGCACCGCTTCTGACCAACGAGATCGCGAATTACGGCTGGAATGTTAGCAGCCACACCCGGAGCCCCCGGGGCCTTCGATCGTACGAGGGATCAGATCAGGCCCACCTCTCGAAAGGCAGGACAAGCCTTAGGTCACGAATTCAACCTCAGCATCCGGTTGCAGCCGTAGGCCCAGTCCACCTGGAATTTCCCTGTGCAACTACTGGATGCCGCAGTGGAGGATCCGTTTAAAAGAGCGACTCTGTCGGGCTCATCGATTACCGCGGAGAGCAGTGGCCCGTGGCATTTTCGTGGCGAGGTCGTGGCCGATGTGCCGCGCGATTCGCTGTCCGCAAAGGAACGACAGATTCAGTTTGCGTCAGATCGGAATTTACCAGGCGCCAGGGATTGAGCATCAGCTTTTCCGTGGTCATCGAGATAGCCGGCCTCGTCCCGATCAGTCTGATCAGTCGCTGGTTTTGTATGAAGTTGCTGTAGGAAAGGGTCGGCAACAGACATCCGCCGGTCCGTCTCGTTCGTAGTGAAGGGTGAGGCAGGCGATGGCAGGCGATCGAAGGGGCCGGCTCATGTGGACGATGGGCTTGCGGGACCGGGACTCTTCCATCCAGGACCCCGCCGTTCGGCTGGTCGGGCAGGCCGAGGAGCCGCGCGGGGGCGCGGCTGGCCCGTGGCGGAGTCGTCGAAGGGTGACTCGGCGTGGTCTGGAGATCACGCTGGGGGTGCTGTGGCTGTTGGACGGGGGGTTGCAGCTTCAGCCGTCGATGTTCACCCGCGGCTTCTTCGTCGACACGCTCGGTATGGCGAACATGGGTCTTCCGAGGCCGGTGGCCGCGGTGGAGTCCGCCGCGGCGAGCATGCTCGCCGCACACCCTGTCGTGTGGAACGCGCTGTTCGCCTCGTTGCAGGTGGGGCTTGGTGTGGGACTGCTGTGGCGACGCACCGCCCGCGTGGCGCTGGGGCTGTCGATCGCGTGGGCGCTGGGGGTGTGGGTCGTCGGTGAGGGTTTCGGCGGCCTGTTCATGAGCGGTACAAGCCTGCTGACCGGAGCCCCGGGTGCGGCCCTGCTGTACGCGTTGGTCGCCGTGGTGCTGTGGCCGCGTCGCGACCGCAGCGGTCCGAGCGTCGCGGACGGTGGCCTCCTGGGCGGGGTGGTGGCCCGCTGGTCGTGGCTGGTCCTGTGGACCGGAACGGCGGCGTTGGAGCTGGAAGCCGCCAGCCATGTGCCCGCCGCCCAGCTGGCCAACATAGGAGAGGGCGAACCGGCCCCGATTTCCGCCGTCAACCGCGCGGTGGGCGGTCTCTTCACCGGGCGGGGCATCGCGTTCGCCCTCGTCCTCGGGCTGCTGCAGATCCTCATCGGCGTGGGTGTCCTGGCCCCGCGCACGCGACGCTGGGCCCTCGTGGCGGGCATCGGCCTGGCGGCTGCCACCGGCGTCTTCGGCCAGGACCTCGGCGGACTGCTCACCGGTCACGCCACCGACCCCGGCACCGGGCCCCTGCTGGTACTCCTCGCCCTGACCCTGTGGCCGCACCAGGCCACCCGAACAAGCAACCTCGGCAAGCGAGTCGGAGACCGGGCCCTCAGCGGCGCCGAGCAGGCTCGACGCTCTACACGGTGAGGTAGCCGGTGCACATCCGGCCGGTCGTCGGTGTCGGCTACGACCAGGTGGACACCGGGCGGCTGAAGGGGCCGCCGGAGTCGACGGCGCCCATGAGTTGCTGGGTTGCGTCGGCCTTCTGGCTGGGTGCCCCACAAACTCCCCGGCAGCGGCCCGGACCAGTCCGTCCAGCGTGCGCCGGACTGCGTCGAGGCACCGCACGGCGCACCAGCGCCTTTCGGCTGCTCCTCGCGCCCTTCTACTCCCGGTCGCGCAGATCAACCGGGAACGCTCGCCGGTCTTGAAGCAGATCATGCCCGCCATCGATACTCGGCCGGAGCGCTCCGCGAGCCGCGTCCGCGCACCACCGGAGTCCGCCGATCCGGCCCCAGGTTTTCGCACGCGGCGGCGTCGTCGACTGCCCGGCCTCGCCCGTGAAACGAGAGCCGAATGGGCCGCGAGCAACCATCGATGCCCAAGCCGACGCGGACACTCGACCCGGGCTGCACCGGCGCGCCGGGCGGTCGGCGGGTCCAGTCCACCGCCGCGAAACCAGCGCTTCCTGAACCCGTCGGCGGTTCGCGTCCCTGCACGCGCGAACTGACGCGACACCGCGACTTGCCGCGCTGGAAACGGATATGACGGGCGCTCCGGCCTTCGGCCTGAACGGTGCGGCCAGGGCGATTACTCAGACGTGCGGTGCCGTGGAGCGGATGCCGGCGAGCACCACGCCGACGATGCGCTCCGCGTCCGTGCGGGTGAACGGGCGCATGCCGCGGTTGACGATGAGGCGCATCGGGCCGGAGATCATCTCGCCGAGGAAGGAGCTGTCGACCGGGGGGAGCTCGCCCCGGTCGACGGCGGTGTCCACCCGCCGCCGCATGGCGGCCACGCGCTGGTCGAGGACCCTGGTCAGTGCCTGGACAGTGGGGCTTTGGCGGGCGGGCTGGATGGCCTGTTCGAGCGTCCGGCCGAACGGCGTTTCCAGGCCACCGGCGAGGGCCAGCAGGAAGTCCACCAGGTCCCGGTGGATGTCGCCGGTGTCGGCAACCGAGGCGAGATCCTCGGCGTAGCGCAGCAGGGCTTCGACCACCAGCTCCTCACGGTCGGGCCAGTTGCGGTAGACGCTGGTCTTGTGTACGCCGGCGAACTCGGCGACCTCCTCGTAGCGGAAGCCCGCGATGCCGTCGCGCGCCACGAGCTCGGCGGTCGCGGCGAGGATCTGCTCTCTCACCCGCGCGTTGCGGCCACCGGGGCGCCGTGCAGGCGGCCGGTCAGCGGTCCCGTTGGCCATCGCCGCGCTCATCTCCTCTTCTCTGCTCGGGTGCCGATTGTGGCCAGGTGCCGCGTTGCGGTGCAAGCCGATGGTAAGTAGGCTCGCTAAAAGCAACAGTTCGTCGCTTTAGCTGTCGGGCTGCCGCGTCGGCGGCCTGCCCGCCTGCCGCGCCGCTCCGCGGGTTCGCCTGCCCGACCGGCGAGCGGCGGCCGGTCCGATCGCACACCCACCTCAGCGAAACCTGGAGCGCACACGTGAAAATCCTTGTCTCCGGAGCCGGTATCGCCGGGCTCGCCTGCGCACTTGAGCTCGGCATCCGCGGCCACCACGTCACCCTTGTCGAGTGCGCACGCCGCCTGCGGCTCAAAGGCACACCCATCGACATCCGCGGCGATGCGATCGAGGCCGCGGACAGGATGGGACTGCTCGCGAAGATCCAGAAGCAGCGAGTCCGGATGTCCGAGCTCACCCAGTTCGTCGACAGCGGGGGCGAGCCGGTGGCCCGGATCCCGATGGCGGAGGTCAGCGACTCCGACGACGACATCGAGCTGCTCCGCGAGGACCTCGTGCGTATCCTCGCCGATGCGCTCCCGGACACCGCGGCGATCCGCTTCGACGACTCGATCGAGACACTGACCGACGGCGGCGTCGACGGCGACGGCGGTGTCGTCGACGTGCGCTTCGCATCGGGCCGCACCGGGCGGTACGACCTGGTGCTCGGTGCCGACGGGCAGCACTCCGCTGTACGCAGGCTCGTGTTCGGGCCCGAGGAGGACTATCTCCGGCACCTCGGCGTCTACTTCGCCCTCGCCGACCACCCCGGTGAGGCGCAATCCGAGGGCGCCAACTCGATATACAACGTCCCCAGCCGGATGGCAGGCATATTCCGGTACAAGGGCAAGGCCGTCGCGGTCTTCCAGTTCCGCTCGGAACTCATCGAGTACGACCACCACGACCTGGACGCCCAGAAGAAGATCCTCATCGACGCCTTCGCGGGCTACCGGTCGTGGCGGATCCCGGAGCTGCTCGACGCGGCCCGAGCCGACCCTGGTTTCTACTTCACCTCCGCGAGCCAGATCCACCTGCCCTCCTGGCACCGCGGCCGCGTCGTCCTCGTCGGGGACGCCGGGTACAGCCCGGCCTTCCTGTCCGGCCGGGGCACCTCACTCGCACTCACCGGCGCCCGTTTCCTCGCCGAAGAACTCGAACGGTGCGGCAATGACCACACCGCCGCGTTCGCACGGTACGAGGCACGGCAGCGCCCCTATGTCACTTTCGCCCAGGACCGGGTCTACGGCGGTCGCGACCGCATGCTGCCGACCACCTGGGCTGCCATTGCCGCCCGCGACAAGGCACTGCAAGCGGCCGGCACCGGCGCGCCCTGAACCTGGCGCGATGCGACTGGTATCCGGTCCCCCGGCGTCACGCGGACAACGTCCAATGGCCGCACCCAGCGCCGACCGCGCGCCGACGGGGCGTGCCGTTCCCCGGGATCTCACCCCAAATGCCCTGGAGAGAAGGCATAGTGAAAGACACGCTGGAAAAGCCCGCCCCCGCCGCCCAAGAACACCGCTGGAGCAAGCGGCTCATCCTGTGGGCGGCCGTTCTCACCCTTGCCAACGTCCTGGCCGACGTCGTCATCGGCTCGCCCATGATGGTCCTGCCCCAGTTACTGGCGCATTTCGACACCGACCAGGCCGCGTGGCTGAATGCAAGCGCGCTGCTGGCCGGGGCCATCTGGTCGCCGCTGCTCGCGAAGAGTTCGGACGTCTTCGGCAAGCGCCGGATACTCATCGGCACGCTGCTCCTCGCAGGCACAGGAGCGCTGGTCTGCCTGGCTGCCCCCAACGTCTGGATCTTCCTGGTGGGGCGCTTCCTCCAAGGCGCCGCCTTCGCCGCGGTCTTCCTCACGGTGGCCCTCGCACGCCAGATCTGCACCCCGCGGGTGGCGATGGCAGTGGTCGGGCTCGTGACGTCCGGCTCGTCGATCGTCGGAATCATCGAGCCGTTCCTGATGAAGCCGGTCATTGATGTGTTCGGCTACCGGAGCGTGTTCGTCGTGGCGGCGCTGCTCGCCGCGGCGGCCGCGCTCTGCGTGCGTTCCTTCCTCCCGGAGTCGCCGGTCCGCAGCACCGGCCGGATCGACGTGCGCGGGGCGCTCCTGCTTGGCGGCGGCCTGGGCGCGGTGCTCGCCTACACCAGCCTCGGGAGCGACCTCGGATGGCTGTCCGGGGGCATGCTCGCGCTGCTGGTGGCCGGTACCGCCGCCTTGGCCGGTTGGGCGTACCTCGCGCTGCGGGTCGACGAACCCATCATCGACATCCGGGCCCTCAGCCGTCCGATCCTGCTGACGCTGCTGGCCCTGGTACTGGCAGCAGGCTCCTTCCGGAGCATGCTGCAACTGACGAGCATCATCGCCCAGGTTCCTCCCGGCCTGGGGCTCGGTTACGGGCTGGGCGACGGAGAGGCGGTCGCAGTGCTGCTCGCCACGCCCAATCTCGGCATCGTCATCGGCGGCATGTGCGCCGGATGGGTCGCGGGGCGGTTCGGTCCCGCACTGCCCCTCCTCGGCGGCATCGCCGTCGGGACAGTGGCGACCCTCGCGATGCTGGCGGGCGTATCGGCGCTCCCGCCGGCGATCGCCTGCGGCGCCCTGCTCGGCATGGCCGCCGGCGCGATCGGCGCCTCCGGCTACAACCTGGCGACCAGTCTCGAAGCGCCCGAGCGGCAGGGCACGATCGCCGGTCTGGTGTCGGTCGTACTCGCCCTCGGCTCGGTCGTCTTCAACATCGCCGGGGGCGAGGTGCTCAAAGCGACCGAGATTCCCGGGACCTTTGCCGACGGTGCTCCGGTGAGCACGGCGACCGGCGTGTACCTCTACGTCGCGATGGCGGGAGCGCTCTTCGTCCTCGCTGCGGTGCCCGCGATCATGCTGGCACGCACCCGGCCTGCCGCGCCGGCCGTGCCCGGGGCACCGCGACGTCCGGGTTCGCCTGAGGTCGGCCGCTAGCCCCGACGTGGACGACGGGATTCTGCTCCTCGACGATCATTCGTGCGAGACGGGTCTCGTGCGCGGAGTGAGGACGGAGTTGGGGTGCACCAATGGGCTTCTCCGAAGGGTAGGGATGATTCCGGGCACGTTCGTAAGAGCCGGCCGACGGATGCTACGCGGGGTGGTCGGCTCGGATGACGCCCTATTGCCAGGTCGCTGTGTCGGGGTCGATTCCGTGGGCACGTGCGGCCTCGTCGACGATCTGGCGGAACCATGACGCCAGCCCCGGAGTGAGGCCGTTGTAGTAGGACGCGAATCCGGGATCCTCCTCGAACATGCGCGCTAGACAGACCTGCATGTGTCGAGTGAGGGTGAAGAAGGTGGAGAACAGCTCGCG
Source organism: Streptomyces sp. NPDC046862 (assembly GCF_040704615.1). Lineage (NCBI taxonomy): Bacteria > Bacillati > Actinomycetota > Actinomycetes > Kitasatosporales > Streptomycetaceae > Streptomyces > Streptomyces sp. NPDC046862. The sequence goes on along the minus strand of NZ_JBEYXP010000016.1, from coordinate 57,293 downwards.
GTGGCGTTCTACCAGTTCCCCCGCCTCCTGGGTTCCTGGTTCAACTCCGCTGTCCATCGCGTTGGCGAGAGCTGCTTGCATGTCGCGCATCGCGTCTGAGAGCCGCTGCCAGTCTGCGCGTGAGCGTGACGCGGAGCGCTCGGCGAACTGAGCCCATTGTGTAGTCCGGCCCCAGAGCGTGCGAGCCGTCTGCGATTGCTCGGGGTCCCAGTCGTTGCCGAATGTCGCAATCTGTTCCGCGTCGGTCAGGAGTATGCCGCGCTCGTGCGCCTGGCTCATTCGCGCCAGTCGTTCATCGACCCTCTGCAGCTCGCCGATGCGCTCCGCGAGCTGCGCACGTTGTTCACGAAGGATGGCACCGACCTCCGGGCTCGCGTCGTCGAGGAGCGCGCGGATCGTGTCCAGGCCGAGTCCTGATTCCCGATACGCGAGGACGCGGTCGATCCGGTCCAGGTCCGACTGTGTATACAGGCGGTAGCCCGAGGGGGTGCGCCCTGACGGGCGGGCCAAGCCGATCTCATCCCAGTGATGGAGGGTGCGGACGGTGACACCTGCGACATCCGCGACCGCGCCCACGGTGAGACCATCGCGCGTCACCTCATCCGTCATGTACGACATTGTCGTCCTCGTCTGTCGGCGCCACGATGCCAACAGCCGCGAGCCTCTTGGCTTCCTCGCTCCCGGGGTCGGCGGGCTTCGCCGCGGTGAACACGACACGCACCTGCTCAGGAGTGACGACCTCGACGTCGCGAGTGGTCCACGGAGTGTCGAACGGCGCTGTCGCGCACCCCGGACGAAGCGCGTTGCAGGCCTCGGCGACCGGGGCGAGCTCGCTCAGCACGCACGCGAAGCTGACCCGCATCGCCGACTCACGAAGGTCCTCCGACTCGACGGCAGGCACAAGCAGCACGTCCTGGAAAGCCCACTTCCGCAGGTGCACCACCTGCCCCGGGATCGAGAAGAACTCGAAGAAACCCAAGCCACGTACCCAGAAGTCCGTCGACCCGGCCAGATCGCGAGTGGGGACCGTCACAAACATCGGCATGCCGTAGATCCCACGAAACGGTGCTGGCGGCACCGCGTCTGGACCCGGCGGGGGTACCGGACTGATTTCGAAAGCATTGAAGAGCTCAGACATGCCACCCAGCGTGAGCCCTCACGCGGCGTGAGGGTCAAGTCCCCTCGCCGCCGCCGAGCAGTTCATCGGTCAACGGCGCACCCGACTCGACCAGCAGTGGAAGGCGACTCAGCGGCGCCGTTCCTCAGGCCACGGCTGCCCCCTCCGCCGTCCCCACTCCCGCGCCTGCTCCATGCGTCGGCGACGCAACCAGATCATCCACAGCCCCAACGGCGTCGCCACAAGAGCACCCAGAAGGGCCGGTCCCCAACCGGTTCCACCGCCCCCGAACCGGATCACCAAGACCAGCAACACATAGAACGCCAGTGCCGAGCCCGCATTGTTCACCCACTTCGGCATGCGACCCGAGTGCCCCCGGTGCCGCCGAGTACGACGAGGAGGCTCGCGCCGCACTGTTGCCGGACCAGCGCGCGCCCCCAGGTCCCTTGCTATCGTGCGCCGATGTCAGCGATCAAGAAGTTCCAAGTCACCTTTGACTGCGCAGAACCTGAGCGACTCGCTCGCTTCTGGTGCGAGGTGTTGGGGTACGTCGTACCGCCGCCACCGGAGGGCTTTGCCACTTGGGACGATTTCAAGAGTTCGCAGCCGCCTGAGCAACGGGATTCATGGTTCGCCTGCAGCGATCCCTCAGGTGTGGGCCCGCGACTGTACTTCCAGCGCGTCCCCGAAGGGAAGGCCGCCAAGAACCGGCTGCACCTGGACGTGCGGGTGGGCACCGGACTCGTGGGGGAAGAGCGCCTCGCCGCGCTTGAGGCCGAATGCGCCCGACTGGTCCCGCTCGGTGCGATACACGTGCGCACGCTGTATGACGGCCAGGACGCGTGCATCCCGATGTTGGACATCGAGGGCAACGAGTTCTGTATCGACTGAGCATTCTCTGAGCCGGGGAGGTGGGGAGCCGCCTCCCTTGGATGACTTCTCTGGTACCGATGGGGGCGGGAGTTACTTCGTGAGGGCGAGGTTGTGCAGCCGGGCGATGCCGAGCGTGGCGGTGTGAACGCCGTCGCCTTTCAGGCGGCGGTCGCGCAGGACCTTCCAGGTCTTCATCCGCGCGAAGACGTGCTCGACGGCGGTGCGGGATGATCAGGCCGGCGCCCCGGTTTCCCTTTCGGACTCACTTGCGGGGCTGGAACGCGAGTGACGCCCCGAACCTCCACAAGATCACCTCATCCGTGACCAGCAGATACGGGACAACCTAGTCGACAGCGCACAGCCCACCGCCCGCCCGGAACAGCCCTCTCCCGGAAAACCGGGACTCTGGGCGCTGACTCCCGTGGCATCGCGGCCGGGCGGGTGAGACGGGGCTGACGCGAGGTCAGCCGCGGGGCAGGAGGAGGCGGGAGAGGGCGGCGGTGGCGAGGAGGAGGCCGGCAACAGCCAGAAGCCCGAGGCGCATACCCGGCAGGGAGAACCCGCCCCCGGGAGCAGAGAGCAGGCTGCCGAAGAGGGCTACGGCGAGCGCACCGCCGGTCTGGCGGGAGGAGTTGAGCAGCCCTGAGGCGGTCCCCGCGCGCTCCCCCGGGACGGCGTCGATCAGCAGCGCGGTGAGCGCGGGTACCGCCAGCGCCCCGCCGACGCTCAGCGGCAGCAGCAGGACGAGCACCAGCCACACCGGGGTGTCCGCGGCCAGCGGCAGCATGGCCAGCATCGCTGCCGTGAAGACCAGCTGACCGGCGACGATCACCGGCCGCCGCCCGATCCGTTCCGCCAGGCGCGGCGAGACCAGGTTGGTCGCCGTCACCACCACCGACATCGGGACGAACATCAGCCCGGCCGCCGTCCCCGACATCCCCCGCAGTTGCTGGTAGTACAGCCCGAGAAGGAAAATCCCGCCGTAGAAGGCGGCGTTGATGGCGAAACCGACCGCGAGCGGGACCGCCACCTCGCGATCCCCCAGTATCCCCAGAGGGACCATGGGCTGGCGGTGACGGGACTCCACCAGTCGGAATCCGAACCCGGAGGCGACGGCGAGCGCAGCGGCGGCCAGCACGGGGGGACTGGTCCAGCCCAGATGGCCGCCCTCGATCACCGCGAAAGCCAGCCCGCCCAGGGCCAGTACCGCGGTGAGCAGGCCTGCGCCGTCCAGCGCGGCGGGCCGGCGCGGGGAGCGCGGCACCCTGGCCAGCAGGCCGAGGATCACCATGCCCACCGGGAGGTTGAGCAGGAAGACCGCCCGCCAGCCGGCCGACTCGGTGAGCAGCCCGCCCAGCACCGGGCCCGCGGCCATCGCCACCGAGCCGCCGACCGTCCACAGCGCGATGGCGCGGGCGCGCTCCCGGGTGTCCTCGTAGGCCTGCCGGATCAGAGCCAGCGAGGCCGGCATCACGACCGCGGCGGCGGCGCCCTGTGCCACGCGGGCGGCGACCAGCACGCCGATGTCGGGCGCGAGCGCGCAGCCGAGGGAGGCGAGGGTGAACAGGGACACTCCCCAGGCGTAGGCGCGGCGGGCGCCTGAGCGGTCGGCGATGGCGCCGGCGGAAAGCATCAGGGCCGCGAACATCAGGGTGTACGCGTCCACCACCCACTGCAGCCCGGCCATCCCACCGCTGAGGGAGTCCCGGATCGCCGGCAGCGCGATGTTCACGGCCGACACGTCGATGGTGATCACTGTGAACCCGAGAAGCGAAGCGACCAGCGCGAGGCCTGCCCGCTGCGGCTCGGCGGGAACGCAGGCCGGCAACGCGACCGGTCGGACTCGGTGCGGCTGTCGCCGCCGCACTCTGGGCGCCGACAACTCGCAGTCGTGCCCGTCGGCAGGGGTGGGGGCGGGGACGGTGGACAGTGCGGGGGGGAGGATTGTCCGGCACAGTGACCTCCTCTACAAAGCAGACATGGTTGACGGCGCCCATCAAGGGCGATCGGGCGGGCGGCCGCAGTCCATCGGGGCCGCGGACCGGTGTCTTGCACCCCCTGGGCCCCTGCGGTCGGGCCGCCCGCTCCGGAATCAACCATCCGCCCGCACGTGACCGCCCACCAGACCGCCCTGCACCCGGGGTGCGGCGTTCCAGGCCCTGACACGGCCCCCCACGGCTTCCGCCTGCCTGCCACAATGGACCGAATGGCAGCAGCAACCCACGCGCGGGGCACCGAACTCGGCAGATATCTCAAAGCCCGCAGGGCACAGGTGCGCCCGGAGGACGTCGGTCTCCCGGCCGGCGCGGGCATGCGCCGTACTCCCGGACTGCGCCGCGAGGAACTGGCGGCACTGGCCGGGGTGAGCGTGGACTACTACATCCGCCTGGAGCGCGGCCGGGAAACCAATCCCTCCCCCGCCGTCGTAGACGCTCTCGGCCGCGCCCTGCGACTTCGCGGCGACGCTTACGAACGACTGCACGAACTCGCGGAACTGGCCTCCGGCCGGGTCTCCGAGCTGCCGGCCTCCTCGGACCACACCGTCCGCGACTCAGTACTGCGGATGCTGGAATCGGTACGCCCACTGCCCGCCTACGTGGTGAGCCGGTACAACCGCGTACTGGCCGCGAATCCACCGGGCCGACGCCTCATGCCCGGGCTCTGGGACTGGCCGGAGGACCAGCGCAACCTCACCCGCTACCTCTTTCTCCACCCGGTCGGGCGGACGCTCTACGAGCCGTGGGAGGACACGGTCGCGCTCTCGGTGGCGCATCTGCGGGCGGTCGCCGGTGCCGACCCGGACGACCCGGAGCTGACCGCACTCGTCGGCGAACTGGTGCTCAAATCGCCACAGTTCGCACGACTCTGGGAGCGGTACGACGTCTGCGAGCGTGGCGGCGGGCAAAAGTCCTTCCACCATCCGAAGGTCGGACCGATGACCCTGACCTACGAGGTCATGCGACTGGCCCGGACGGGCGGCCAGCGAATGGTGGTCTATCAGGCGGCTCCCGGCACGCCGGACGAGGAAGCCATGCTCCGCCTGGAGCCCGCCGACGCACGATCGGAGCCGGCGTCCGCAGGCCATCTGGCCCCGGCCTCCGAGCCACACCCCGCCCACTAGCTCCAGCTCACCAAGTCGGAACCGTGACCTGTTCCTGGGTGGTGTCGTGCCGATGAGCCGGTCGTTGGGGCGGGTATGGCGTCAACAGATGCTCCCGACGTCGACGACGTGGTCGGCCGCGCACCGGCCGGACGTGGTCCTCGCCCAACAAGGGCAGGTCACTCGCACGCGACCATCCACCTGGCCGGACTCCACATAGTGAGCAGCCCTTTGGCGGCCGGCCGATCCGCCGGCGCCAGCCGGCACCGGGAATCGCCCTGGAGGCGCGTCCCATGGTGACGATCGAGGCGCTGCGCACCCCCAGGGCGTACGGCCGCTCCATCGGCTGACCCCCGATGGCGTCACCCGCCCATGGCCCGCGCCCCCGCGGTCACGATCACCGCCGACCCCACCACGAGCAGGAACGGGGCGCGCAGGACCAGCGCGAGGGCGGCCGCGGCGAGCCCCGCGGCCCTCGCGTCGAACACCAGGGCGTGCCCGTCGGCGAAGGTCTGCTCGGCGGTGAGCGCGGCGAGGAGAGCCACCGGCAGGAGAGCTGCCAGACGCCTGACGAGCGGTCTCTCGAGGACGCCCACGGGTACCAGCAGGCCGGCCAGCTTGACGACGTAGCAGCCGAGGGCGGTCGCGCCGATCGCGATCCAGGTGCTCAACGGGCTTCCTCCTGTGGGTTGTTGCGTGATGCGCCCCCACGGCGGCCCTGCAGGCACAGGACGGCGGGCGCCGCGAGCGCGGCCACCAGGACGGGCACGCCTGAGGGCAGTACCGGCAGCAGACCGAGCTCCAGGAGGACTGCCAAGGCGGCCACCACACGCTCGGTGGCGGTCTTCAGCATCGGCGCGAGCAACGCCAGGAAGACGGCGGGCCCGGCGGCGTCGAGGCCCCATGCCTCGGTGTCCCCGATGGCCTTGGCGCCGAGCGCGCCGATCAGCGTGGTGAGGTTCCACAGCACGTACAGGCTGAGCCCGGTCACGGCGAACCCGATCCGTGCGCTGCGCCGTGTGGGCTGCGCCAGCGTGACCGCGGTCGTCTCGTCGATGACCCACTGGGCTGCGAACGGCCGCACCGCGCGCGGGAGGCCCAGCACCTGTGACAGACGCAGCCCGTAGAAGGCGTTGCGCACCCCGAGGAAGAAGGCGCCGGCGGCTGCCGTGAGGGGATTGCCCCCGGCCGCGAGCGCCCCCACGAGCGCGAACTGGGAGGCGCCGGTGAACACCAGGAGGCTGAGCGCGCAGGTCTGCGGCAGCGTGAGCCCGCTGCCGGCCGAGGTCACCCCGAAGGCGAAGCCGGACAGTCCTACGGCGACGCCCACTCCGAGGGCGTCCCGTACGACGGCGGCGTCCGGTTTCCCTCCGCCGTCGGGACGTGCGTCTGGGAGAGCTGTCTGTTCTGTCACGCGTCGGACGGTAGGAGCAGCCGCCCTCGCGCGTCTTGTACGTTCTTGCGCTCACGCCGGTACGCACCCGGGGGCACGCCGACGATCCGGGTGAAATGCCGGTTCAGGTGCGGCTGGTCGGTGAACCCGACGGCAACAGCGGCCTCCGCCGGCGTGGAACCGGTATCCAGCAACCGCCGCGCCCGCCGCACCCGGGCGTCCGTCAGCCAGGCGTGCGGCGGCATCCCATAAGCGTCCCGGAACGCCCGCAGCAACGAGAACGGGCTGGTGCCGAGATCATTCGCGAGCCGCTCCAGGCTCGGCGGCTCGGCCAGCCCCTCCTGGAGCACGGCACGCGCGCGTGCCGCGATCCGGGCACCCGCCGTCCGCACCTCCCGCTGCGGCAACGGCCCGCCATTGAGCCGCAGCAGCCTCGTCACGGCGACCCTGAGCAGCGTGTCTGCGGCCAGTGCATTGCCGTCGTCCGCGGCCCGCAGCACCTGATGCACGAGCCTCACGGTGTACGGATCATCGAGCACCGGGCTGACGAACCCCGGCCTCCCCCGCATGAGCGTGGTCTCGGCCGCGATCTCACCCACCACTTCGGGCGACGGATACACGGCCCCGTACCGCCACCCCTCGGGTACACCGGCCCGCCCCGTGTGCGGCGTATCGGGGTTGACCAGCGCGAGCGCCCCCGCCCCGGCGTACTGATCGGCCCCGCGATGGTGAAAGACCTCGACCCCGTCGGCGATGGCAGCGATGACGAAGTTCTCATGCGTGTGCCGCACGAACTCCTTGCGGATGTACCGGGCACGCAGCAGATCGACCCCCGGCAGTTCGGCATACTGCCAGTGCCGCGCCAACTCCTTTCCCGAACCCGCCATACCCCCATTCTCCGCCAGACCGATTCCCAACAGCCCCGGCCCGCACCCACTATCCGCCCACTCGCAGCCGCCATCGCACACGAGCGGGCCGTGGCGGTGCTGCGGCGCCGCGAGCCAGGGTCAGCAGTGGTCGGCGCACTTCGCGGCACTCGACCTCGTGGTCCCGCCCGAGCTCACTTGACGACGTGTATGACGCGCTCGGAGATACGCCAGCCCTCGGCCGTGCGACGCAGCCCGTCCGCGTACACGGCGCTGACGACAGTGCCGTCGACCATGCCGCCCAGGGCCTTGGACCGGGCGCGCAGCTCGCCCGCCGGCCCCCGCGACACGACGATGTTCGTTGTGTGGTGCGCTCGCGCGTGCCCCTCGGCGCTCAGTACGGCCGTGATCGCCTCCAGTCCGGTGACCGACTCGAAGCCGAACACGCTTGCGTTCCAGACACAGTCGTCCGTGAGGCATTCACCGAGGCGGTGCCACGCGCGCTCGTCCATGATGTGGGCCCACAGCGCCACGACCCGACTTGCTTCGAGTGTGTCCGTGCTGATCTTCATGGTCGTCTCCGGGAAGCGGGGGCAGGTCAGCGGCTGCTGAGCAGGGCCAGGACGTCGTCGTACGTCCCGCTCGCCTCCACCTCGCGCACGAACTTCGCCCGCTCCACGACGAGCTCCTTGGCGTCGGGCTCGTCCCGCAGGAGGGTCAGGGTCTCGTCGAGGAACTCCGGCCACCAGCAGCTCACCCGCTGAACGCCCCGACTTCGTACGGACCCGACGCGGCGCGCCGGCCGCCCCCACGAGATCGCCCCCACGATGCTCTTCGTCTCCGCCGTCTCCGCCGTCTCCACGCGACACTTCAATGGATGCGCACGGCAAGGAGGACCGCACCGCCTCCCACCAGACGGCGTCAACGGACAGCGTCCGCTGGGCCAGTGGGCACTCGGCTCTGTCAGCCGTCGCGCTCCGCCCCGACAAGGACGAAAGCCATCGTGACTGCTTGGCCGCTGCGGTTGCGCCAGCCGTGGCGGGTGCCGTTCTGGATCACGATGTCCCCTGTCGAGAGGCGGGTGCAGTGTTCGTCGTCGAGTTCGAGGACTATCTCGCCCTGGAGCACGATGCCGTAGTCCACGGTCGGGGTGGTGTGCATGCCGTCGGGCTCCATGAGGTGGGCGATGCCGGGCGAGTCGGCCCGCTGTTCCTGGTCGAAGGCCACGGGGTCGAAGGCTGGGTCGGCCAACGCGGTGTCCGGCGGGAAGGTCAGGACGATGAACCTCGTACCGCCGGGCGCCGGGAGCAGACTGGTGACCTTCGGCGTGGGGTCCTCGCCGGTCCGGCTGACCCGCTCGCCGGGTTCGGTGGCCCACGGCAGACGGGACACCCAGCCCGGCAGGCTGGTGAAATCCCGACTGCGCGGGATGGGGCCGTCGCTGACGACGACCGATCTACCGTTCTCATCATGGCCGGTCACGACTCTGCGCATGCGTCTCTCCTGGTTCTGGTCCCCTGGCCCCGTGGAGCGGGACGGGTCAGTGCGGTCGGACGCTGCCGTGCTCGGTCGGAGCGTCGAGGGCGTTCGCCCAGGCGCGCAGGACGTCCGCAACCGTGTGTGCGGGTGCCCGGAGCAGGGCTGACGCCACCGTTCGTACGAACAGCCTGTGCCGGTCGTCCGTGAGGTACTCCACTGGGGACTTGCCGTCCACACGCGCCAGCAGCAGCGCCGCCAGCAGTGACGCGGCCCGCGCCTCGAGGGCCGGCCGGGGCTCCCAGTCGACGCGCCGGACGTACTCTTCGGCCAGCGCGTGGGCGGACCGCAGGAGAGCGTCCCGGCTCCTGGGCACCACCAGGCATTTGAGCAGCAGATGGTTGACGCAGAAGGCCAGGTCGAAGGCCGGGTCTCCGTACCAGGCGCACTCGGCGTCCAGCAGTACGGGCCCCGAGGTGCCGACGAGGATGTTCTTGGGGCTGACGTCTCCGTGCACCAGGGCCAGATGGGTCGTGGCCGTGCGCTCCGCGAGGCCCCGGAGCACGTCGCCGAGATCGGGATGCGCGGCAGCAGTGGCCAGCAGGTACGGCTCGATGCGCAAGGCGTGGAAGTTGTCGTCGGTGGAGAACTCCGCGGCGAGGGTCTCATCGCCCGCGCTCGCCGCGTGCAGAGTGCCGAGCAGCTCTCCGACGGCCGCCGCCGTCGTCGCCCGCACCTCACCGCGCAGCAGTTGCGCCTTCCACACCGGGTACTGCTCAGGGGGCAGGAACGCCATCGCGAAGAGGCCGGCCTCGGTGTCGTGGGCCAGCAGTTCCGGCACGCTGTCCGGGCGGTGCCGGGACGCGAAGCGCATCCACGCCCATTCGTAGGCGTTGCGCGACACCGGTGCCTGCCAGTCGGCGGCGACCCGCAGCCGGGCCAGGGCACGCTTGACGCACAGGGTGCGACCCGGAAGGTCCACGCGCCACAGGTCGGACGAGACGCCACCGGCCAGCGGCGTCCAGCGTGCGGGCTCGCCGGGCCCGGCGAGTCCGTGGGCGAGCAGGAATCCGGGCAGCGAGGGGTCCGGGACCGGACCCGGGTTCACCGGTACCGTGGGCGAGCTCATCGACGCTCCCCCGGCCCCGCGGGCAGGCCTCGGGGCCTGTTGCAGGCGTGGGCCGGTGCCTCGCCCGCCAGGATCCGTACGACCTCCTCGGCGGCTCGGCGGCGCAGTTCCGTGACCGAGGCGTCGGAGGAGAAGGCGACGTGCGGGGTGAGCAGCGTGCCCGGCTGCTCCAGCAGCCCGGCGGGGACCTGGGGCTCGGACTCCAGGACGTCGAAGGCGGCTCCGCCCAGATGTCCGCCGTCGAGCGCCTTGATCACCGCGTCGGTGTCCACCAGGCCGCCTCGGCTGACGTTGACCAGCAGGCCGCCCCTTCGCATCAGCGCAAGTTCTTCGGCTCCGATGAAGTGGTGCGTGTCCGGGGTGAGCGGCACGTGGAGGATCACCACGTCGCTACGGCGCAGCAGCTCCTCCAGCCCCACCATCTCCACTCCCGGGGCCTCCTTCGGAGGATGCGGGTCGTGGGCCAGGAGCCGGCAGCCGAACGCGCCGAGCCTGCGTGCGGTGGCGCGTCCGATGCGCCCGTATCCGATGATGCCGCAGGTCAGCGTCGACAGTCGGCGCAACCGGGCGCCGGCGGGGTTCCAACGGCCCGCACGGACCTCCCGGTCGAACAGGGTCAGGCCCCGCGTCCAGGCCAACACCATGCCGACGGCATGGTCCGAGACCTCCTCGACGCAGTAGTCCGGCACATTGGTGACCCATACGCCGCGGTCGGTGGCGGCGTCCACGGCGATGTTGTCGAGGCCGACGCCGAGCCTGGCGACGATCCGCAGGTCCGGTGAGGTGCCGATCGCGGTGGCGGAGACGGGTGCCCAACAGGTCAGGATCCCGGCGGGCCGGTGCTCGGCCACCAGTTCCTCGATCTCCTCGGCGGAGGCGGGCGCGGCGGGGCCGGTCACCAGGGTGTGGCCCGCCGCCTCGATGACCGATCGCTCGACGGAGTCGTCGGGCCAGGCGTAGTCGGTGAGCAGCACGGTGCCGGGGCGGCTCGGTGGGTTCATGGCAGGTCGTCCTCGCAGAATCGTGCGGCCGCGGCGGACGGCCGGGCGTCACGCCCGGTCGCGTTCGGTGAGCGGGTTCGATCCCCACCCGGGAGAGCGGCCGACTGCGTGTCCGATGGGCCGTCGGCCGCCAGGGTGGGATGGAGAGGGTTGCTGGGCTCGGTCGGGTGTCGCCGGCGCTCGCCGACTTGTGGTCGGGGCGGTCGCCGCACTACGCCCCTTGGGACGGGTCTCGGGATGCCGGGGCACGTCGCATCACTTTGTCACAGCCACGTGATGCTAACGATAGCATTAATGGTCTCCCACACGTCAAGAGTGCGCGTGCACCTGCCTGTCGACTCCCGGCGACAGCACCCACTCCGGATGCCTCTTCATGACGGAGGAACCCGGCCTGCCACGGGAAACAAGAATCGCCGAAGAAAATCCCCTGTTCACATCTTGACGCGCCAGGGACTTGCCTTCATGGTTTCTGCCAGCGCCGAACCGTGTGGCCGACAAGTGTTCGCACGGATCCCGGCTGTCGAGAACGCCACAGTCACGGACGTTCCGACGGGCGGTATACGGCTGAGTTCCGCAGGCGGCGTCCGACCGCGCGGCAGCCCTTCGCCCCCATTTCTCCTCCAGTCGACGACCGCGTTGCCTCGCCGACTCGAGCCCGTCCTCAGCTCACCGCTTCTCGCCATCGCCCTTACGGCCTCGTACAAGCGATGCATCCGCCGCGGTTCGCCGTGGCCCATTTCCCCTTCAGGAGCCGCTATGACTCACGCAGCGCAAGTCGACACCACCACCGCGCCCGCCGACTCACCCCAGGAAAGCAACAGGCCTCCCATTTCCCGCCTCATGATCGGGATGGGATTCCTGCTGGTGGTCCTCTCCTACATGGTCAACGCGATGGATCGCCAGGTCTTCCCTCCCCTGCTGCCCAACATCCGTGAGGAGTACGGATTCTCCCTGGAGCAGGGCGGACTGCTGGCGACGAACTTCACCCTCGGCATGGCTTTGGCCGGCCTTCCCGCGGGCTACCTCCTGGACCGCTTCCGCCGCAAGACCGTCCTGCTGGTCAGCATCGTGATCTACTCCCTGGGCACGATGGCCACGCCACTGGCGACCGGTTTCGCCGACATGACGCTGTACCGGGTCGTCTCGGGCTTCGGAGAGGGTATGCAGTCCGCCGCCATCTTCGCGGCGATCGGTGCCTTCTTCGCCCAGCGGCGCGGCCTCGCCTTCGGCGTCATCGGCGTGGGCTACTCCGTCGGTGTGTTCATCGCCCCGCTGATCGGCGTCGGGCTGATGAGCACACACGGCACCTGGCACTCGCCCTTCTACCTGTTCGGTGCGGCCGGGCTGCTGATCGCCGCCGCCTCCTTGTTCCTCGTGAAGAGCGGCCTGACCGAGCACTCCGCCGAGAAGGTCGCCTCCACCAAGTCCTACGAGTACATGCCGGCTTCCGCCTACAACCGCAACACCGTCTCCCTGGCCGTCCACGCGGTCATCAGCGGTGTGGCCATCTACGGATTCCTCGGCCTCTACCCGACGTTCCTCATCACCTCGCTGCACTACACCGCCGAGCAGGCCGCACTGGCCATGAGCTTCCTCGGCTTCGGCGGCATGACGGCCGTGTTCGGCGGCTGGCTCGGTGACCGCTTCAACCAGCGCAACCTGCTGATTCTGAGCCTCCTGGCCGTCTCCGCCATCAGCGCGTGCGTCTACGAGACGCACGCCGGAGTGGGGACGCAGTGCGCGTTCGCCTTCCTCATGGGCGCCTTCGGGCTGGGCTCCATCTATCCCAACACCAACAGCGCGATGCAGCGGGCCGTCCGCCCCACGCAGATCGGGCGCGCCTCCGGCCTCTTCGTCACCAGCTACTACGGACCAGCGGCGTTCTCGGGCCTGCTCTTCGCCGCTCTGGTGGACTCCTTCGGCTGGACCCGGGCCGGGCTGCTGCAGGTCACGGTCCTGCCGCTGCTGGGTGTCGTCGCCCTGGCCTTCGTCCGTACCTCGCAGTTCAACAACGCGGTCCGTTGACCCCAGGTCCGCCCGGCGAGTCCACTTGCCGGTGATCAGTCACCGACAGGGTGCGATGACACCTCGCCGACATTCCACGGGGCCTGCCCACCGCCGAACGGTGAGCAGGCCCCGGCTCGCGGTCTCCCGGCGGGTGCCCGGAGTCAGAGGCTCTCGGCCACGACCGGGTTGCGCAGGACGCCAATGCCCTCGATCTCCACCTCGATCTCGTCTCCGGGTCGAATCGGCCCGACACCGGAAGGAGTACCGGTCATGATCGCGTCTCCTGGCAGCAGGGTCAGATACCGGCTGAGATAGCTGACGATGTCAGGAACGGTCAGCAGCAGGTCGGCCGTGCTCGCCGACTGCATGACGGCGCCGTTCACACGAGTCGTGAGCGACAACGCCGAGGGGTCGAGTCCCGTCGCGATGGCCGGTCCGAGGGGAGCGAAAGTGTCCTGCCCCTTCCCGATCAGAAGCGTGCCGAACGCGCTCTCCCTGCGCTGGACGACGCGGTCGCTGACGTCATTGCCACAGGTATAACCGAGGATGTACTCGTGGGCCTCGGAGGCTTTCACATGACGGGCCTCCTTTCCCATGACGACGACCAACTCACCTTCGAAGTGGATGAGTTCACCATCCGCCGGATAGACGATCGCCTCACCCGGACCTATGACCGCCGTACTCGGTTTCATGAAACACACGGGAACTTCCGGAACCTCGCGATCGGTCTCGTCGACGTGCGAGGCGTAGTTGTAGGCGAACCCGAAGATCCGCGGCCGCTCGAGCGGCGGGAGAATGGCCACGTCGCCGAATTCGTCGACGTGCCCGGTAGGGGACAGCCCGATGAAGGGATCCCCTTCGAATCTCGCGATCCCGGAGTCCCCGGACACGAGTTCTCCGTAGTGCCGCACGCCGCCGACGGCATACCTGACGATCCGCACGGAAACCTCCGCAGGTAGGCAGCCACAGGCGGCTGCACGATCCATCCAGCAATGCTAACGTTAGCACGCTCATGGTGATCAATCCGGCGGTCCGCTCCTTCGACCACGGAGCGCAACGAAAGTGCTATCGTTGGCACACAGCATGTGACGACATGGGATCAGTTCAGCTCAAGGGAGCCACTACGTGGTCACGACCAGGGACATCGCCGAACGCCTCGGAGTCTCCGTCTCGACGGTCGGCCGGGCGCTCTCCGACGATCCCCGCATCAGCGAGGAAACCAAGTTCAAGGTCCGCCAGGCCGCCTCCGAGATGGGATACGTCGGCAACCGCGCGGCTCGCATGATGCGCGGAGCGTCCAGCAACGTCGTCGCGCTGGTGATCCCGGACATCCGTAACAGCTTCTACTCCACCATCGCGCACGAGCTGTCCAAGAACATGGAGGCCGAAGGCTTCCAGCTGATGCTCTCGGAGACCGACGACGACCGGATGGTGGAGCTGCGGCACCTGCGGGAGCTGTCCGCGACCCGTGTGGCCGGCGTCATCATCGTGCCCACCGCGCGCCCGCACAGCGACTCCGTCAAACTCCTGCGCACGGTGCCGCATCTGCAGCTCCTGCGCCGCCACCCGTCGCTCGGCTCCCAGTGGTTCGGCGTGGACGACCACGAGGCACTGCGGCAGGCGACGGCCCATCTGGTGGCCCAGGGCCACACCCGCATCGCGTACCTGGGCGGCCCCACGGAGCTTCCCACGGGTGCCGAGCGTCTGCGCGGCTTCCGCAGCGCCCTGCGCGAGGGTGGGTTGCCGGACGACGCCGGGGTCGCGGAGCTGGGGCCGCCGTCGTCAGTGGACCACGGCCGCCGGACCGTACGGCGGCTGTTGAAGGGCCCGAATACGCCCACGGCGCTCGTTCTGGGATCGATCCAGCTCACCCTGGGAGTCCTGGAGGAGTTGTCCGAGCAGGGCGTGAAAGTGCCCGGGGACGTGTCCGTGGTCGGCTTCGGAGACGAACCGGGGTTCTCCTGGTGGGGTCCCGGACTGACCACGATCGGTCTGCCGATCCAGGAGATGGCCACCGGCTGCGCGCTGTGGCTGATGCGCCGGCTCAAGACCAAGCCGAGCAACGACGGCCCGTACACCTCGGTCTCCCCCGGGTCGCTGGTCCTGCGCGGCAGCACGGCACCTCCCGGCAGAAGGGGTCGGTCCGAGTCCGGCTGAGCCACGGGCGGCTTCACACGAGAACACGAAGGTGCCCGGAACGATGCGTTCCGGGCACCTTCGTGTTCTCCGCCGGGTCAGTACGCCCCGCTGCGCAGCCGGCGCATGACGCGGGCGGTGCGCGCGAGTTCGTCGAGCACCTGCTCGGCGGCGGCCTCATGTATCTTGCCGGGCCGGAAAGCGCCCTCCTCGACGAGTTCGTTGACGAACGGGACGCTCACGGTCGGGCCGATCGGCAGCATCCTGAGGTTCGCCACGACCTGCTTGCCCATCTGCACCGCGCGGGTACCGGCCGAGACGCCTCCGTAGCTGACGAACGCCGCCGGCTTGTGCTGCCACTCCACCGCGAGGTAGTCCCACGCGTTCTTCAGAGGCGCCGGGAAGCCTCCGTTGTACTCCGGGGTGACGAAGACGAACGCGTCCGACGCGTCGACGATCCGGCTCCATTCGCGGGTGTGGCTCTTCGTGTACCGCTGCTGGGCGGGCGGATGCGGCTCATCGAAGAAGGGAAGAGCGAGCTCCCCCAGGTCGACGGTGCGCGATTCGAACTGGTCGTACTCCGCGGCCCGGGCAGTGAACCAATCCGCGACGGATCTGCCCACACGTCCGGGACGAGTACTGGCCACAACAGCGGTGAGGGCCATCGGCCCCACGGAGGGCTCGGCTGCCATAGCGGGCTCACTTTCCCTTCGGCCGCATCCTGCCCGGCGGGCCCGCGCCTTCCTGTGCTGTCCGTCCGTCCAGGAAGAACGCGGGCCCGCCGGAGACCTTTTCGGAGCGGGATTGTGCGAACGATAGCATGCGGTTGACGGTGAACCAACGAGCCGGAAGTGATCGACGAAGCTGCAGGATCGAGGCTCGCTTCACCCCTTGACACGGCCGCCAGCACTTCGCACTATTGCGCTATCGTTAGCATTTCATCGCGATGGTCGAGTAACTCTCCTCCCCATGCGCCCTCGGTCGGCGCCAATCGACCCGCGGCAGGCCATACCACGCACCTGTCGGCACCCGTTCCGGCAGCAAGACCCGCGTGCCGCCTCGCCGTGCGGACGCCCGTCCCCCGACGACAGGCACGAACTCACCTCCCCTCACCCCGATCGCCCGACTTCGAAAGGTCGCACCGCCATGACAGACGCGCGGATAGCCAAGCTCCACGGCCGCAGGGTGTGGGACTCCCGCGGTCGGCCGACCGTCGAGGTCGAAGTTCACCTCGCGGACGGCGCGATCGGGCGGGCCATCGCACCGGCAGGGGCTTCGACGGGCCAGGGGGAAGCGCTCGACCTGCGCGACGGCGGTAGCCGCTTCGGCGGGCTCGACGTCCAGCGGGCGGTGGGCTCGGTGAACGACGAGATCGCGCCCGCCCTCTACGGCCGTGAAGCGAGCGACCAGGAGGCCGTCGATCGGTTCCTGGTGGACCTCGACGGAACCCGCGACCGCAGTCGGCTCGGCGGCAACGCGATCGTGGCCAGTTCCATGGCCGTACTGCACGCGGCCGCCGCGTCGGCCGGCGCACCGCTGTGGCAGCACCTGGCGGGCGGACGCCCGGTCCGCATCCCGCTGCCGGAGATCCAGATCTTCGGCGGCGGCGCCCACGCCGACCGCCGGGTCGACGTGCAGGACTTCATGGTGATGTGCCCCGCGGCAAACGGCTTCTCCGAGGCCCTGGACTGGACCGCGGAGATCTACCGGGCGGCCGGAAGCCTGATGCGTGCGGCGGGAAAGGCACAGGGCGTGGCCGACGAGGGTGGGTTCTGGCCCGCGTTCGACTCCAACGAGGAGGCGCTGGAGACGCTGACCCGCGCCATCGAGGCCGCGGGCTTCGCTCCCGCGACCGAGGTGGGCATCTCCCTGGACGTCGCGGCCTCGCAGTTCGGCAGCGGCGGGCGGTACACGCTGGCCCTGGACGATCGCACGCTCGACAGCGCGGCGCTGATCGACATGCTGGGCGGCTGGATCGAGCGGTATCCGATCCTGTCCGTAGAGGACCCGGTGGGCGAGGACGACCACGAGGGCATGGTGGAGTTCACCCGGCGCTACGGCCACCGCTGCCAGGTGATCGGCGACGACTACCTGGTCACGAACGCCAAGCGCGTGGAGGTCGCGGCGACCGGCGGTGCGGTGAACGCCGTCCTCGTCAAACCGAACCAGGCCGGTACGGTCACGGAGGCGTTCCAGGCGCTGCGGGCCGGGAAGGAAGCCGGCTTCGGCACGATCGTCTCGGCGCGTTCCGGGGAGACCGAGGACATCACCATCGCCCATCTGAGCGTCGGCTGGGACGCCGGCCAGTTGAAGGTGGGCTCGTTCACCCGCTCCGAACGCATGGCGAAGTGGAACGAGGTTCTGCGCATCGAGGAAGCCCTCGGCGAAGCCGCGCAATTCAGCGGATGGTCCGCCTTCGCATTCGCCGGAGCCAGGGCTTTTACCACCAAACCGTAAAACGGCCTCGAAGTATTACAGTCATCGAAATCCAGATTCCGATCGGAGCACGGAGGCCAGCATGCTGCCACCCGTCAATCTGCGCCCGAGTTTCAACATCACCCGCTCCAGCCATGTCCGGCTCACCGTGGCCGACCTGGCCGAGAGCCGGAACTTCTACGTGAACGTGCTGGGACTCGTCGTCTCCGAGGAGGACGAACGCGCCTGCTACCTCCGCGGCCTGTCGGAAGCCTGCCACCACAGCCTCGTTCTGGAACTGGACGAAGAGGGTGCGGGCTCCTGCAGAAGGATCGGCTTCCGGGTCTTCTTCGACGAGGACCTCGACATCGCCTACGACTGGTTCCGTGCGCGCGGGCTGCCCGCGGCATGGGTCGACATGCCGCACCAGGGCCGCACCCTGCATGTCAGCGACCCCATCGGCACGCCGCTCGAACTCTGCGCGCACATGGAGACCCTGCCGCGGCTGCACATCGACTTCCAGCTCCACAAGGGCGCCCACGCGCAGCGGCTCGACCACTACCAGACCTTCGCGCCCGACACCTACGAGCTGTGCGCGTTCTACGGCGAGCTCGGTTTCCGCAACTCCGAATACCTTGCCCACGACGACAAACTGCTGGGCGCCTTCATGTATCGGAAGGGCACCTGCCTGGACCTTGCGATCGTCGAGAACACCGGCCCCGCCCTGCACCACTTCGCGTACACCGTCTCCGAGAGCCATGACATCTTCACCGCCTGCGACTTCGCCGGGATCCACGGCTACGGCGACGGTGTGGAGCGGGGCCCGGGGCGTCACGGTCCGGGCGGCATGCTCTTCGCCTACCTGCGCGACCCCGACGGGCACCGGGTGGAGGTCTTCAACAGCCACTACCAGACGATCGACACCGAGATCGAACCGGTGCGCTGGGACGCGGGTTCGCTGAGCACCAACGCCCGCTGGGGCCTTCCGGCCCTGGAGAAGTGGTACTTCGAGGCGTCGCCCTTCGTGGGGGTCGAGCTGATACCGCCGGCCGACCCGCCGAAGCCCATGTCACTGGAGCGGTTCCTGCTCGAAGAATCCACCCACTGATCCCCCGCCCGAGGAGAGGCCATGGCACGCGTCCCCTATCTGCGCCGCGAGAACGCGGACGAGTCACACAAACCCCTGTACGACCGGCTGGAAGCCGAACGCAAGGTACCGACGGCGAACATCTTCCTCGCTCTCACCCACGCGCCCCCACAGCTGGACGCCTTCTTGACCTACGCCAACTCGCTACGGGCCGCCGACCTGAGCCCCCACCTGCGTGAACTTGCCATCCTGGCCGTGGGACACGCGACCCGTTCCGCGTACGAGGTCGCACACCACCAGTCGCACGGGCTCAAAGCCGGGCTCACCGGGGAACAGCTCGCGGCGGTCGCCGAGTTCGAGTCGTCCGATCTGTTCGACGACCTGGAGAAGGCCGTGATGCGACTCGCCAAGGAGTCCACCCTCCAGGTCGACGTCTCGGATGAGACATGGCGTGCCGCCGCCGAGCACCTGACGGATCAGCAGATGGTCGAACTGTCGTTGTCCATTGCCTGGTACAACTCCGGCGTCCGCATCATGGGGCTGCTGGACATCGACCTTGAGGACAATTACGCGAACCCGTTCCCGAAGTCGTAGAACCCGGCGCCGCACAGAATGTCTCCGCTCCCCGATACTCGGGACGGAGCAGTTTCAAGGAGTATTTCAATGGCGAAAATGCTCGCTGCACGACTGCACGCGCTCGGTGAGCCCATGTCGGTGGACACGATCGACGTGCCCACGCCGCGCCCGACCGACGTACTGGTGCGGGTCAGGGCGTGCGGGATCGTGCCGAACATGGCCAACGTGATCAACAACTGGCCCACCTGGTTCCCGCATCAGCCGTTGCCGAAGTTGCCGGCCATCTTCGGCCTGGACGCCGCCGGCGTGGTCGAAGCGGTCGGCGAGGCGGTGCTGCACACCAAGCCCGGTGACCGGGTGTACGTCAACCCCCTGCGTTCCTGCGGCAGTTGCCAGGTGTGCCGGGGCGGTGAACTGAGCCGGTGCCGCTACTTCACGTTGAACGGCTACTTCAGCACCTCCCGTGACGGCCAGCGGATCTTCGATCTGTACCCCTACGGCGGCTTCGCGGAGTACATGACCGCCCCGCAGTACTCGATCGTCAGCATTCCGGACACCATGACGTTCGAACAGGCCGGCAAACTGGGCTACATCGGCACGTCCTACGGAGCCCTCAAGAACGCCGCCGCCGGCCCTGGCCAGGTCGCGCTCATCGACGGGGTCACGGGAACCCTGGGTGTCGCGTCGACCGTGCTCGCACTGGCCTCCGGCGCCACACGGGTCCTCGGGACCGGTCGCAACGAGGAACTCCTCAAGCGCGTCAAGGAACTCGACCCGGAGCGGGTCGAGGTCTTCCGGCTGGGTGACGGCTCCACCGGTGAGTGGGCGAAGGCCATGACGGGTGGCGAAGGCGCGGACTACGTGATCAGTGCCCTGGGTGCCAAGGCACCGGTGGAGACGATGCTCGACTCCATGCGGGGCGTCCGACGGGGCGGCAAGGTGGTCAACGTCGGCGGCGTGGCCGACCGGCTGCCCGTGGATGTGAAGTGGCTCATGGACGAGCAGGTCCAGCTGATCGGCTCCAACTGGTTCAGCACCGCACAGGGACAGGAACTCGCCGACATGGTGGCCACGGGCGCCCTGGACCTGTCCTATCTGCAGGTCAAGCCCTTCCCGCTGTCCAGGGTCAACGAGGCGATCTCCGGTCTGGAAGACCGCGACGGCGGATTCAGCAACTACGTCGTCATCCCCTGATCCACAGGTACCGGGCGCCCAGACGAGCGTCCCCACGCGTCCTGACGCTCCTCGGCCGCAAGCCGTCAGCCTCTGGCCGCCACATGCCCCCTTGACACCCCGAGCTCACCCCGCGGCGTTCCTGTTCTGCCCTGACGATGCCGCGGGGTGTCGGGGGGGGGGCAACCCACCGGTCGTCCACACGGCCGGTGCCCCAGTGAGTACACGCCCAGGAGAGCGGAGGAGCCGGTGGAACTGCGCTGGCTGGAATCGTTCGTCATCGTCGCGGAGGAACTGCACTTCGCGCGGGCGTCAGACCGTCTCCATCTTGCTCCGTCGGCACTCAGCGCCCAGATCAGGGCTCTGGAGTCGCACTTGGGGGTGCGCCTGATCGACCGAGGACGACGCACCCGCCCGGCACTGACGAGCGCCGGGCAACTCTTCGTCGAGCAAGCGCGGCTGACCCTCGCGCAGGCCGCGCGGGCCGAAGCCGTGGGGCGCAGGGCCGGACGCGGGGAGCTGGGCCACGCCCAGATCGCGTACGTCGCCTCCGCCGCGTTCTCCGGAGTACTGACCGATGTCCTCAGCCGCTGCGCCGCCCCCGGTACGCAGCTCGTCGTTCAGGTGAAGGAGTTGGAGACACCGGCGCAACTGGAGGCGCTGACCTGCGGGGACATCGACGTCGGCTTCCTGCGCTGGAGGCCGCAATACCCGCCCGAGGTCACGGCCACCTGCCTGCTGACCGAAGAGGTCGTCCTGGCGTTGCCGTCCGACGCACCGCTCGCGGCGTACGAGACGGTTCCGGCAGCGAAGCTGCGCGATGAACAGTTCGTGGCCCCGCATTTCAACGAGGAGTACGGCTGCCGCGACCAGATCCTGAAGGTGGCCGAGCAAGGAGCGTTCAGCCCGCGGTGCGCACCCCCGGTGCGGGACTTCATCGCGGCTCTGACACTGGTGGGCGGCGGTCTCGCGGTGGCCCTCGTCCCCAGCTCTCTGCGACGCGTGCAGATCCCCGGGGTGGCCTACCGTCCGCTGGCCGACGTATCTCTGACTACCCGGCTGGTGGGCGCCTACCGCAGGGGCGAGACCTCACCCGCGGTGCGCGGCGTCATCCGCCGCCTGCGCGAGGCAGCTGCCACCACGATCAGCGCCGGCTGAAGCCGCGGTCGCCCGGCAGAGGCCGGGCACAGGGCCATATTCACGCCGGGCGGCATCCTGCCCAGGGGGCACCGGCCCCCACCAACTGCGCAGGTCAGAGGGCCCTGGGCCCGACCTGCTCCCAACAGTGCACCACAGGTCACGGCGGCATCGGTCAACCACCGCCGGACGCAGGGACAGACGGAGGAGCACATGACATCGATCAAGCACGTGGGCGTCGTCGGCGCCGGGCAGATGGGCCGGGGCATCACAGAGGTCTGCGCCCGGGCCGGACTGCGTGTCACATTGTGCGACATGACCGAGGACCGGGCCCGCGCCGGCCTGACGGGCGTGGCGGACTCGTTGCTCAAGGCGGAGAAGCGCGGCGCCGTCACCTCGAAGGACCGCGCACATGCCCTGGCCGGGGTCTCGGTCACCGCGGACCTTACCCGCCTGTCCGGGGCCGACCTGGTCATCGAGGCGGCCGTCGAGGACGAGCGGGCAAAGACGGCGCTGTTCCGGAAGCTGGACCAGGTGGTCACCGCCCCGGACGCCGTACTGGCCAGCAACACCTCCTCGATCCCCATCGCCCGGCTCGGGGCCGTGACCGGACGACCGGAGTCGGTGGTCGGCCTGCACTTCTTCAACCCTGTTCCCGTCATGCCGCTGGTAGAGGTGATCCCCTCGTTGCACACCTCCAAGGCAACGGAACTGCGCGTCCGCGCCTTCGCCGGCGAGACCCTGGGCAAAGAGACGATCGTCACTCAGGACCGCGCGGGCTTTGTGGTGAACTCCCTGCTGGTTCCCTACTTGTTGGCAGCGGTACGGATGGTCAGCTCCGGCACGGCGACAGCAGAGGACATCGACACGGGGATGACCGCCGGTTGCGCTCACCCCATGGGCCCGCTGCGCCTCGCCGACCTCATCGGCCTCGACACCGTGGCAGCCATAGGCGAGGCGCTGTACGAGGAGTACCGCGAACCGCTGTACGCCCCTCCCCCGCTGCTGCGCCGCATGGTCGAGTCGGGGCTGCTGGGCCGTAAGTCGGGACGGGGATTCTTCAACTATCAGGCCGCCTGAGAGCACACGGCGAGGCCGCGTCCGGCGTCCGGCCTCCGGGCATCTGTCCCCCACGTCGTGATTTCCGACAACGGCGTGGGCGGGCCGAGGGCCGAGAACGCGGGGGCATTGCCTTGGCTGAGGTCCGGCCGGCGCGTACATGTCCACCGAGCGGCTTCGGCCTTGCTCACCAGACGGCCGCCAGTTCAGAACCCATTCCCGCGTCACGGGTCTCGAACGGAGCGGCGAGCCGGGTGACACAGTGGCCGGCAGCGAAGTCGCCGGCGACCGCAGAACCGTACGGGTACACGCCCACCAACTGGTCACCCAGAGCTGAACGTATCTCCTCCAGCAGGTCGGGAAGGACGTGACGCGTGCCTTCCGGAAGCATGGAACATCAACCGACCGCTCGGCGAGCGGCCACTTCCTGTGTGAGCTGGGGAGCCACCGCGAACAGGTCACCCACCACGCCGTAGTCGGCGAGGTCGAGGATCGGCGCCTCCGGGTCCTTGTTGACCGCGACGATCGTCTTGGAGGTCTGCATCCCGGCGAGATGCTGGATGGCCCCGGAGATGCCAAGGGCGATGTACAACTGGGGGGAGACGGACGCGCCGGTCTGCCCCACCTGGAACCGGTGCGGGTAGTAGCCGGCGTCCACCGCGGCGCGCGAGGCGCCCACCGCGCCTCCCAGGGCGTCGGCCAGCTCCTCCACCGCCTCGAAGCCCTTCGCCCCTCCGACACCGCGGCCTCCGGAGACGACGACGGCAGCCTCGGTGAGCCCGGGCCGGTCGCCCGCGGGTGCGGCGCGGCGGCCGGTGATGCGGGCAGACGCCGCCGGATCGACCGTGGGCAGGGTGAGTGTTCGCTCCACGGCCTGCCCAGGATGTTCCTCCGGCTCGAAGGCCCCCGGGCGCACGGTGATCACCGGCGTGCCATGGGTGACGTGGGAGCGCACCGTGTACGAGCCCCCGAAGACGATCTGGGTGACCACGCCGGAGGAGTCCAGGTCGACCGCGTCGATCAGCAGACCGGCGTCCAGCCGCGCGGCGAGACGTGCGGCCACCTCCCTGCCGTCCGTCGTGGCGGAGACCAGAACGGCGGCGGGAGCGGCTTCCCGAACCCCGGCCTCCAGGGCATCGACGGCGGGCGTGACGAGGAACTCGGCGGCTTCGGTGGATTCCGCCGCGAGGACGGCTGTGGCGCCGTGACGGGCGAGGGGTTCCCTGAGGCGTGCCGCGATGCCGGGGGTTCCTACGACCACGGCGGCCGGGTCCCCCAGTCGCCGTGCGGCGGTCAGGAGTTCGTAGGCGGATGTGCTGACACGGTCCCCGTCGTGGTCGACGAGTACGAGAACGTCGGGCATGTGGGCCTGTTTTCCTGGTCGGGCGGTTCAGATGAGCTTCTGGGAGATCAGGTACGCGGCGAGTTGCCGACCGGCCGACCCGTCGTCCGTGATGCGGGTTCCGGTGGCTCGCGGGGGACGCGGGACGGCCTCCAGCACCCGGGTGCGCGTCACCAGGAATGCGGCATTGTCCGCGTCGGGGAAAAGGTCGTCGAGGCCGACCGTCTCCACGGGTTTCTTTTTGGCGGCCATGATCCCCTTGAACGAGGGGTAGCGCGGCTCGTTGATCTTCTCGGTGACGCTGACCAGTGCGGGCAGCGGCGCGTCGAGCGTCGTCTCGCCATTGCCGGTCTCGCGCTCGGCGCTCACCCGTCCGGCGCCCACTTCCAGCTTCCGCACGTGGGTCACCTGCGGCAGGGCGAGCAGGTCCGCGACGACGGCGGGGACCGCGCTCGCCCGACCGTCGGTGGTGGCGTCACCGGCGAGTACCAGGTCGACCTCCTCAACGGTCCGCACGGCGGCCGCCAGGACCTTCGCGGTGGTCACGACGTCGGCTCCGTGGAGTCTGTTGTCGCAGACGTGGATCGCCCGGTCGGCGCCCATCGCCAGGACCTTGCGGATGGCTTCGAGCGCGGAGTCGGGCCCCATGGAGACGACGGTGACGTGGGCGCCCGCCGTCTCCTTCAGTCTCAGGGCCTCTTCCGCGGCGCGCTCGTTGATCTCGTCCAGGACGGGATCGGTGTCCCCGCGGTCGAGCGTGTGGTCGGCCTCGGACAGGGTGCGTTCGGCAGCGGTGTCCGGGACCTGCTTGACGAGTACGACGATGTTCACGGGCGTTTTCCCTCGGCCTTCGGTGGTCAGCGGAACGCCGGGTAGCCGGTGATCGCCTGACCGACGACCAGGGTGTGCATCTCGCTGGTGCCTTCGTAGGTCAGAACGGACTCCAGGTTGTTGGCGTGGCGCAGCGGCGAGTACTCCAGGGAGATGCCGTTGGCCCCCAGGACGGTGCGGCACTCCCGGGCGATGGCGATCGCTTCCCGGACGTTGTTGAGCTTGCCGACACTGATCTGCTCGGGCCTGATGCGGTGCTGGTCCTTGAGCCGGCCCAGGTGCACGGCGAGCAGCGCGGCGTTGCCCACGGACACGCTCATGTCGGCGAGCTTCTTCTGGGTGAGCTGGAAGGAGCTGATCGGCTTGTCGAACTGAACGCGGGAGTCGGCGTACTCGATGGCCGCCTGGATGCAGTCGCGGGCCGCGCCGACCGCGCCGAACAGGATGCCGAAGCGTGCCTCGTTCAGGCAGGACAGCGGTCCGCGCAGGCCCTCCGCGAGCGGTAGCCGCGCCGCGTCGGGCAGCCGTACGTTGTCGAAGTACAACTCCGAGGTGACGGACGCGCGCAGGGACATCTTCTGCTTGATGTCCTGCGTGGTGAATCCCGGCGTTCCCCGCGGCACGAGGAAGCCGCGAATGCCGTCCTCGGTCTGCGCCCAGACGGTGGCCACATCGGCGATGCCGCCGTTGGTGATCCACATCTTGGAGCCGTTCAGGATCCAGTCGCCGCCGTCGCGAACAGCCCTGGTGCGCATCCCGGCGGGATCGCTGCCGAAGTCGGGCTCGGTCAGGCCGAAGCAGCCGATCGCCTCACCGGCGGCGAGCCGGGGCAGCCACTCCTGCTTCTGCTCCTGAGAGCCCCACCTCCAGATGGAGAACATCGACAGTGAGCCCTGCACCGAGACGAAGCTGCGCAGGCCCGAGTCCGCCGCCTCCAGCTCCAGACAGGCCAGGCCGTAGCTGACGGCGTTGGTACCGGCGCACCCGTACCCTTCGAGATGCATGCCGAGCACACCCAACTTACCGAGTTCCGGGGCGAGCTCGCGTGCGAAGTGGGCGTTCTCGAACCACTCGCCGATGTGCGGGCGCACTCGGTCGGCAAGGAACTTGGCGACGGTGGCCTGGATCTCGCGTTCCTCGTCACTGAGCGTGGAGGAAAGGTCGAGGAGGTCGAGGGGGTCCTTCATCGGCTTGACGCCGCTCATCATGAACTCCTGGGGTTGTGCGATGGGTTCGGTCTTGCTTGCCCGCGCCCCCGGGGGGGGACGGGAGGGTCAGGTGACTTCTTCGTTCGGCGCGGAGGCGTCGCCGGGAAGGCGGTGCAGAATCTCCGCGGTGTGCTGGCCCAGGCCCGGCGGCGGCAAGCGGTACCGCGCGGGCGTGCTGCTCAGCCCGATGGGGCTCACGACCTGGCGGCACAGCCGCTCCTCCGCTCCGTCAGGGGACGCGGCGGGGATGTCGACGATGCCGGGCAGGCCGAGCTTCTGAGCGAAGGCGAATGCCTCGTCAAGGGTGTTGACCGGCCCGGCGGGCACTCCTGCCGCCAGCAGGAGGGCCGACCAGTGGTCTGCTCCGGCGGTGCCCAGCCGTTCCGTCAGGATGTTCCGCAGTTCCGTGCGGTGAGCGACTCGGTCGGCGTTGGTGCGGAAACGGTCATCCAGAGCGAGATCGGGCTCCCCGACGAGGTCGGCGAGTGCCGCGAACTGCCGGTCGTTGCCCACCGCGATCGCGATCGGACGATCGGCGGCCGCGAAGGTCTCGTACGGGGCGATACTCGGGTGTGCGTTGCCCATACGGCCCGGAACCACACCGGCGACAACATACGCCGATGCCTGGTTGACCATGGCCGACAACAGCGAAC
The DNA here is from genome assembly GCF_040704615.1 of Streptomyces sp. NPDC046862. NCBI lineage: Bacteria > Bacillati > Actinomycetota > Actinomycetes > Kitasatosporales > Streptomycetaceae > Streptomyces > Streptomyces sp. NPDC046862. Next base: position 30,714 of record NZ_JBEYXP010000016.1, on the reverse strand, counting down.
TGAGGAGGTTCACCTCCACGTGCTGCCCCTTCCCGGTGGCGTCCCGGTGCCGGAGGGCCGCGAGGATGCCGAGCGAGGCGTGGAGGCCGGTGATCACATCGACCAGGGCCACGCCTGCCTTCACCGGCTCCCCGGCCGCGTCCCCGGTCACACTCATCAGACCGCCGACGGCCTGCACGAGCAGGTCGTATCCGGGGATCGCCGCGCCCGCACCGCTACCGAAACCGCTGATCGAGCAGTAGACCAACCCCGGGTGCAGGGCGCGAAGTTCGCGATGTCCGAGCCCCAGTCGCTCCATCGTGCCGGGGCGGAAGTTCTCCACCAGCACGTCGGACTCGGCGACCAGGGCGCGGGCCTGTGCGCGGCCGGCGTCGGTTGTGAGGTCCAGGATGATGGACCTCTTGTTCCGGTTGACGCCGAGGAAATAGGTCGACGTACCGTCGTGGTCCGCCGGAGGGTGCCAGGCCCGGGTGTCGTCGCCGATGCCCGGCCGTTCGACCTTCACCACGTCTGCGCCGAGGTCGGCCAGGAGCATGGTCGCGTAGGGCCCCGCGAGAACTCGGGAGAAGTCGGCGACGCGCAGCCCCTCCAGCGCGCCTTGCCCCGCTCCCTCCAGACCGCCGGCCCATCCTTCCCGCGCATGGTGCTGGGTGCCCACGGACGTTCCTCCTCTCTGATCGTCTCGCGTACGCGAGGTGGCTGCGCTTCGGCCGCTTCCCGTCGTCACCAGCGCTCCGAAGGCGGCGACGGGCGGGTGGGTTCGACGACGGGAAGTCCCTGCCCGAGGGGGGCCACAGCCCGTACGACACTCACCCTCGAACCGATCACGACTTGCGCGGTGCCGGTGACCTGGCAGAGAAGGTTGAAGCCCTCGTCCATCGCGACAAACCACGTGTTGTGCGAGACATGGCCGTGTCGGCGAAGGACGGCTCCGACACCCGCGCTGCGTTCCCACTGAAGGGCCATGGACCCGCAGGCACGGCAGAACGGGCGCCGGTAGGCCGGGGTGCCGCACCAGAGGCAGCGCTGGTAGAGCAGTTGACCGGAGTCCACCGGGGCGTTCGGTGCGATCGTGGCCGCGGACGCGGCCGTGGCGGCGAGCGCGGTCGTCACGGTGGCAGCCGCTTCGTGTTCTTCCCGCAACAGGGTGGGTTCAAAGGTTTCCGACCGGACCATCACGGCCTCCTGCACGCAGTTCGTCGACCGGGACCGGGAGAGTGCCATCCGATCCGGCTGCACCAGCCTGGCCCTGGCACAGATCGCCGGTCAACGACGAACTGACGCATCTTTGTGCGTGGAAAGCGTCCTATTCGCTGAGGTCAGAGCTTGTTTCCTGGCGCTACCATCACGGCTGAGCCCTGATTACGATGGCGGCGTGACGATCAAGTATGAGTGGCGTGGCAACTTCGACAACGCCGCCCTCAACGCGCTGCACGCCGACGGCTTCGGTCACCCGGTCGCTCGGACTGACGGGCGAGAACGACTTGAGCGCCACAGCCTCGGCTGGGTCTGCGCGTGGGAAGACGGCTCACTGATCGGCTTCGTCAACGTTGTCTGGGACGGTGGAGTCCATGCCTTCATCCTGGACACGGTGGTCGCACCGCACCGCCGGGAGTGGGGAGTTGGCGCCACCCTCGTCGCGACCGCGGCCCACGCAGCCCGCGCCGCGACGTGCGAATGGCTCCACGTCGACTTCGAGGAACACCTGCGTTCGTTCTATTTCGATGCCTGCGGCTTCAAGGAGACGAGAGCCGGCCTGATCGCTCTGTGACGCCCTGGACCAAGCCCCGGGCCACGCCTCGGGCCCGTGAGAACACGACCACTTGCGGCATCAGCAAGCCCCTGCGAGGCCCCCTGCCCCCATCTCGGTCGCCACTCAGCGTGACCGGCTTGCAGGGCCGTTTGACGCGTCCGGGACTTGGCCGGCGCGGCCGGGCCAGGAGTGTGGCCCGCACCAGGAGGGTGCCCCTCCGGTGCGGGGCCGTTGGTCAGGACGGGGCTGCTGGTCAGGACGGGGCTGCTGCTTCAACCCGAGCCGACGCGGGCCCGGTTGGCGAAGGTGTCGCGGCCGGTGCCGGTGTTGAGCCAGCCCACGCCGTCGGAGTCGACCGAACTGTCGAGGGTCAGCACGTCCCTGTGCCCGTCGCTGTTGAGGTCCCCGGCACCGATCACGCGGTTGTACGTCCAGCCGGACCGGATCTTGACGCGGGAGGCGAATCCGGCGCTGCCGTTGCCCGCATACGGGTAGACGTCACCGGTCAAGGCCGAGCGGGCCAGCAGGTCGGTGCGGCCGTCGCCGGTCAGGGCGTCGGGGGTCATGAGGACGTTGTAGCCGCGCCAGTCGCTGCTGGTCTTCTTGTACGGGGACGTCGGCGCGGGCAGCCGGCCGGCCGGGGGCTGGTACATGCGTACATCACCCGTCGGCAGCACGACGAGGACGTCGTTGACGCGGTCTCCGTTCAGGTCGCCGAAGCCCGTGAAACCGGGTGCCGGTGGGCCGGCCGGTGGCGACCGCGCCGCTGTGCACGGAGCTCAGGCGAGGTGACCCACGGCGTCGCCGTCGTACCGGGTCAGGGTGGTGCCCCCGGTCAGGGCGAGCACGTAGACGCGCCGGTCGTCACCCGTAGTCCCGGACGCGGGGCAGGCGCATCGGGGCAGCTCTCCCTCCCGGGGGCGGCGGTCGGCACGCGCCCCCATATTTGGCCCCTCCCCAAGTCACCGGGCATGCTGGTTCGACATGCCGGGCCCGACGCGCGGGCGTGGCGGCGGGGCGGGGAGGATCGCGTTGATCGTTTGGGTGAACGGTGCGTTCGGCAGCGGGAAAAGCACCCTGGTGGACGAGCTGCGTCCACGCCGGCCCGAAGCACTCGTCTATGACCCGGAGATGGTCGGCTACGTGCTGCGGGAGATCGTGGAGGTGCCGGCCGGCGACTTTCAGGATCTCAGGCTGTGGCGTCGGCAGGTCGCCGATCTGGCGGTGGGTCTGGTCGAGGAGTACCGCCGCCCGGTTCTGGTCCCCATGACCTTGGTCAACCCCGGGTATGTCGGTGAGATCTTCGGCGCGTTGAAGGACGCGGGTATCACCGTCCACCACTTCTTCCTGAAGGTCCCCCAGGAGGTCCTGGAAAAGCGGATCGACGGACGAAGCTTCACCCCGGATGACCCCGAGCAGGACGAGCGGGTCCGACGCTGGTGCAAGGACCGGATCGAACCGTGCATGGCCGCGGTCGACACCCTGCCCAGCGACACGGTGTTCCTGGACGGCGAACTGCCGCCGCAGGAGTTGGCCGACCAGGTGCTGAACCGTATCGGCGGGGGCCCCGACCGGTAGGGCAGCCGGCGTGTGGTGGCGGTGATGCACCGTATGCCTGGTAGGCCGTCAGCGAACGGCCTCGTGGCGGCGAGGACTGTCGCGCAGGCTTGGGGCATGGATGTGGTTCAGGTACTGCCGAGGCTCCGCATGCTCCGCTTCCCGGTGGGGGCGGCCTATCTGTGGCGGGATGACGATGAGCTGACCTTGATCGACACCGGGACGGCGGACTGTGCCGCTCAGATCGAGGATGCTCTCAACGGCGAGTTGCGGAGGATCGTGCTGACGCACTGGCACGAGGACCATACGGGTGCGGCCGCCGAACTGGCTGCCCGACACGGGGCGGAGGTCGTGGCACATCGGCTGGAGGCACCGGTCGTCCGGGGAGAGGTGGCCGGGGTCCCTCCCACACTGCAGGACTTCGAGATACCGATCCGGGCAGCGCTGCCGCCGCTCCCGCCGGCTCCGCCGTGCCGGGTGGACCGGGAGGTGGAGCACGGCGATGAGCTGGCCTTCGGCGGCGGGGCGGTGGTCATCGCGGTGCCCGGACACACGGACGGGTCGATCGCGCTCCACCTGCCCGGGCCTGGAGTCCTGTTCACCGGTGACGCGGTCGCCAACATCGGCCGGACCATGCTCGGTGTCTTCAACACCGACCGTTCCCGGGCCGTCGAGTCGCTGCAACGGCTCGCCCAGCTGGAAGTCGATAGCGTGCTCTTCGGGCATGGCGAACCCATCGTCCACGGTGCTGCGGCCGCCCTGCGAGGAGCGGCTGCCGAAACAGTGAGTCATCCCGACGCGTGAAACCGGCTCAGGATGTGGTGGCCTGTTCGGCCTTGGGTCGGTCGGAGCCAGGTCGACTCCAGTGCGTTCTGCACGGTGGGTTAGCCGCAGCCGAACTTGCGCATCACGGCCCGCTTCGTCAGCGCGGCAGGGTAGTCCCGGCGGTTCGCCGCGTACAGCTCGCCCCCTTCTCCCCGCGCCCGCTCGTGCAGGCTCCAGCAGTGGAGCGCTGGCCACTTACGCGGTGTTCACCAGCTGATTTCCGCCGCCACCGGCAGGTGGTCACTGCCGGTGGCCGACAGCGCCCACGAGCTCTCCGGCTCCACGCCACGGACCAGGACCTGGTCGATCCGTGCCACCGGGAACTTCGCCGGCCAGCTGAAGCCGAAGCCGTCCCCGGCCGCGTCCTGGGCCGAGCGCATCTGCGAGGTGAGGCCGGCGAACGCACGGTCGTCCATCGTGCCGTTCAAATCGCCGAGCAGCACCACCCGCTCGTTCTGTTCGGCGGCGACGGCCTTGCCGAGCGCTTGCGCGCCTCTGTCCCGCTGGGCCGTCGAAAAGCCTTCCCTGGGATTCACCCGTGCGGACCCCAGGTGGGCCACATACACCGCCAGCGGACCGTAGTCCATCCCGGTGTCGACGGGCTCGGTATCCGACAGCGGCAACCTGCTCCACAGCCCTACTGTGCCCAGCACCGTGTGGTACGGGTACGCCTTCGCCAGCTCCTTCTCGTACGTGCCCCGGGCCTGCGGCGTCAGCTCCTCCAGCGCCAGCAGGTCCGCACCGGAGGCGGTCAGGTCGCGCGCGGTGCCGACCGGATCGGGGTTGTCGGCGCCGACGTTGTGGCTGACCACGGTGTGGTCGCTGCCCGGGTGGGACTTCTCGCTGAGCAGCCCGCCGAAGAGGTTCAGCCACACCGTGACCGGCAGCAGCAGCGCGACCACCGCTGAGGCGGAGCGGCGCCACAGCGCCACGACCAGCAACACCGGAACGAACAGGCCGAACCACGGCAGGAAGGTCTCCAGCAGACTGCCGAGGTTCCCGATCCGGTTCGGAATCTTCGCGTGCAGCAGCATGAACGGGCCGAGCAGCACCGCCAGCGCCGCGAGGACCGGGCCACGCTTCCAGAGCTCCGGACTGGAGCCGAGGCGGGTCGCCCGGCCGATCGCCCGGCGGGCGCCCGGCAGGCGCCCGCACGCCAGTTCGCGGCGCCGGTGTCCCGGCGGTCGGTGCCGCCCTGCCCGGCCCCCGCCGTGTCCACCTGCGCCGTGTCCACCTGCGTCATCGTCGGATCGGTGCGGGCCAGGAGACGTCGCCGCCGTGGCCAGCGGCGACATCACCCCCCCGATCGGATCGCAAGCGCTTCTGCTGCAGCTGACCATGAACCTCGTGCACAACGCGATCGTCCACAACCTGCCTGAAGAGGGCACCGTGTGGGTGAACACCGGCGTCCGCCCCAGGACTGTGGTGCTCACTGTCGAGAACACCGGCGAGAAGAGCAACCCAGAGCTGGCCTCGACACTCACCGAACCATTCCGGCGCGGCACCGATCGCATCCACACGACCACACCGACCACACCGACCACGCAGGCGTCGGCCTCGGCCTGGCCATCGTCAAAACCAGCACCCAGGCCCACGACGGAACCCTCGCCCTCACCCCGCGCTCGGCCGGCGGGATCCGCATCACCGTTGAACCACCCGCGGCAGCACCGCACACCGACAGGTAACGCATCAGGCGGCACGCGGCTGGAAAGGTGGCGCGTGCTCCAGCGCTGACCCAGGCGCGCGCAGGTTTCCGAACTGCACTAACGGGTGCTCTGGCTGTCCTGGTCACGAGCGCCCGTTGACGGCTGTGACGAGGGCTCCGGCCCCGGCACACGACGGCCGTAATACGTCATCACCAACTGCTGCGCACCCAATGTGACACCGAGGCCGAGCCAAAGGGCGTTGCCGTTGAACGGCTCACCGAACGCCGCTTCCGCGATGGCGCCGAGCCCGAGTTTGACGACGACGGTGGCGAGCCACAGCAGTAACGTCACCCGGCCGCCCTTGCGGTACAGCCTCCCTCCCGCGTCTCGCCACATCGGCATGGTGCTACCGCGCAGGACCCCGGCGACCACCGAGACGACGAGCCCGGCCGCCAAGAACGCGACTCCGGCTGAGGTCGTACGGCTCGGCCCTGGTGGAACACAGCCACGCACGATCAGGAGGGCGACCCACAGATACGCCAGCGACCGGACTGGTCGCGCGGAGAACTGGCTCACCAGAATCACGGCGGTGATGCCGACGATCAACAGCAGACCAGGCGTCATGGGGTTGCGGGTCCTCCGGCCATGTGGGTGGCGAGCGCGGCAGACAGTGCGGCACGGAATGCGGCGTCATGCGTCGGGTCGGCCGGATCGTGCCCGAGCCCGGCCAGCCAGGAACGCTTGCCGAGCGCGAATCCGCACGCGGCTGACAGCGCCAGCAGAACCACGGCCTCGATCCGGTCCCGGTCCGGCCGATCCGGGCCGGGAAGGGCGAGCCGAACGCCGGCCTCGACCGCGTCGACCAGCTCGGACAGTCCCCGCGATGACGTGCCAACGTCCTCGGCGTGGAGGCTGGACCAGGCGAACAGACGCACGTAGCGCTCGTCAGCGAGCGTCTCGAACAGTACCTGGGTCATACCGTCCGCATAGGGCACGCCGTGATCGGCACGCATCCGTTCGCGGATCCGTTCCCGCTGCCGTTCGTTTTCCCGCTGCAGTACGGCCCGGACGAGCGCTCTGTAGGTACCGAAGTAGTGGGTCACGAGGCCGTGGGATACGCCGACGGCCTCCGCGATCCGGCGCAGGCCCACACCGTCCGGCCCGTACCGGGCGATGAGCTCGGCGGCGGCGTCCAGGATCTCCTCGCGTGCCTGTTCCGGCGTGCGCCTGCGGCGTGGCCCCGTCACGTGTCCCCCTTGTTGGCAACGCTGACAATAGCTTGTTGGTCAGGGTGACAACAATGACTGTCGGTCAACTCGGCCCGGAGGTCAGGTCGTTGGGCCCGCTGCGTCGAGTGCCGCCGCCGGCAGCGTGACCAGCCGCTCCGTTTCACCCTCCGGTGCGGACGCGCCCTCGGCGGGGCGTCCGGGATGAAGGTCACCGAGGCTGCCCGACTGGTACAGGCCCAGCACGAGTCCTCGGCATCGCGGCCCCCGGCAGCGTCTTCAACACCACCTACCGAGCCGACACCGGCAGGCGCTCAACTCGGGGATGGCCAACGCGCTCTTCGGCGGGATCGCGGTCGTACTCGTGGGCGCTGTCATGGCGGCGGCGTCGCTGTCGCGCCGGCGTTGAAGACCACGCTCCGCCGCCTTGGGGACGGAGCCCGCCTCAGCGAGCGGTGACGGACCTCGCAAAAGATCAGGAGGCTGCGCAGGCACTGCCGGTCACGGTACGGACCCGACCGCTGAGCTCTTCAGCCGACCAGCCTGGACTCACGGCCTGCACGCACTGCCGGCGCGACGTCGAACTCCGCGCCCTGGACCGGCCGAAGACGCTCTGTGGGCGCCGCGCCTCGGCTTCCACGATGCCGCCTTCTTCGTCGTTTTCTCCGGTCCGCCCGCTTGCCTCTCGACGAGACGTTGACCTTGCCGCCAACGGCAGGGTTGCACGATGACCGCATGAACAGCAGCACACCACACAGCAGCAGGATCGTCGCCATCACCGGAGCCGGCACCGGTATCGGCCGGGCAACAGCCCGTGCCTTCGCCTCCGAGGGTGCCCACGTGGTCGCGCTCGGACGGCGGAGTGCACCACTCAAGGAGACCGCGGCCGGGCACGAAAGGATCATGCCCCTTGCCGCCGACATCACCGCCGAGGGCGAGCCCGAGCGGATCGTCCGGACCGTGGTGGAGACATACGGCCGACTGGACGTGCTGGTCAACAACGCGGGCATCGTGCGCAGCGGCGCCCTCGGCTCGCTGACGCCGGAGATGATCACGGCTCAGCTTGCCACCAACCTCGTCGCCCCCATTCTGCTGGCCCAGGCGGCGCTGCCGTTGCTGGAGACGTCGGGCGGAGTGATCGTCAATGTCAGTACGTCCGTGGGGCAGCGGGCGTGGCCAGGCAGCTCGGTGTACGCCGCGACCAAGGCCGCCCTGGAACTGCTGACTCGCACGTGGGCGGTCGAGCTGGCACCTCGCGGTGTCCGTGTGGTCGCGGTTGCCCCGGGCGCGATCGACACGCCCATTGGCGAGCATCAGGGTCTGTCCCCGGAGCGGATGGCCGCAGTGCGGGAGTGGCAGCTGGCGCATACCCCGCTGGGCCGAATCGGCCGCCCGGAGGACGTGGCCTGGGCGATCACCCAACTCGCCGCACCGGCCGCGTCGTTCATCACCGGAGTGGTCCTCCCGGTCGACGGCGGGGCGGTCGTGGCGTGATAAGAGTGGCCCGGGAGGTGGAACGGGTGCGGATCGGTGAACTGGCCAGGACAACCGGGACGACAGCTCGTGCGCTGCGGCACTACGAGCAGGCCGGGCTGATCTCCTCCGAACGGGCCTCCAACGGCTACCGCGTCTACGACGAGCGGGCCGTGGTGCGGGTCCGCAACATCCGCTACCTGCTGGCCGCCGGTCTCACCCTGGACGACGCGCGTGTGTTCCTGCCGTGCCTGGACGGCGATGTCGCTGCCGCACCGCCCTCGGACAAGGGCCTCAGGGTCGCGCTGGAACGGCTGGCGATCCTCAACGAACGGATCGCCGCCCAGACCGAGGCCCGCGACCGGCTGGCGGCCGCGCTCCGGGAGAAGACCGGCAATCGAATCCACCCCGTGGCCTGAGCAGTTGTCGTTGGATCTGCGTCTGCGTCTGCGTCTGCGTCTGCGTCTGCGTCAGTGCACGGTGGCCGGGAGGTCCGCGGCGATGCGTACGACGGAGTCTCTGACCGCACCCAGCGCCGCTGTTCGCTCCTGGTCGGTCATGCGGGCCGGTCCGTAGGTGACCACCGGGTCGAGGACCTGGAAGCCGACGAACTCCAGCATCCCGCGGTGGATGTGGAAGAGGAAGTCGTGCATCGGGCCGAAGGCGCCGCCGGATTGGAACGACTCGCTGGGTCCGCCGGTCGTGAACAGCAGCATCGCGCGCTTCCCGGCGAGCGCAGCGTTGCCGAAGAGTCCGTGGTCCCCGCCGAAGACCCCGCCCATCACGAAGACCCGGTCCACCCATCCCTTGAGGACGGCGGGCAGCGAGAACCACCACAGCGGGAACGACAGCACGAGCAGATCAGCGGCGAGCAGCTGGTCGAGATGAGCCCTGACGGCCGCGTCGAGCGTCCCCTCCTCGACCGCGCGCATCTGCTCCGCCTGCGGCTTGAACGGGCCGTCCACCGGTGCGAACTCCTCGCGGGCGAGAGTCGGGGCCCATCCGTCGGCGTAGAGGTCGAGGACCTGGACCCGGTATCCCGCCTCGCTCAGGGACTGGGCGGCGGTGGTCATCTGGGCGGTGCTGAAGGAGTGGGGCTCGGGGTGAGCGTGAACGATCAGGGCGGTGGGCGCGGCATCGTAGGTCGACATGAAGGAAATCATATCGACATATTGCGATTCGTCAATCAGACAGTGGTGCCGATCGCCCGCGCCAGCTGCGCCAGCCGCTCCTCATCGCGCCGATAGTGGGTCCACTTGCCCACGCGAGTGGGACGCACGAGTCCCGCCCGTTCGAGCGTGCTCATGTAGCTGGACACCGTCGACTGGGCGAGTCCCGCCTTGGCCTGGATGTGCGTGACACACACGCCGACCGACCGGCGGTCCGCGATCGGCTCGTACTCGCCGAAGTGCTCCTCGGGATCCTTCAGCCACTGCATGATCTGCAGACGGGCGGGGTTGCCGAGGGCCTTGAACACCTCGATCAGCTCACCCGGATCCACCATCGCTGTCGCTGTCGCTTTCGCGGTCATGCGTCACCTTTCCCGCCAGGCAGTTCGACACACCACGATATCTCGATGTCGGGTCTGCTGCGGGCCTGGCCTGGCCTGGTCGAAGGCTGTCCACATTCCGCGATCGTGGGCTGGGACTCGCCTGTCCTGTCTCCTGGCTGATCAATAGCCTTGTGCGGAACACCCGTTGCTGATCTCAGGGAGCTTCATGTCCATCGCGCAGCAGATCCCCGACATCCTCTCGCCCGAGTTCGCCGCGGATCCCTATGCGGCCTACCGGGTGATGCGCGAACACGCCCCGCTCATCTGGCACGAGGCCACCCAGAGCTACATCATCTCGCGCTACGAGGACGTGGAGCGCGTCTTCAAGGACAGGGACGGGGAGTTCACCACCGACAACTACACCTGGCAGATCGAGCCGGTCCACGGCAAAACGATTCTCTCGCTCAGCGGGCGGGAGCACGCGGTGCGGCGCGCACTGGTCGCCCCGGCCTTCCGCGGCAGCGATCTGCAGGGGAAGTTCCTCCCCGTGATCGAGCGCAACTCGAGTGAGCTGATCGACGCCTTCCGGCACACAGGATCCGCCGACCTGGTGGCCGACTACGCGACCCGCTTCCCCGTCAACGTGATCGCGGACATGCTGGGCCTCGACAAGGCCGACCATGCCCGGTTCCACCGCTGGTACACCTCCGTCATCGCCTTCCTGGGCAACCTCTCGGGCGACCCGGAGGTGACCGCGGCCGGCGAGCGGACCCGGGTGGAGTTCGCCGAGTACATGGTCCCGATCATCCGGGAACGCCGGAAGCACCTCGGTGACGACCTGCTGTCCACGCTGTGCGCCGCGGAGGTGGACGGCGTGAAGATGAGCGACGAGGACATCAAGGCCTTCTGCAGCCTGCTGCTCGCCGCGGGCGGCGAGACCACGGACAAGGCGATCGCCAGTATCTTCGCGAACCTTCTGCTGCATCCGGAGCAGCTGGCGGCCGTCCGGGAGGACCGCGGGCTGATCGCCCGTGCCTTCGCCGAGACACTGCGCTACACACCGCCTGTCCACATGATCATGCGGCAGTCGGCGACCGAGGTCGAACTCAGCGGCGGCACCATAGCGGCCGGCGCCACCGTCACCTGCCTGATCGGCGCCGCCAACCGGGACGGCAACCGCTACGCGGACCCCGACCGCTTCGACATCTTCCGCGACGACCTGACGACGGCGACGGCCTTCTCGGCTGCCGCCGATCACCTTGCCTTCGCACTGGGCCGGCACTTCTGCGTGGGGGCCCTCCTCGCCAAGGCCGAGGTCGAGATCGGTGTCGGCCAGCTCCTCGACGCCATGCCCGACGTGCGGATCGCCGACGAATTCGACCCCGGGGAGCAGGGCGTCTTCACCCGCGGGCCGCACTCCCTGCCGGTGCGATTCACACCCGTCACGGGCTGACCACCGCAGGCGCCCGGCCATCGCTCCGCCCCTCGCCCGGACGCCGGTGGGGGCTAGTGCACCACCGGTGTGAACTGCACGGGCAGCGCGGTCAGTCCGCGCATCCAGATGGACGGGCGCCAGGTCAGCTCGTGCGGCTCCACCGCCAGGACCAGGTCGGGCAACCGTTCCAGGAGGGTCTCGACCGCTGTGCGGGCGATGACGTCGGCCAGCAGCGGGGCCGGGTAGGGGCAGCGGTGCTCGCCGTTGCTGAAGGACAGGTGCGCGGCGTTCTCCGCGCCGACGTGCCCGTCGGGCCAGATCTGCGGGTCGGTGTTGGCCGCGGCGAGCCCCAGCACGAGACAGTCTCCCGCCCTGATCCGCCGTCCGCCGAGCTGGGTGTCGCGCACGGCCCAGCGGCCGATGAAGTTCTGCGTCGGTGTGTCGAGCCACAGCACCTCGTTCAGCGCCTCGCCCACGCTGAGCCGGCCGCCCGAGACGTTCAGGGCGAAGCGTTCGTCGGTGAGCAGCAGCCGGAGGGTGTTGCAGATCCAGTTGGCGGTGGGCTGCTGTGCCGCGGCGATGACGGAGATCAGGTCTTGGACGACCTCCTCGTCGGTCAGCCCGGCCGGATGCAGCAGCATCCGCGAGGTGACGTCGGGTCCGGGGGTGGTCCGCTTCTCCTTCACCAGTTGCCCGATCCGCTCCCCCACCCGCGTGTACGCGGCCACCGGGTCGTCTCCTTCCGCGGCGTCGAGGGAGATGCGCAGGTCGTCCACGAGTTGCTGGGTGTCCGTACCGGTGTGCGGCATCCCGCACATCTGGACCGCGGCCCGCATCGGCAGGGCGTGCGCGTAGGCGCTCATCAGCTCGGCCTGGCCGCTGCCCGCGAAGGAGCTGATGAGCCGGTCGGCGATCTGCTGGCATTCGCGGCCCAGCTCGAACTGATCGACATCCTCCAGGGCCTGAGTGATCACTCCGGCCCGCCGCTGGTGCTCGGCGCCCTCGGTGAACAGTACTGAGGGCTGGTATCCGACGAACGGCAGCAGCGGCCAGTCCTCGGGGATGTTCTCCCACTGGTTCCAGCGCCGCGAGTCCCGTGCGAACAGCTCGTCGTGGGCCGTCACATAGCTGACCTCGGAGTAGCCGAGGACCAGCCAGGCGGGTACGTCCCCGTCGAGCAGCACGGGCGCCACCGCGCCGTGCTCCCTGCGCAGGGTGCGGTACAGCTGCGACGGTGTCTGCTGGTACTCCAGGCCGCCCAGGCGCACCGCGCCCGGGTGGACGGGGCAGGCCCCGACGGCCGCGTGCGGCGAGGTGGGTCCGGCGTCGGTCACGGTGTCGTCTCCCGGGTCATGGCCTGTTCGTAGAGGTGGTTCACGAGAGTGATCAGCACGTCCTTGCCCGACGATCTGACGCGCGCGTCGCAGTCGATCAGCGGCACGTGCCCGGGCAGGGCGAGTGCCTGGCGGATCTCGTCCAGCGAGTACCGGGATGGGTCGTCGTCGAAGCGGTTGACGGCCACCACGAACGGCGTCCTGTGGTGCTCCAGCCGGTCGATCGCGTACCAGGAGTCGTCCATCCGGCGTGTGTCGACCAGGACGACCGCGCCGAGGGTGCCGGAGAAGAGCCGGTCCCACAGGAACCAGAAGCGCTCCTGCCCGGGAGCGCCGAAGAGGTAGAGGACCATGCGCTCGTTGAGGCTGATCCGCCCGAAGTCGAACGCCACGGTGGTGGTGGTCTTGGCGGCCACCCCGTTCGTTTCGTCCACTCCGACACCGGCCTGGGTCATCACCTCTTCGGTGTTGAGCGGCCGGATCTCGCTGACGGAGTGGACCAGGGTTGTCTTGCCGACGCCGAAACCGCCCACGATGACGATCTTCAGGCCTGTTTCGGCGGCGTCGGCCAGGGGCGTAGGTCGGGACGTCAGCTCAGAGGCGGCGGAGCCCATGGAGCACCTCCTGAAGAAGGGCGGAGTCGGGGAGCGAGGCGACGGACTGCGCCGCGCGCGGGTGGCGTGCGGTGATCCTGCCCGTGGTGAGGAGGTCGCCGAGCAGGATCCGCACCACCGTGATCGGCAGCTTCAGCTCGGCGGCGACCTCGACCACGGCCGTCGGATGCCGGCACAGCTCGAGGATCCGAGCGTGCTCCGACTGCATCCCGGCGGTGGGTTCGCACTCGCTGACCACGAGGGTGACCAGATCGAACGCGTCGTCGGCGCGGCTGCGTCCGCCCGTGACGGTGTACAGCCGGTCGGGATCACCGGTGTCCACGGGCCTGCGCATCACGACGAGGCGCTTGCCGGGGCACCCTGGCGGGGCTCGGCCCGCAGATGCTCACCGATCTTGTCGACCAGTTCGGTCATCTGGTGACCCACCACGCCGGGGTCGGCGTTCTCGTCGGCGACGACCGCCAGGTGTGCCCCTTCGCCCGCCTCGACGATGAAGAGCAGCCCGCCGTGGAACATGGTCATGGAGTGGCGGACACCGCCGGTGCCGTCGCCGAACTCGACGGACGCGCCCTGGGCGAGGGCCTGGATCCCCGAGCAGAGTGCAGCCAACTGGTCGGCCTGGTCGAGCGTCAGGTGCTGGGTCCAGCACAGCTTCAGGCCGTCCCGGGACAGGACCAGGGCGTGTCGTGTGCCGGGAGTGCTCTCCAGAAGGCTCTGCAGGAGCCAGGTGAGGCTGTTGTCGGTGGTCTGCATGGTGAGTGTGGGGACGGTAAGGCCCGGGGGTCGGGTTACCGGCCCGTTCCTCCAATCCTCAGGAAGTCGAGCAGGGCATGGCGCCAGGACCCAGAGCGCCGTGGTGGGGGGGGGCGGGGGCTACGGGCCGGTCGGAGGCTCGGGTTGCCGCTCGGGGCGCGGCTCGGGTTCGGGAGCGGAGTCCGGGCGGGCCCACGATCCGGTGTCGCCCGTGCCGGACTGGCGTCCGCGATGGAAGGCGCCGAAGAGCGACCCCGCGTCGCGCCTTGCCGAGCCTTGCTCCGCCCGCGTCTCGCCCGGTGCGGGGGTGTCGGCCGCCTCCCTGCGCCGCTCGCGCTCGGCTTCGGCCTCGGCCATGGTGCGGCCGGGGGCGCGGACGGGCAGGCCGTTCGGGGTGGATACCGCGGGTGCCGCAGGACGGTGGGGCGTCATCTGCTCGGGGGGCTCGGTCCGGGCATCGGGCCGTACGGTGACCGTCGGCCGTGCGGCCGGGGTAGGCGGGGCTGGTGGGGCAGATGGTGCTGCCGCGGCCGCCGGGTCCAGCGGGGCCGTCGGGTCCAGCGGGGCGGCTGCCGCGCTCTGTGTGACGTCGGCGGGCCTGGGGGCGGGGGCCGCCGGTGCGGGACGCGGCGTGGTCCGCTGGGGTGCGGGGTCGCGCTGCTGGGCGAGCAGTTGCGGAGGCAGCAGGACGACGACGCCGGTACCGCCGCGTGACGAGGGCCGGTAGTTGACGCTGATGCCGTACTTGACGGCCAGCCTCCCGACCACGGCCAGACCGAGCCGCGTGCCCTGCAAGGAGGCGAGGTCCGTCATCCGCCCCGTCACGGACTCCTCGGCACGCCGCATCGCCGCGTCCGCCATTTTCAGGCCACTGTCCTCGATCGTGACGACGATTCCGGCGCTGCGCTCCTCGACGTACACGTGGACCTCGTCGATCGGCGGCGAGAAGTTGGCGGCGTTGTCCACGAGTTCGGCGAGCAGGTGCATGACGCCTTCCGCGGCGAACCCGGAGATCGCGGCGCTCGTAGAACAGTGCAGTCGCACGCGGCGGTAGGCGGCGATCCGGCCGACGGAGCCCCGGAGGATGCTCTCCATCACGATCGGCTTGTTCCACGCACGGCTGGAACGGCCACCCATGAGCAGCGCCAGCCGGTCGGTCATCAGGCCCAGTTGTGAGGTGCTGTGATCCAGCTTCAGCAGGTCACCGAAGACCTCTTCGCCGTGCCGCTCCTGCATCTCCCGCAGATCGGCGAGCATGCTGACGGCCTTGGCCTGCACCCGGCTCAGGGCCTTCGCCGAGGCGGCCTGCGCGGCGGCGGCCCGCCGTTCGCTGTGGGCGATTTCCCGGATGAACGATTCGGCCGGGGCCCTCAGCGCGGAGGCCTGCGGCCACGTCAGCTCGGCGACGACGGTGTCGGCCGAGTTGCCCGCTCGCAGCTGTGTCAGAGCAGCGGGCAAGGTCTCCTTCGTCAGCCGTTCCAGTTCGGCGGCCGTCCGGGTCAGTTCCTGCTGGGCCTGCCGAAGTTCGATGTGCAGGACCTCGGCGGTCTTGGCGTCCTCCTCCATCGCGGTGGCGAACGTGTGCATGATCTTTCGCAGCTGCGCATCGGACGGCTGCGTCACACTCGTCAGCGCGTCGTTCGCGGCCACACCCTCCCGCAGACGCACCGCGACCGCGGGCAGGGTCACATTCACCAGATGCGCGGACTCGCCCACCTGCTGCGCCAACTGCGCCCGGAGCAGACCCGCTTCGGCTGCTTGCGTCGCGGCGGACCGGTGGGAGCGCCGCATCAGGGACGCACTGACGACGACGGTGACCGCCACACACAACCAGGCGCCCACAACTGACGCCACCGTTCAGGTGCGGGCACTCGCGGGTGCCGCCGCGACCACCGTTCCAGCCGCCGCGGCACTCACCACCAGCACGGCCACGGGTACGAGGGGTGAGGCGCGCGATGCCTTCCCTGACCGGTGCTGGCTGAGCGGTGAAGGCACTGACATTCAGCGGTCCTCGGTCCCTTGGCGGCAGAAAAGAACAAAGCGGCCGAGCACAACGGCCGCAGGCAGAAGGAGAACGCCAAGAGGACGACGATCGTCCGGTAGGCGTTTGCTCATGCTAGTCATCCATCGCCTCGCTGAGATCTGACGAGCCGTATAGTTTGCTCAGGACACCATTTCGTCGCGAACCTGCCACCCCGACGACACGACGTGGTAGAGGCGGAGAAGAGCCTTCCGCCCCCCTGACGACCGTGAATGTCCGCCTGCCCGCCTTCACTGACCCGTCAACAAGTACTGGATTGCCGCCCCTTCGGCGTGTCGGCGACGACGGAGCGACTGCTTTCCGGCCAACTGTCCGGACAGCAAGCCAGTTGTCCTCCGCCCGGTCCCGTGGGCCCTCGACCGTTGGCCGTTCGCCGTTGGCCAGGAACTCGTGCCGCGAGTCCTGCCGCGCGAAGAACCGGGCATCCTTGAGGCCCTCAATCGCTCGTTCGGGCAAGGCGCGAGCCTGTGGACGAGTCGCGCGGCTTTCCTCCCGCTGACGCCGTCGCCGCATCAGGCGGGTTGTCCCGCTGTCCGATCCGGCGGATCGCCTCCAGCGGGTAGGGGGTTGTGCGGCTCTCCTGCCGGAATTGGCGATAGAAGTCCCCCATCACTGCGGCGATCGGCGCGTGACGGGCAAGGACCGCCGCGACCTCCGCTGGAACTTCCCCCGGGAGCACCCCCTGGGCGCAGGCGCGCACAAACGCCTGGCGTTCTTCCGGTTCGTACCCGTACAGAGCGACGGCCAGCCAGTTCACCAGATGCGTGACGGCGTAGCAGCGGTCGTAGGTGCGGTGCTCGTCGAAGAAGTCGGCCTCGTCCTGCGTGAGTTCGAAGCGGGACGAGATCGCGAGTCCGTAGTCGGCGAAGAAGAGTCTCCGGCCGTCGGTCAGGATGTTCTGGAAGTGGGCGTCGAAGTGCAGGAGCCCACGGGCGTTCATGAAGGAGATGCCGGCCTTCAGCTCGTTGTCCACCATGGCACAGGCCCGCTCGGCCACCTCGTCGCCGGCCCCGATCTGGACGCCCAACCAGTCGTGCAGGTTCTGCGGGATGTACTCCAGGAACAGCATGAGGCTCGCCGAGGACTGCTGGAGAGCCTCGATCCGGCGGCGTATCCCCGATCCACCTCCCCAGTAGGTGACAGCTCGTTCCACGTCGGCCAGGTCCTCGGGAAGCGGCCGGCCGGCGTCTGGCAACACCCGCCAGTGGTACATCAGAGGGAAACCCTCGCACTCCCCCGCGATCACCCAGTTCGTCGTCATGGTGTGCACGGCGAGCTCGCGCCAGGCTCCGAACCCCGGGTTACCGATACTGCCGATGCCGTACTGGCAGAAGACCGGCAGCCCGAACAAATTCGCCGTGGAACGGACGTTCTCCGGCCGTCGCTCCAGATCGGTCAGGCGAACCTGCTTGACGAAGACCGGGGTTCCGTCGACCTCCAGCAGTAGCGTCGTCCCGCCGATGCCGGAGCCGATCGGTGTGGCGGCGTCCACGAGTTCCTGCAGTCTGCGATCACTGCTGAGCGCCAACGATGTGGAAACAGCGCCGTGGGCGGCCAGACGAGCACCGCGGGACATGTCAGGGCTCTTCACCTATGCCTCCAGCCGGGCACCCGCCTCTCGCTCAACCACTTCAACGAACACCCGGGCGGGAACTGCCGCCACCCTCTCACGTCGAGGGCAATGATTCGGTCCCTCCCTGAAAAGGGACACAGCCCGTGGATGCGACGATGCGGGCACGCGTGAGTTGAGCCAGTTGACCGACGTTGAGGAACCGGCGTGGCCTGAACTCCCGGAGACACTCGACGTCGGACCGGTGTCCGTCGAGGTACTTGCGCCCGGCAGCGAGGCGGGCAAGGCTCCGGCGGGCGGTGAGGTCCATCGCGGAGAACGCGCCGTCGTGGATGCGCAGGGTGACCTGGTCGTGGTGAACGACGTCGAACACGTCGAGGATGTGCCCGGTGCCGCGTACGAGGCGGAACACTCGGAGATGTGCACGACGTCGCCCGGCCGTGCGTAGGTGAGCAGTTCGCCGAACTTCGGGCGATCCAGCGGGTGAAGGCGGCTGGATGTGCCGGCCTCCCCCTCGAACGTCACCGGGTCCTCTATCCCGGCCTCGGCGAGGACGAGGTTCTGACGGTCGGTCGACTGGCGGTACGTCGACACCCACTTGTGGAACAGATTGGCCATGCCGCCCCCCGTTCTGGTGGTCGCATTCGCCCCTGGGGCTCAGGCGAGGGCGGCGACCAGCAGGGTGAAGGCGGCGATGATGACGGCGACGCGGACGTAGTGCCAGCGGTCCCAACGGTTCGCCTGCTCTTTCCAGTCCTCGGGCCGGTTCTCCGGGGTCCACGTCTTGCTCCGGTTGTTGATCGGGACGAGCAGCAGGAGCGACATGATCACGCTGAGGATCAGCAGTGCGGCGGCGGTGACGACGAGTCCGGTGCCGTGGTGGTGCCATCCGGCGATGGCCCAGACCGCGGCGAGGACGAGCGAGCCGATGTACCAGACCGGCATCACGGCGCCGAGCATCCGGCCCCCGTGGGCGCGGCCGAGTTGGCCGCTGTCCTCCGGGAGGGCGTTGAAGATCGGGTTGATGACGAAGGCGACGGAGAACTCCACCCCCACCATCAGGCCGACGACCACGGTGGTGAAGACCTCGAGTGCGTTGAGCATGATGACCCTCCCGGGATCTAGCGTTGCTAGCTGACGAGGCAACGCTAGCGCTACTACTGCTCGGTTGTCTAGCAGTGCTAGGATCGAGCCATGTCGGTACAGGAACGCAAGCAGCGCGAACGGGCGGACCGCGAACGCCTCATCGTGGCGACGGCCCGCGAACTCGCCGAGCAGCAGGGCTGGGACGCGGTCACCACCCGCCGGCTCGCCGAGCGCATCGAATACAGCCAGCCCGTCCTCTACAGCCACTTCCGCGGCAAGCGCGAGATCATCGGTGCCGTCGCCCTCCAGGGCGCCGCCGAGCTGGCCGTCGCGCTGCGGGCCGCGACCGCCGCCGCGGACGGTCGGCGTGCCCGGGTCGCCGCTCTCGCCCGCGGCTACCTCGCCTTCGCCGAGCGCAACCCGGCGGTCTACGACGCCCTGTTCCAGCTCGACGGCGGCCTTGCGTACGCGCAGGAGGACACGCCGGAGCCACTGAAGGACGCCTTCGCCGCCCTGCTGGAAACCCTCGGCGAGGTCGCCGGGGACGGCGTCCACCCAGGGCTGTTCACCGAGGCGTTCTGGGCGGCACTGCACGGGCTGGCAACCTTGACCCGGGCGGGACGGCTGCCGCCGGGGGACACCGAGCAGAGGGTGGAGCTGCTGGTGGACCGGCTCGCCAAGCTCTGACACACCGTCCGGGCGGGCGGCCGACACGGGTGCTCGGCTCCTTCCCCAGGTCGCTCACCTCACGCATCGGATCACGTCGTCCTGGGCTGCCCCTGGAGTCATGACGATGATCCTGGGTTCTCGCCCAGCTCTTGCCGGTCGTCTCGGTCCATTCGGTCTCGGTCTCGTCCCCGTCGAGACCGCCCGCACAGGCGGGTCGCGCAGTGAGGGCAGGCCGCCGTCGACCGAGGTGGAGGCACAGAAGCCGTATCGGCCGAGCACGTTGAGGTGCGCGAGCTTGAGCGGGGAGACACGGGCGACGTCCTCGTCCAGGACGTCGCGCTCGCGCTCGTCGGCGGGCAGCGCCCGCACCCCCTCGACTGCGGCGCCCGGATAGCGGCTCATCCAGCACACGACGGGATTCAGCACCAGACCGAGAGCGCCGGGCTGGCCCTCCTGACCTGTCCGCGTGTCGTTGCGCCTTGCTCTCGCGACGCGAGGCAACCGGAGGTGTTGCATTCCAGGACCGTCGATGTGATGCGCATCACCGTCTGCGTGCCTCGGGTCGAGCATACGCGATCATGACCGGATGGACGCTCGTTTCCTTGGCATCGCTGAGCTGGTCGAAGCCCCGTCCGTGGCGGTCGTGGTCGACGTCATGCGTGCTTTCACGGTGGCTGCCTGGGCCTTTGCCCAGGGGGCGGAAAAGATCGTTCTTGCTGAGTCTCTGGACGAAGCCCTGGCACTCAAGGCTCGCCACCCGGATTGGGTGGCGCTCAAAGACGGTCCGCCGACGCCTGGGTTCGACACCGTCAACTCGCCTGGCCTGCTGCGGTCCATTGACCTTGGCGGCCGGACCGTCGTGCAGAAGACCACGGCGGGGACGGTCGGCGCCCTTGCGGTCAAGGAGGCGTCGCTGGTGCTGTGCGCCGGCTTCGTGGTGGCGGAGGCAACAGCTCGGCTCTTGCGGACGCGCAAGAGTGACAGTGTCACGTTCGTTGTCACTGGCGAGGACGGGCGGGCCGACGAAGATCTGGCGTGCGCTCAATACATCGCTCGGAGGGTCACCGAGGCCGGTACGGATGCAGTTGAGTTCCTCCGCCGCGCTGGCGAGTCGCGCGCCGCCGCCGAGCTGGCGGAGGGTGTGCGTCAAGGAGTTCATCCTGATGACGTCGCACTCTGTCTTGAGCTCGACCGGTTCCCCTATGCCATGGTGGCGACCTTGGAAGACTCGCTCATGGTCCTCCGTCCGTGCGCCGTGCCTTCGCTGACCGACGAGGCTTCGGCCTGATCGCTGGTGAGGTCCGACTCTCGCCCTGCGAGAGCCAGGATCCGGTCGGGTACGCGGATCAGTTGCATGTCCCGATGACGGTGCCTCGGGGTGGCGGCAGGCCTTAACCGGCCGGACGCGGACGTGAGATGCGCGTCCGGCGTACGCCGACGCTGCGGGTTCTCTGTTACCCGGAGCCGGCCCACAAGCGCGAATGCCTCGGCCTGGGGGGCGCGGTCCCGAGGAACGTCGAGGAACCACAGCAGGCGGTACCAGCGCAGCATCTCGTACGCGTAGCTGCGGCCGGTGAGCGGACGTGTGTCGTCAAGTGCGCGTTCACTCAGGTACGGGACGACCGGCTCCCGACTTCACCCGTGGCGTCGAGGACGGTGTACCCGGGGTATCTGGTCTCCAGCTCGATGACGGAGCCGACGCGGGGGACGGTCACTCGCCCTTGTTGCGGGGAGGGTGCGCTGTCCGCCGCCCGCTGTCCGCTGCGCTCGTCCGAGGGGCCGGTCGGCGGTGTCGTTCGAGGCGGCGACCGGTGTCAGCCGTACACACGGGCACTGCATCCCTGATGCAGTGCCCGTCAACTTGTCTTCCGCGGACGCAGCAGGACCGCCGCCATCGTGGCGGTGATGACCAGACCGACGGCGGCGAGGGTCAGCACGGTGGCGAAACCGTGGTCGTAGGCCTGTTGTGCCGAGCGCAGCAAAGTCTGCCCGGTCCGGGACGGAAGGGTGGCCGTGAGGTCCTCGGCGGCCGCGAACGACTCCTCGGCCACAGCCCGACCATCCGGACCAAGGCCCGGCACCTGGGGAAGACCGGTTCGGTACACGGCCGTCAGGACGCTGCCGAGGACGGCGACGCCAAGGCCCGCGCCCAGTTCGAAGGACGTCTCCTGGATGGCGGCCGCCTCCCCGGAGCGTTCCGGCTGCGCGGCGCTCAGGATGGAGTCGGCGCCCAGGGTCATCACGATGCCGGCGCCGTACCCCGCACCCAGCAACGGCACGACCAGCACCCCATAGTGAGCGCTGTCTCCGACGACGGCCATGGCGGCGAGGGCAGCGGCGAAGAGGGCGAGCGCCCCGGGCAGGACCCATCGGCTGCCCCACCGGTTCGCGACCCAGGGCGCCGTGACCGCGCCGACAGCGTTGGCGCCCGCCAGCGGCATCAGCGCGACTCCGGCGCGCAGAGGCGAGTACTCGCCCACCTGCTGGAGCCACTGGGTGAGGAAGAACAGCAGGGCGACGTAGGAGCCGAAGCAGCCGATGACGCACAAGGTGGCGGTGGTGAAGCGGCGTTCACGGAAGAGGGAGAAGTCCAGCAGCGGCTCGGCGATGCGCCGCTGACGACGTACAAAGACACAGAGCAGAACGCTCCCGACGACGGCCGTGGTGACAATGACGCCGTTCACACCGGCATGCTCCCCGGCCTGCTTGAGCGCGTAGAGCACGCCGGCCAGGCCGGTGACGGACAGCGCCACACCGGCCAGGTCCCAGCGGCGGGGAACGGGGTTCCGGGACTCGGGGATGACCCGGGCACCGACAACCAGGATGACAACGATCACGGGGACGTTGATCAGGAAGACCGCGCCCCAGCCCCACTTCGCGGTGACCAGACCGCCCACCAGCGGACCGATCGTGGCGCCGACACTGTGGGCGGATGTCCAGACGCCGATGGCGACGGCCCGTTCACGGTCGTCGGTGAAGACGACCCTGATGATCGCCACCGTGGATGCCATGATCATCGCCGCGCCGACTCCCAGCGTAGCGCGCCCGGCTATGAGTTGTGCCGCAGACGTCGAGAAGGCGGCCGCCGCCGAGGCGAGGCCGAACGCGACGAAACCGCTGAGCACCATGCGGCGCCGGCCGATCCGGTCGCCGAGCGTGCCGCAGGTCACCAACAGGGCCGCGAGCGTGAGCGAGTAGACGTCGACGATCCACAGCAGCCCTGCGGGAGAGGGCTCGAGCGCCCGGCTCATACTGGGCACGGCGACGTGCAGCACCGTGAGGTCGACACCGCACAGCAGCAGGCTGCCCGACACCACGGCCAGAACCAGCCACCGCTGCCTCGGCAGGGCCACCGAAGGCTCCGCATGCTCCGTCTCTGCCATTGCTCGCACCGGTGCGGGTTGCTGCTCTATTGACATATTCTCAGTTTCAGGAGTGCCAACTCGGGCCACAAGTACGGTCTTTGATGTCCACTAGTGCCACGCTGTATACCAATGGAGGTCAGCCGTGCGTTCCAGTGTCGAAGAAACCCCGGATCACTGCGCCATCGAGTTCGCCATGGAGATGCTCGGGGGGCGTTGGAAACTGGCTATTCTCAAGCAGCTGTTCGCAGGCACCCATCGATTCGGTGAACTCAGGCGCGCGCTGCCGGGCATCACTCAGCGCATGCTGACCCGCCAGTTACGGGAGCTGGAAGCCGACGGGCTGGTGACGCGGACCGTGTACCGCGAGGTGCCGCCGCGGGTGGAGTACGCGCTCACGGACGTCGGGCACAGCCTGGACTCCATCACGGAGGAACTGGACAAGTGGGGCCGCTGGTACCGCGAGACTGTACGCCGCGAGGGCCCGCCCGGTCCTCGACCACCCGCCTGACCTGGGAGATGGCTCCACGATCAGGCGTCACAGCGTCGTGTACACCTCGCCGTGGCCCAAGCGGGTTCCGCGCGGCCTCTCGCCGGAGCGCTCGGGTCGGCCGATGTTCACCACGAGTAGTACCGAGAGGATGCCTGCCGGGAAGAACTCCTGGTTGCCGCCGTGCTCGCCGAAGCCTCTTTTGGGTAGGGCAGCAAAGCCAAACAGGCAGCCGACGGAGCAATGTTCAGCTACGCGGACCGTTCCCGCTGGCGCGCGATTCTCGGCGTACGGATCCGCGAACCCGGGAAATTCGGAAATCAGGCACTGACAACGGCGAGGGCCTGTCCGGCGGATCATGCCGTGCGGCCCACCGGCGCTGAATCGCAGTAGCGACCCGCCGGACAAGGAGCTGGGTGGGGCAGGTTGGGTCCGTCGATAAATGCCTCGACATCGGTCGCGGTGATCGGGGACGCTTCACGCGATGACCAGAATCGACGACACGCCGCCCGCGTGGGACGAGCGCACCCAGCTCACCACGTTTCTCGACTACGCACGTGACACCGCCCGCGCCAAGTGCGATGGCGTCTCTGCGGAGAACGCACGCAAGGCGCTCCTGCCGGGCTCGCCGCTGATGACCATGGGCGCAGTGATCAACCACCTCCGCTGGGTCGAGTACTACTGGTTCCAAGTGGTCTTCCTCGGCGAGGAGGACCGGGGCCCCTGGACCGAGGAGGACCCCGACCGCGAGATGCGTATCGCCGTCGACTTCCCGCTCACGCAGCTACTCGACGAATACGCCGAACAGAGCGCCCGCTACCGCGAACTGGTCGCCGGGAACGACCTGGACAAGCAGGCCGAGGGAACCATCCGCAACGGCCTCCACGTCGACCTGCGATGGATCCTCCTCCACCTCACCGAGGAGACCGCCCGCCACAACGGCCACCTGGACATCCTGCGCGAGATGCTCGACGGCACGACTGGCGACTAGAAGATCATGGGCGGAGCCAGAGTCGGATCGAGGCGACGGTGACGGTGCCGTGGAAGATGCAGCCGCGCTTGTCGAACCTCGTGGCAGAGGCGGCGAGGTCGCATCACGCGACCGCGGTCCCCTCGAGTTCGACCATCTGGCCGGGGATCGCCAGCCGTGTCACCCCGAGCATCGTGGTGGCCGGCGCCACCCCGGCGGCGCCCAACCGCGACGCCAGCACGCCGTAGTGCTGGAAAAGCAGATCGACGTCGGTGGTGTAGACGTTGAGCCGGACGAGATTCGTGAGGGACATGTCGGCCTCGCCGAGCACGGCCTCCAAGTTGTCGAGGCTCAGGGCCAGTTGGGCCGCCATGTCACCGTCATGCCGGGGCTTGCCGTCGCTGCTCATCGCGGTCTGCCCGGCGCAGTACAGGGTGCGGGTCTGCCCGGAGACGAGCTCCCCCTGGTTGAATCCCATCTCCACCGACCACATCACCGGGTTGACTGCCGTTCGTTCCAACGCCACATCAGCTCCATTCGATTCATTGGGCGTACGTACGTCGATCGGCGCGGTAGCCGCCCATCTTTGACGTCGTGTTGAAAGCCTCCCAACGAAGCACGACATCCTGTGTCATGTATTCCGGTAGGGTTTTCGTATGCGTGCCGACCGACTGGTCTCGCTGGTGCTGCTGCTGCGCCAGCGCGGTCGACTGTCCGCGGCCACGTTGGCCCGCGAGCTGGAGGTGTCCACCCGCACCGTCCTGCGTGACATCGAGGCGCTGTCCTCAGCCGGAGTTCCGGTCTACGCCGAACGCGGCCGACACGGCGGTTTCGCGTTGCTGCCCGGTTTCCATACAGAGCTCACGGGACTGAATCACGACGAGGCGCTCGCCCTGCTGATCAGCGGATCACGGCGCGGCTCGCAGGCATTCGGCCTCGGCTCGGCGCTCGCTTCGGCCATGCTCAAGGTGGTTGACGCGCTGCCCGAAGGTCATCGGGACTCGGCGGCCGGCGCGGCGCAGCGATTGCTCATCGACCCGGAGACCGACCTCCTCTCGCGCCGCGTGGTCGCTGAGGAGGTGCCCGACGCCGTAGTGACCGAGGTCCGGCGCGCGGTGTTCGCCGGACACAAGCTGCGGATCCACTACGCGGCGGTGGACCAGGCCCCGAAGTGGCGCACGGTGGACCCGATCGGCCTGGTCACCGTACGCGGCCAGGGTTACCTGCTGGCCACGAGGTCCGGCGCGGACCGCACCTACCGGCTGGCCCGGGTGCTGGCCGCCGAGGAACTCGACGAACCCGCACAGCGCCCAGACCAGGTCGATCTGGACCGGGCCTGGCAGGAACGCAGCACGCGGTTCCGTACCGGCGGCGACCAGGTCGCCGTGCTGGTACGGGTGAACCCGGCGCGCCGCGAGGACTTGGTGAGCACAGCACTGGCCGTCCGCACCGAGGAAACCGACGCGGACGGCTGGCTGCGGCTGGAGGTGACCTTCCAGGATTCGAGGCACGCCGAATGGGCGCTATGGCAGCTCACCACGAACGCGGAAGCCCTCGCCCCGCAGTGGTTGCGCACCTCCCTGCGCGATCGCGCCGCCGCGATCGCCACCTGCTACGGAGTGTCATCCTGAGACCCGTTGTCTTCCGCGGGCCGCGACCGACGCGATTCGGACCGTTCCGTACCGCTGGGCGCCGAGCGCGCCCCACGACGCGTGCGCAGCGGGCGGCGCTGCCTTGTAGCAGGCGGGCGTAGTCCATTCGTCCGTTGGCGGTCTTCATCGAGTGGAGCACGTCGAACGTGTCGGCATCGCCTGTCCACAGCGTGCTTTGGTGGCTCCAGAGGCCCCGCCGACCCGCAACAGCTAAAGGCTGATCCCCGCAGTCTGTCAGGATCGATCCATGGCAGGGCACCCAGTTGGTCATCAAGGACCTCATCATCGACTGCGTTGATCCGGAACGGCTGGCCTCGTTCTGGGCCGAGCTCCTGGGGAGACCGATCGCGGCCAGGACGGGCCCGTACGTCTGGCTCGCACGTGGTCAGGGTCCAGGGATGGGCTTCCAGAAGGTCGCCGATACGAAGGCCTGCAAGAACCGCATCCACTTCGATGTTGCCTCGCCGGACCCGGCCTCCGAGAAGGCGCGAGTCGAGGCGTTGGGCGGTCGGCTGCTCGCCCCCCCCTGAGCTCGCCACCGCCAGGCGCTCACGGGTGCGCGCATCGCGACCAGGTGACGCCCACCGGCGCGGCGTCCGGGTCTGTCTGCGAGCGGTGCTGCGGGGCGACGTAGTACGGCCGGCCGTAGCTGATCGGGATCATGCCCTGCGGCTCGATGGATCCGTCCACCCGAACGGTGTGGTTGGTCGGCAGCGGCAGGCCGACAAGGTCTTGCTCGCTGGGCGCAAGCGCGGGTCCGTCGGGCGGGGCAACGCCGAGCCCGGCAGAGACACAGGGGGTCTCGCGGTCCTCCGCCGTGCAGAAGGACGGTGCCGGGCCGGCTGCCGACCCCAGTGTGGACCTCATGAAGCCACACCGTGGGCTCCTCGGTGGCCGCGTGCGGCTGGACCGGGATAGCAACCATTCCGAAGACGATCGCACCCGGCCATGTGGCCGTGCCCCTCATGCTTCCGGCGTCGGCTGCCGCAGTGTCCTGTGCGTTCAGGCAGAAGCCGCAGCGGCGCCTGCTGTCACAGTGGCCGGCCTCCGGACAGGGATTCGGCTGACGCCGTGTCTGGGACGATGGGCTGTTTCAGGTCCAGGCAGCGGCGCAGCCGTTACGCCGGGCAGGTCCATGCCCCTCGCCGTGCGCGCCGCCGACGCCGTCGCCCGCCGTTCGGCGAGCTGCTGCTGGGGAGCGAGCGTGGTCGCGTCGTCGGCAGCGGCGTCGAGGACGACCAGTCCCGGCCCCCTCACGAGGGTTCCGTTGGTCGGCTCCATGCCAGGCACTACGCGCTTGCGGCCATGCGTCTTTGCGCAGAACCGCCGCCGGCGGTACGGCTATCGGGTCTTGCGGGCGCCGCCGTTGACGTTGAGGACCTGGCCCGTGATGTGGCGGGCGGCCGGAGAGGCGAGGAAGGCGACCGCGCCGGCGATGTCGTCCGGGGTGCCGGGACGGCCGGTGGCGGTCGCGGCGATCAGGGTGGCGCGGCGCTCGTCGGCGAGCTGGTCGCGGAAGAACTCGGTGTCGGTGATGTAACCGGGCGAGACCACGTTGGCGGTGATGTCGCGGGGTCCGAGGACATCGGCAAGACTCAGGTTCCAGGTGGCGAGGCCCGCCTTGGACGCGCCGTAGGAGTCGGCTCCATGGTCGGCCGCGATGGAGCCGAGGTGTATCACCGCGCCCCCCGGGGCTAGGCGGTCGTCGAGGGCCCTGGTGGTGAGGACGGCGCTGACGAGGTTCGCGTCGAGGTTGGCGCGGAAGTCCCGGGCGTAGGAGGCGAGATCGGTCTTGCCGTCGGCGTCGAACACGATGTTGCCGCCCGCGTTGTTGACCAGTACGTCCACGCGCTCGGGGAGTTCGGCCACTAGCCGCAGGAGGGCCTCGGGGTCGGTGTGGTCGCAGGTCAGGGGACGGACGCCGGTTTCGGCCGCGAGCTCGTCAAGGGGGCCTGGGCGACGGCCGGTGACGATGACCGTGTCGTTCTGGTCGGCGAAGTGGCGGGCGATGGCGCGGCCGATGCCCGTGCCGCCGCCAGTGACCAGGATGGTGCGTGACATACGATGAACTCCTGGGTTCAGATCTAAATTTAGATCTAAACGTAACACTGGAGAGGGCCGGCATGGCAAATGAACCCCTCACGCCGAAGGGCATGAGCTACCCGATGGACGGCGCGTCCACATACCCCGTGCAGGACATCGCGGCCGCCTGGGAGCGCGAGCGGCCCGGCACGCCCGTCGCGTCGATCGGGATCGTCACGCCCATCTGGCGGCTGGCGAAGCTGCTCGGCGACGACCGGCGACGGGTTCTCGCGCGGACCGGCGTCGATGCCGCGACCCTCGACCTGCTGAGCGTTCTGCGGCGAAGTGGCGATCCGTACACGCTGAGCACACGCGAACTCAGTCGGCGGTCACTCGTCACCGCGGGCGCCATCTCGCAGCGCGTCGCCCGTGCCGAAAGCGACGGGCTCGTCACCCGCCGACCCGGTCAAGGGCGACCGCGCACCGTCCTGGTCTGCCTGACCCAGGCCGGGCACGACCTGGTCGAGACCACCGTCGACCACGTTCTGGGCCGGGAGGCCGACCTGATCGGCGGCCTGACGAGCGAGCAGCAGCACCAACTCACCGAGCTGCTGCGGATACTGCTCCAGGATGTCCAGCACCGGCTCGGCGACGACCGTATCTCCCACGTCGGCGACGAGTGACAGGCGTACTGCCGGAACGGCATCCAAGGACCCGGCATTCCCCGTCGGCCGGGAACCCTCGGCCGAGCTGAGCGGATGAGGTCGGGTGAAAGCCCATCCGTCTTCCTCCGACACAGCGAAAATGCACCAGTGGACGGCGAATGCCTGCCTCCTGTTGCTCCAGCCCCCGGGTTGGCGTGACGCCGTATCCGATCGGGGTCACGGCCCGGCGTGTGACATGACCGGCCAGGAGGTGGGGAGGCCGTGAGAGCCGGAACGCGTGCGAGCGGAGTGCCCGAAGTGCTCCTTCGTGGCGAACTTCAGCGAGGGTTGAGCAGTCCGGTGAGAGGGCCATGCCGGCCCTCGTCGCCAGTCGGGACGCACGCCGACCGCTGCCCCGGGCCCGGCACCCGGTGCAGGAGTCCACTCTCTCGATACCCGCCGTCGCGGCAGCCATCGGCATCAGCGATCTGCAGGCATTCAACAAGGCATGCCGCCCCGGCGACTCCGTGAACGGCCAAGGCACTTCAGCGCATGAGTCTCAGGCGCGTAAGGCGGCGCTGGGTCTCCGCCATTCGGTCCCGGAGGTGCTCCGGCGGCAGTCCTGCCGCGAGTCGGGCCAGTTCCTCGAAGATCGACAGGTACGTTCCATCGCCGCCCTCGCCCCGCAACTCCCGTTCCCGCTCCACGAATGGCCGGACGGCGTTCCAGACCGAGGTGATCCGGGTCCGCAGGACCGTGGCCATCAGGGTTTCGTCGAGCAGCCCGAAGACTGCGAGGTTGGCGAAGGACTGGTAGTAGTACACGACGCTGTAGAAAGCCGCTTTGGCTTCCCCCGGCAATCCTCGTACTCCCGCCTCCGGGTCGTTCTCCACCCCCAGTCGCGTGCACACGTAGTCGTGCTGCTCGTGAAACTCGGCGGACCGGAACTCCCCGAGCAGATCGACCATCACCGATATGTGGTTCGCGTGCTGCGCGATGCGGGCCTGCCGCGCGCCGAACACGATGGAGGTCACCACTGCCACGACAGCGACGGCCGTGGTCACGACGTTGAAGACGACAGAACTGTCCATCCGGTCACCGTACGGAGCCTTCGCCGCGAGCGCATGCATGGCGAGGCCTCGAAAGTGCGTCAGGTGCCCGGGGGCACCGGCCGCCCCTCCCCCGGTGGCTGTCCGACAGGGCCTCCTGGCACACCCGCAGCAGGAGCCCCGACGCGCGACCGCCCGCCTCGGGGGCCCAGGCGGGCGGTCGGCCGTGGGGCGCCCGGCATCAGCCTGCCAGGCGGGGGCAGGGCACCGGGCGTACGGCCTTCCTCACGTGTGATGTGGCACGCGTCAGTCCACGATCAACTCGGCACGCACGGCCGGGGCCTGCCCGACGAGCGCGCCGCCGAAGTCCCCCTCGACCTCCGCCTTCTCCGCCGCGTTCGGATACGGGTTCGTGCACGCGGTGCCCGCGGTGGAACCGGACATCAGGCTCGAGCACGGTCCGGGCTTGATATCGGGCAGGCCCAGGATGTGCCCGAGTTCGTGGGCGGAGATACGGACCGTGTCGTAGCCCTGGTCGACGGCCTGACGCCCGATGTAGACCGTTCCGTTGCCCAGGGTGGTGGGCAGGGCGCGCGGCCAGCCGTTGTCCGCGAGGACCCGTATGTTCGCGCGTTGCCCGGCGGCGGCCGGCCGCAACTCGACGGCGTCGACGCTCTCGTTCCAGATGGCCGCGCCCCGGTCGACCGCGCTCCTGAACTCCGCGGAGCCGCCGGCGTCGTAGGTCAGGACACGGGCGGCCAGGGGGGCGCCCGCCGTGTCGGGGGAAGCGGCCACGGCCTGGCCGCCCGTCAGGGACAAGGACACCACCACGGCAGCGGCAAGGCCACCGGCCAGCGTACGGACGTGCATGATCGACCTCCTTGTGGGGGAAGGGTAGTCGTGCTCATGACATTCTCTGCCTCACTGCCCGGTGAAGGTGGCGGTGAATCCGTCAAGAGAGGCCCGTCATCAGCTGGTCCAGGCTCACTCCGAGGCCCAGGGTGTCGGCGACCTCCTCCGCCCGCTCGTCGAGGTCCGCGCCGCCGAGCCC
>NZ_JBEYXP010000015.1:0-203308 GCF_040704615.1 Streptomyces sp. NPDC046862 | reverse complement strand
GGAACGACGCGACGACATCCACGAAGCCTTCCTCGGCCTCGCTACCTGCCTCATCACCCACCGCCACGTCAAACGCCTTTGTTAGGACCTCTAAGACCGCGATGGTCGTCGTACCCACCGCTGCCGTGATCTTTCTCAAGGGTTCCCCCATCAGACATGTGCTTGTGGATCTACCGCCTCTGTGACTCCTGCACCGGCTCCATGGTTGTACTCGCCCCCTCCCACGAGGCACTGCGGCGTCGCTACGGCGTGGTGTTCTTGACCGGCAGGGGCTTGGTGGCGCGAGCGATGTAGTAGTCCTCGGGAGCGGAGAAGAGCACGAACTCGTGGTCGTAGCTCCTGATCCTGGCGCGCACGGTGAAGTTCCCCGTGGCGTCGGTGGTGGTCTCGGCGTTGAACTGGCTCTCGTAGTACGTCCGCAGCAGGACCCGGGTGCCGGCGACCGGCCCGTGCCCGGCGGGCCAGGCGACTTTGCCGGTCACGGTGAGGGTGTCACCGGGGCGCACCCTGGTCTTGTCGACCTTGTACGTGATCGTGCTCATGACCGGCTTGACGGCGACCACGGCGCGAGTGAAGACGATGTCGTGGTCCGTGGGGTCCTCGGCCGGATCGTAGGAGGCGTAGAACTCCACTTCGTGGCGGGGGTTGAGGAAGATGCTGCCCTGGTCGTCCCACCGGTCCGCCCTGACGCCGGGGAGCGTGAACCGCCCGTCCGCGTCCGTGACGACGGTGCCGAGGCTCCGGTTCTCCCGCTCGATCGGGTCGATGGGGTCGCCCCAGGGGTTCCAGGTGTTGTAGCGGACGTTCTGGCCCACGGCGACCGGCGCGCCCGCCACGGGGGTGCCGTCAGGCCGGGTCAGGGTGCCGGTCAGGGTGACCGTGCGGTGCTGGAAGTCGGTGGTGAATCTGCTGGCGGTCAGGCTCAACTCGTAGGCCGCCACCGCCGCCGTGGCGTTTCGCGCGGGAGCGGGGGCGGCACCGTGGGCGGGCAGCGCCCCGGCCGCGGTCGTGGCCAGCGCGGCGAAGATGGTGGCAGTGGTCAGGCGAGCCGCCCGTGAGCGTATGCGCATGTGGACTCCTTGGTCATGTGCCGTGCGGTCCTGCACCGGTTTGACACAGCGAGACCTACTGCGGTTGTCATGCCTGATGGGCTTTCACCTGAAATACCTTGGAATGCATGGTCCGTGAACACGGAGTTCGGTCCCGGTTTGCCCACCGGTTGATGTGCGTCCCCTGGAACGGATCCGTCCGCCAGCCGAAGTGGTCCTCCACGTAGTCCGCGGTGCGGGGGTCGGAGGGGGTGGAGAACATCGCCGTGCCGGGTCGTGCTTGATTCGGCGTCGACACCCCGGGCCTTCGGCTTGAGCGCTACCTGCAGCTGTCCACCCGGTGAACCGCTCGCGGCAGGGGCGGTCGCCCCCGGGAGTAAGGCTCGCCCGGCTGCCGCGACGCTCGGCTGGGTGCTGGACCGGGAGCAGCGCGACCGGCCGACCGCCCTTGCTCGCTCACACAAGTGTGAGCAGGCACCTCTCGATGGCGAACCGTTCCGGACGATCCCGCAGGTCCGCCAGGTCAGTGCGTCGGGTAACAGTCGGACGGCTTCCGGGGTAGGAGCATCCGGACGGTCAACAGGCGCGTAGAGGGGCGGGGTTGATGGAATACGTAGGGAAGTGTCTGTGCGAGGGCGGGGACTCCGGCGACCCGTGGTCGGGGGTGGATGCCACCCGGCTGGCGCTCGCCGCGAAGGAACAGGCTGAGCGCACGGTACCGGGTATCCAGAACATGCGGTCCTACCTGGCCTCCCAGGTCCGCGACGTCTCACATCGGGAGGTGCTGGGTCCCCTGCGCGACGGGCAGGGGGCGAGCGGTGTCGTCGTGCGGCGCGGCGTGGTACTCGCCTCCTGGGGAGACCCGCAGCGGACGGAGATGGCCTTCAGCGCCACCAAAAGCGTCCTGTCCCTGGTGGCCGGTCTGGCCTTCGACGACGGATTGCTCCGGCTGGACGAGCCCGTGTGCCGCTCGGTCGACCTGCCGCAGTTCGGCGACGCACACGCACAGAAGATCACGTGGCGGCACCTGCTGGACCAGTCCAGCCAGTGGGAGGGCGAGTTGTGGTCCAAGCCGACCTGGGCCGACGCCCAGAGCAACCGCGAGGGAACGGAGTCAGCCGGCGGACCGCCGGGCGCGGGCTGGGCCTACAACGACGTCCGAGTGAACCTGACCGCCCTCGCGCTCACCGTCCTGCTCCGCCGGCCCCTGCCCGAGGCACTGCGCGAGCGGATCATGGAACCGATCGGAGCCTCGTCCGGCTGGTCCTGGCACGGATACGCCGACTCCACGGTGGAGATCGACAGTGGACGCATCCCCGTGGTGTCCGGCGGCGCACACTGGGGCGGTGGGCTGTGGATCAACGCCCTCGATCTGGCCCGGATAGGGCAACTGTGCCTGCGGAACGGGCAATGGGGCGGGCGCCGACTGCTGTCCGCCGGGTGGATCGAGGAAATGTGGCGGCCCTGCCCGGTCAAGCCCAACTACGGGCTGTCGTGGTGGCTGAACGACCACCGCACAGTCTGGCCCAAGGCCCCGTCCACCGGACGTTGCGCCCGGGGAAACGGCGGCGGCCACCTGCTATGGGTCGATCCCGCCCGGGATCTGGTGGTGAGCTCGCGTTGGGGAACGGAGGCCGAGTCGCTTCTCGCTGAAGTGTCCGCCACGATCGAGCCGACGTCGCCCGCCTGAACATGCCCCCGACAGCATGCCAGGGCTCGGCACCAGGCAGCTCATGGACTGCGCATGACAGGCGGCCGCTGGTGGCACCGCCACATCGCACATCCACTCATTCCTGCTCGTAAGCAAGACGGGGCTCACCTGCGGCCCGACTTGATCCATGGCCATTTGACGGTACAGACCACGGCGGGCGCGACGAGCATGGCCAGAAGCCACAGGCCCACGCTCGCTGGAGAGTAGATGTAGTAGCGCCAATGCTCTGGCAGGGGCGACGGCGCAAGGAGGAGCGCGATCAGCGCGGCCCATGTGACCAGCACCGCTGCTGCCATGCGTGCTGCGGCCATGTCTGTCGCCCCCTCGACGGCTGCTCGTTCCTTGGGATCGAATGATAAGGGGCTGAGATGATCTCGCTGTAGTTGGTGTGATCACGCGCGCATGGATCTGAGCCGACCGGGTAATCGAGTGGCGCTGACCGGGGAAGGGCCGTGACCTGGGGAGGTCGAACGGTCCTTCCCCGGTCTCCGTTAGAACTGGTTCTCGCCGCCGTTGACGTGCAGGGTGGTGCCGAGCATGAAGCTGCTGTCTGCGGAGGCGAGGAAGGCCACGGCTGCGGCGACCTCCTCCGGGCGTCCCCTCCGGCCGATCGGAATTCCCGCCGCGAGTTCCGCCTTGACGGCGGCCGCGTTCTCCTCGCCAATGGCGATGTCGACTCCGGGGGTGTCGATCGCGCCCGGCGCGACCGTGTTGACCCGGATGCCCCTGCCCTTCAGCTCGTTGGCCCAGGTCCGCGCGAGGGATCGAATCGCGGCCTTTGACGCCGCGTACAGGCCGAAGGCCTCCCGGCCGTCGTCGGCGCGGATGGAGTCGTTCAGGATCACCGAGGCGCCGTCGTTGAGCAGGGGCAGCGCCTTCTGCACCGTGAGCAGCGTGCCCCGGACGTTGACACCGAACATCTGATCGAACTGCTCGTCGGTGGCCTGCGCCAACGGTGCGAGCGTGGCCACGCCCGCGTTGGCGAACAGCACGTCCAGGCCGCGGCCGCGATCACGGATCGCTTCGTACAACCGGTCCAGGTCGGTCGGCTCCGATATGTCGCCCGGCACCGCGGTGACCGTGGAACCGATCGACTCGATGGCCCTGTCGAGTGCGTCCTTGCGTCGGCCGGTGATGAACACGTGGGCGCCCTCGGACGCCAGTCGCGTGGCAGTGGCCAAGCCGATTCCGGTGCTGCCGCCGGTGACGACGGCGGTCTTGCCTTCCAGCTGTCCCATTGCTTGAACTCCCGAAACTTAGATACCGATCGGTGCGAAACGGAACCGTAGCACTTCTGCACCGATCGGTATCGAGGAGGTAGGATGGCGCCGTGGAGATCACCCGGAAAGCGCCGATCGGCCGGCCGAGAGGCTTCGACCCCGACGAGGCCCTGGAGCGGGCGATGACGGTCTTCTGGGAGCAGGGCTATGAGGGCGCAAGCCTGACCGACCTGACCCGCGCCATGGGCATCACCCGCAAGAGCATGTACGCGGCCTTCGGCAACAAGGAGGAGCTGTTCCACAAGGCCCTGGAGCGCTACACCGAAGGCCCCGCCGCCTATGCGGCCCGCGCGCTGGAGAAGCCGAGCGCCCGGGAGGTGGCCACGGCGTTCCTCGCCGGCTCGGTCAGTACGACCACCCGCCCCGGCTGCCCCGCCGGGTGCCTCGGCGTGCAGGGCTCGCTGGCCTCCGGCGACTCCGGCCGGGCGGCCCAGGATGCCCTGATCGCCTGGCGCGACGACGGCCGCGCTCGCCTCCGCCACCGGTTCCAGCGGGCCGTCGACGAGGGTGACCTGCCCCCCGGTGCGGACCCGGAACTGCTCGCCCGATACGTCATGACCGTGTCGAACGGCATCGCCGTCCAGGCCGCCGGCGGCGCCACCCGCTCCGAACTCCAGCAAGTGGCCGACGCGGCACTGCGAAACTGGCCACCCATCTGACAGCCGGTGCCCGCGGGAGCGTGCGGATCGCAGCCGGAGGAGGACCTTCCTTGGCCGCGTCGCGGTCGGTCATGTCGGCCGGGGTTGCCATGACGAACAGCGGTAGCTTCTAGGGTTCGTCCGGCGGATCACGGGCCGAGCCAGGGCCGGACCGAGGTGAGGGCCGGCCAGTGCCCTAATCGTGTTGACCGCCCCGGCAGGCAGTGCTGGAGTCGGCACGTGGACAGCATCCCCGCCAACCGGCGGCTCTGGAACCGGATCAGCAGCGCCTACCAGCACGCGCACGACCCGCACATCGGCGCCGCACCCCGGCTGTGGGGCATGTACTCCATCCCCGACGCGCACCTGCACGCCCTGGGCGACGTCACCGGCAAGCGCGTCCTCGAACTCGGCTGCGGCGGCGGCCAGTGGTCCAGGGCGCTCGCCGCCGAGGGCGCCACCGTGGTCGGGCTCGACCTGTCCGAAGCCCAACTCGCCGCAGCGGCCGGCGCGATGGGAGCGGCCCGCTACCCGCTGGTGCAAGGCGCCGCCGAACAACTCCCCTTCGCCGCCGACAGCTTCGACCTGGTGTTCTGCGACTTCGGTGGGCTCAGCTGGGCGCCCCCGCACCTGGCCGTCCCGCAGGCCGCACGCGTCTTGGGCCGAGGCGGGCGCCTGGTGTTCAACGTCGCCAGCCCATGGTTCGAAGCTTGCTACGACGAAGCCGCCAGCCGCGTGACCACGACGCTGCAGCAGGACTACTTCGGGCTGAACACCATCGCCGAAGACGACGGCGCGACCAGCTATCAGCTCACTTACGGCGACTGGGTCAAGGTCCTGCGCGGCGCGGGTCTCATCATCGACGACCTCATCGAGCCGCGGCCCGAACTCGGAACACCCAACGGCTACAACGAGACCGACCCACCCGACTGGGCGCACCGCTGGCCGGCGGAACTGCTCTGGGTGACCCACAAACCGTAAGTTCCGCCGCGCCGAGACGTGAAGGCATCCCCTCGCCGGGCAGGTCTAGGGCTTGTCCGGCTGATCATGGCCAGAGCCAGAGCCAGAGCCAGAGCCAGAGCCAGAGCCAGAGCCAGAGCCGGATCGAGGCAGGGTGACGGTCCCGAGACGTAGGCGCGTTTGTCGAAGCCGGCGGGCCGTCCGCCCCTGCTGCCGCGTCTCTTGCGGTGGGCTCGCTGATCTCGGGGCTCGGGAATGGTGTGCTTGATCTGGCGACGTCGCAGGTAGCGGCGGTGGCGCCGGGAGGAATACGCCTTATCGCCGCCCAGGTGGTCGGGCCGGGTGCGCGGATGTCCGCCACCCGGGCGGTGGACACGGATGCGTTCCATGACCGGGATGAGCCGCGGGGCGTCGCCCCACTGGCCCGGCGTGATCAGCAGCGCCAGCGGGCGGTGTCCGCCTTCACCGGCCAGGTGGATCTTGCAGGTCAGGCCGCCCCGGGAGCGTCCGAGTCCCTCGTCCGGGCGGTGGTGCCGGGGTGTGCTTTTTTTCCCGGCACCCGCGGAGGTCTCCTGCGCACTCCCGCCGCATGCTGATGACTCCGGCACTGGAGCGGGCGTCCCCTCCGCCGCGACCGAACCAGCCGCCTCAGCCCGCGCCGCAGGTCA
Source organism: Streptomyces sp. NPDC046862 (assembly GCF_040704615.1). NCBI lineage: Bacteria > Bacillati > Actinomycetota > Actinomycetes > Kitasatosporales > Streptomycetaceae > Streptomyces > Streptomyces sp. NPDC046862. The sequence goes on along the minus strand of NZ_JBEYXP010000015.1, from coordinate 197,002 downwards.
GATACACCGGCGGACTTCGCGCGGTGAGGTCCCGAAGTGCTGCCGGAATGCGCTGCTGAAGGCGCTGGGGGAGCTGAAGCCGACCGACGCGGCCACATCGGCGATGCTCTGTGAGGCGAATGTCGGGCAGCTCAGTCTGGTGCGGGCGAGGTCGAGCCGTTCGCGCCGGATCAGCTCGGTGGCGGTAGTGCCTTCGCGGGCGAGCACCGCTTGGATGTAGCGGGGTGACCAGCCGATCGCTGCGGACATCGCGGCCACGGAGAGGTCGGGATCGGTGACGTGTTCGCGCACATATCGGCGTACCGCGTCGAGAACCGCCGTGCCGCCGCTCGAGGACGGCATCTGTTCGTCGCCGGCGGCGGCGAGGCAGAACAGGTCGACGATCCGATCGCAGACCGAGTCGAAGTCGGCCCCGGAGAGGTTGTCGCGCTCCCTGATGAGGCTGACCAGCAGGGCGCGGGTCACCCCCGGCAGGCCCTTGCGCCCGACGATCCGCTGCCCACGCGGCGAGATCAGACCGAGACGCTGATCGACCCGCTCGAACGGAATGAGAAGCGTGAGCGCGGCTGCGCCATCGGCGTGCGCGACGTGGAACGGCGCATCGATCGGCACCAGCGCCATCTCCCCGACCCGGAGTGCTCGGTCCACGGAGTCGCTGCCGACGTGCAACTGGTCTCGCAGCGGGACGAAGAGCTCGTAGTGCCCGCGCGGATCGCGGCGGATCCCGCGAGCCTCGCGACGTACATACTCGGACTCACCGGTCCACGACACGAGTTGGTACGTCGACGTGCGCTGTCGCATCACGCGACCCCGGTAGGACTTGGTGTAGAAGTCGATGCCGAACTCACCGTGCACGTCGTTGCACCAGTCCCGCCACGCATCCTGCGCGGTGACACCTTCGGTCGCCCGGTCGCCAGTGACCAGGCCATCGATCTGATACATCGGGGCTCGCCCTCTCTCGCGCCCGAGCATAGGGCCGGCACACGGCAATCGGCGAGGGGCCGGTTTGTGCGGATTGACGACACAACTGTGCGCCTCGGCGCGCGACCTTGGCCGGCCGGGAGCGCTTCACTTCCGGTGTGACGCCGTTCCCTCGCGGAGGGAAGCGCCGCGAAGGCGTCGCACACCCCGGCATCGTCTGTGTGACCAGGAGGAACCATGACCCAGAACGCCGCCCCCAGCCTGGACGAGTTGCTGGCCCAAGCGCCCAGCAACTGGGGCAAGTGGGGTCCCGAGGACGAGGTGGGTGGCCTCAACTACCTCGGCCCCGAGCAGGTCGTCGCCGCCGCGGCGCTGATCCGCTCGGGCAAGGTCTTCACGATCCAGCGGCTGATCGGTGACCCGAAGGGCGACCCGGTGTGGCCGGGCCGGACCCCGGCGGTCCGCACCCAGATCATGGACGAGGCCACCTGGGACAGACAGGACGCGCCGCAGTTCCCGGGCGGGCTGCACTACGCCGACGACAAGATCGACGCCTTCCTGCAGGGCTCGACGCAGTACGACGCCCTGGGCCACGTCTGGTACGGCGGCAGGATCTGGAACGGATACGACGCCCGCACCACGGTGGGGGGCATGGCCAAGGCCGGAGTCGAGCCGATCGCCCAGCGCGGTGTCGTCAGCCGCGGCGTGCTGCTCGACATGGCGCGGTTCCGTGGCAAGAAGAACCTCGACACCGCCGAAACCTTCACCCACGAGGACCTGCTCGCCTGCGCGGCCCACCAGGGCGTCGAGCTCCGCAAGCGCGACATCCTGCTGATCCGCACCAACTACCTGCAACTGTTCTTCGACCTGGGTGACAAGTTCTACGACGGCTTCTGTGAGCCTGGCCTCGTCTACAGCCCCGAACTGGTGGAGTGGTTCGCCGACATGGAGATACCGAACCTGGTCACCGACACGATCGCCAACGAGGTGACCACCGACCCGAACAACGGCGTGGTGCTGCCGCTGCACAGCGCCCTGATGCGCAACCTGGGGGTGACCTTCACCGAGATCGCCGACCTCGAGGCGCTCGCCGCGGACTGCGCAGAGGACCGCACGTATGAGTTCTTCTACGCCGCGGCTCCGCTGAAGATCGCCAACGCCAGCGGCGCTCCGGTCAACCCCATCGTCGTGAAGTAGGGCTGCCGATGTCTGTCTATGATCAGCGTCCCTGGCTCGCCCTGTACGGCGACCAGCCCGGGGAGTTCCCCCTCGATCACACCAACGCGTTGGAGATGTTCCGGGCCGGCTTGGCGGCCGACCCGGACGGCGTCGCGATCCGCTACTTCGACGGCGTCGTGACCCGGGCGGAACTGGACGCCCAGAGCGATGCGCTCGCCGCCGGACTGCGCGAACTCGGGTTCGCCCGTGGTGACCGGCTCGCGGTCTACCTGCAGAACGTGCCCCAGTTCCTGGTCTGCATGCTCGCGGCGTGGAAGGCCGGCGGGTTCATGGTCTCGATCAACCCGATGAGCCGGGCCCGCGAACTCACCTATCTCCTCGAGGACTCCGGGGCCAAGGTCCTGGTGTGCTTGGAGAGCCTCTACGACGAGGTGGGCCGGGACGTCGTACCGGCCAGCCCGGTCGAGGTCGTGCTGACCACCAGTGAGCTCGACTATCAGACCCGCGACGACAGCCGGCTGTTCTCCGGCGTGACCCGGCAGCGCCACGAGGGGACCCGGGACCTGCTGGAGTTCATCGCCGGGCACCGGGGGAGCACTCCGCCTCCGGTGGAGCTCGGGCCGGACGACGTCGCGTTCCTCACCTACACCTCGGGCACCACCGGGGTCCCGAAGGGCGCGATGAACACCCACCGGAATGTGGTGTTCACCGCCACGGTGTACCGGGACTTCATCCGCTTCCGGCCGGGTGGTGAGGTGTTCGGGATCGCGCCGCTGTTCCACATCACCGGGTTGATCGGGCACATCGCGGTCAGCTTCCTGGCTCCGATGCCGCTCGTGCTCGCCTACCGCTTCGAACCGGGCGTGGTGCTCGATGCGTTCGTCGAGCACCGGCCGACGTACACGATCGGGGCGATCACGGCGCTGAACGCACTGCTCAATCACCCGGACTTCACTCGGGAGAAGTTCAGCTCGTTCACCTCGATCTACTCCGGCGGGGCCGCGATCTCACCCACAGCGGAGAAGGCGTTCCGGGCCGCGACCGGGCTCCAGGTGCACAACGCCTACGGTCTCACCGAGACGACCAGCCCGATGACCGCGACCCCGTTCGGCGCCGGCTCCCCGGTCGACCCGAACTCGGGCGCGCTCTCGGTCGGCGTCCCCGTGCCGTCGACGACCGTGCGGATCCAGGACGACGAGGGCAACGACCTCCCGCTCGGCGAGATCGGCGAGATCGTTGCCGAAGGGCCGCAGGTCGTCGCCGGCTACTGGGGCAAGCCCGAGGAGACCGCGGGAGGTCTGCCCGGTGGCACGCTCAAGAGCGGCGACGTCGGCTTCATGAACGAGCAGGGCTGGATCTTCATCGTCGACCGCAAGAAAGACATGATCAACGCCTCGGGCTACAAGGTCTGGCCTCGCGAGGTCGAGGACGTGCTTGCCGAGCACCCCGCAGTGAGGGAGGCGGCCGTCGTCGGTGTCCCTGACGAGAAGCGCGGCGAGACGGTGAAGGCGTACGTCAGCCTCAAGGCCGGCCGCTCCTGCACGTCGGACGAACTCATCCGGCACTGCAAGGAGCGGATGGCGGCGTACAAGTACCCGCGCCAGGTCGAGTTCCTCGAAGATCTCCCGAAGACGGTGACCGGCAAGATCCTTCGTCGCGAGTTGCGGGGCTGACGTGCCTTTGGTTTCCGGCCGGGTGGGCCACCGGACGCCCGACCGGAACCTTGCTCTCGATTTCCCGCCTGCGTCTCATCGGACAGGCTGTTCGGAGATCGTCGGAAGAACCTTGTCAGCGATGTCGAGGAGAGCGCTGTCGTCAGGGAGGGCTCCGGACGTGCTCCATACGGTGATTTCGCAGTAGCCGCCCCGGTCGTCACGGTCGAGGGCCACGGACAGCGTTCTGGCCAGGGGTCCTTCTTCGACCGGCCCGCCGGATCCGCCGCTCCCGAGATTGATCTCGAGCTTCATGGTGTGGTCCGAGGAGAAGACCGCGGGCCGTCCGAGGACCGTAAGCGTCTTGACGTCCGTCTCGTCCCCGAACTTCATCAGCTTCACGTACTGGTCGGTCGACAGCTCGTTGTAGGTGGCCGAGACATTCACGGTGTACGTGTCGAACGAGACCTCGGCCTCCGGCTGGGCGACCTTCCCATCCGTCAGGGGAGCGGTGTTGTTGGTGCCGGAAGCGGTGGTCGCGGTCTCTCCGGGTGTTCCAAGGAGCTGGGCCAGGTCTGGCCGGTTGAGCGCTTTGCACAGGTCTTCACCGGTCACCGGCTGGGGCGTCTGCTTATAGGCTTTCGGCAGCTCCTCGTGTTCCCCGCCCGAACACGAGGCGGGCTCCGGGGTACTGGCGTCGGACGGCATCACGCGTGGGGCCACCCACAGCGCGGCCGCGAGTGCCCCGATCACGGCCACGGCCGCGACGGCCTGGCCCCATGCGTTGGGCTCCTTCTCCGGAGTGCCCGGACCGGGACGCGGCCCAGCTCCTGCCTGCGATTGCACCTGTGCAGGCGCCTGGGCCTGGGCCTGGGCCTGGAGGGCAGCATCGACCGCCGCCCCGTCTGCGGCGGCCGCCGCACTCGGATTCCGGCGTGCGCGCAGGGCCCGGACCACTGCGTACACGCGTATTGCGGTGAACACGAGGAATACAACGCCGAGACCGGCCGCGACCCGATCGTGATCGCGGACGGCGAGATACATGATGCGTACGCCGAGAACGGACCCGACCGCGATGAGCAGGGGCTCGCGGACCCAGAACGGCAGGAGACGGAGGAGGAAACCGAGCATCCGGCGATCTCATCAGGAGAAGACCGCATTCGCCGTGGTGGAGGCCACAGTTCCGGGCCGACAGCTGATCCGTTACGTGCCTCACCGCTCCCGCGCGGGGGCGAGAGCGGTGAGGCACCCGGAGAGCGCGGCAGCCGGGCATTCGGCGGGCCGGGGCGGTCAGTAGAAGTGGCGGACGAAGACGTCCGACTTGCCGTTGGTGTCGCCGGGCACGATGTCGTCGGCCGGGGACTGGAAGACCACGTCGCGCCCACCGGCGCTGACCGCGTCGGTCCCGGCCGAGGCGAACTGGTTCACGACGATCTCGTCGGTGCCCGTCTCCAGGTCGCGCAGCGTGAGCGACGGTCCGCTCGTGTCGTGCGGGGCGTACAGCAGATAGCGGCCGGTGGGATCGATGGCCACGCCCCGCACGTTCGGCAGTAGTTGGTCGGTGCCCGAGCGCTCGTCCTGGACGTGGGTGTCGGAGCCCGAGAGGTAGACGATCTTGCTGCCGTCCTTGCTGAGCTGGACGAGTGTCGCCGCCTTGGACGGGCCCTCGATCGGGCCGGCGGAGGTGTCGTCGGTCCGGTCCCACACGAAGACGTCCTCCGCCTGGCCGTCCTGGTAGGCGACAAAGCGGCCGTCGCCGCTGATGGACGGCCGGGCCGAGACGGGGTGGTCCAACTCGGCGACAGTCTCCGTGGTGTCGGCGTGCCAGTCCCGTACCTCGATGCGCTGCCGGGACGGCGGTCGACTGAAGGTGGCGACGTGGGCGATGTAGCGGCCGTCCGCGCTCAGCGACGGCTGGCTGCAACTGAGGCCCGAGCAGTTGATGCCGATCGTGCTTCCCGAGCTCACCTGAGACAGGAAGACCTTCGTGTCTCTGAACAACTGCCCCCACCAGGCAACGTATTGCCCGTCGCCGCTGATCACCGGGCCCTGGATCGGGGAGGTGTTGCTGCTCATCAGCGTGGTCTGGCTCGTCCGCCGGTCACGGACGAACACCCTTTCCGATGCTGCCGGGTTGGCGGGTGTGAGGTTCTTCGCCGACGACGAGAAGGCGATACGCCGACCGTCGGTCGTGATCGTGGCGCCGGCCGAGTCGCCGTCGCCCTGGGTGCCGTCGGTCGCGACACTGATCCGCTCGACCCCGGCTCCGCTGTCGCTCGCGACGCCCGGCACGGTCATCGGCTCAGCCGAAGCGGCTCCGGGCAGCACCGTCGTGACCGCGCAGACCACGACCGTGGCGCTTAAGGCGGCCCGCACACGTCTGGTGGCGCTCCGCTTCGCGCTTCCCCTCATTTTTCCCCCTAAGGCAGGACATGGTCCTTCTCCCCGGTTCCCCACCGGAGGGCCACAAGCATGGGCGTCACCTTTCTACCCGAGCCCAGCAGCAAAACCACCCGCCCCGTCCGACCGCACCGCCGTCCGACGACGCGCTCAGCAGTGTCGTCCGCACCCTCACCGCCCAGCTCGCCGAGCTCAAGCAGCGGCACCGCGTCGAAGTCCAGATCCTGCGGCAAGCCCTCGAACCCGCCCAGAGCGAGAGTTTGTAGGTGGCTGAAGTGCTCCTCCGCGCCGTGCCGGCGTTCGACCTCGGCTCACTGAGCCAGGTGCCGCTCCAACGCAGCGAGGAATGCGTCCGGGTTCTCGAGGTGGCAGGCGTGGTCGCCGGGCAGTTCGAGAACCCGGGTATCGGGCAGCCGTTCGTCGAGGACGGCGACGACCCGCTTGATCCAGTCGGTGGTCGCCGAGCCGTGGACCAGGAGGACAGGGCACCGGATGTCGGCGAGTTCGGCGACGTCGCGGTTGGGCCGGTCGGCCTGCTCCGAGCTCCAGGACAGGGCCATCCGGTGCGGGACCCAGCGCGGCCAGGCGGGGTGGTCGCGGGCCCGGTCCCTCGACGGCGTGAGACCGGCGAGTTCGAGGAACGCGGCCAGGTCATCCTCGCTCACGTCCTGTCCGGCCAGTGCATGCAGGAACTGGTTCAATCGGGCGACCTCGGGCGCGGACTCGCCGAGGCCGTCGAGGACCCAGTACGCCGCGGGCTCCACGAGCGTCAGCGTCCTCACCCGCTCCGGATGGGCCAGGGCGAACTCGACGAGGGCCCGCCCACCGGCGGACCACCCCGTGAAGTCGGCCGTCTCGACCCCGAGGGCGTCCAGCGTCATGAGCAGCGATTCACGTTCGATCGCCGCGGTGTACCCGGCGTCCCCGCGCTCGCCGGCCGAGCCGAGCTCATTGTGGATCGGCTGCACCCTGACGGTCCGTCGTTTCGCCGACAAGGCGTCCGCGAGCGGCGTCCACGACACCCATCCGGTGAGCCCGCCAGGCACCAGGACCACCGGCGGCCCCTCGCCCCTCACCTCGTTGACCAGGACCCTCGGTTTCATCGTCCACCTCTGACGGGTTCACAGCAGATCCCATCAAAGTAATCACGATCCCGACTTCGCGCAGAGGACGTCGACTACGAAAAGTTCGAAGCATCAGACGCCAGAGGCCCATCCGCTCGACCACGCGCGTCAGCACCACCCGCGCATTCGGAATGACCTGGGCGGGATCCTCGGCGGTAAACCGGACCTGGACGAGGAACGGCTGCTGCTGGCCGTCCTCAGCCCCAAGGCCGGACCGAAGTCGCCGCAGCTCGCCCTCCATGATCTCCACGGCGAAGAAGTGTGCACCACCACCGGCCTCACCACACTTCAATACCGCCATAGCGCGCCTTTCCGGCCCGTAAGGTCTCCTCCACCCGCCGTCTCGACCCGGGCCGGGGGCCGGCCAGGGCGACGACGGCCCAGTCGTAGAGCGTGCCTCTTGGCGCCGACCCGTGCCGACAGCTTCTGCCAGACCTTCTTCGGCACCTTCGCGGCCAGGGCATCGGCGCGGTACTTCCCCGCGAAAGACGGTGCCCCTCGCGCAGGCCGGCGGCCCGGCAGCGGTCCGGGTCGCACGTCCACGAGCGCGGGATGCGCAGCTCACGGTCCACCGCCGCGTGTCCGCGCCTGCCTGCATGTGCGAACGCAGGAGAGCTTTGCTCTCTCGAGTGAGGGCAGTTCGAGCGGATTCGCTGGTTCCGTGAGTGAACTGCAACACAGTCGGATCTCAAGAGGCATAGTCCGCCACTTGGCGCCCACAGGGAAACCGCTGCTCACTGTGCGTTACCAGCCGGTAGGTGATCACTTAGTGCAATATTCAAGTGCCCCTGTGTGATTTTCTCTCGCCCACCCATGCGTGTTCGCCTGTTCGGCCGGGTTGCATAGGCCTCGTCAGAAGGCACTGCTGGTACGTCCGTTCGTATCGCGGAGCCGTTCGTATCTGCCTCAACGAAGAGGATTCATGACCGACGATGCCCGTGCGGAATCCAGCGGCAGTCCAGTGGTGGTCACCGCGGTGCTTCCGTTCCCACTGGAATTCGAGGCACTCTATGTGAAGAACCAGGAGGACTACCACCGGTTCGCGCGAGCCGTCCTCAAGGACCGGCAGATCGCCGAGGCCGCCGTCCACCGGGCTTTCTTCGAGATCCTCGCGCACTGGCCGGCGTTCCTGGCCGCCGGTAACGTCCATCAGCAGACCTGGGCGATCCTGCGGCGCACCGTCATCTCCGAGAAGCTGACGAGCTACCGGGACAACCTCGCCGAACTGACCGAGGACAGCGATGTGGCGCGCGCCCTGTGCGCACTGCCGCCGCGGCAGTTCGACGTCACGGTTCTGCGCTATCTGTGCGGCTGCCCCACCGGCGACATCGCCTGGTATCTGGGCGTGACGGCCAGCACCGTCGACTACCACAGCCGGAAAGCCAAAGAGTTCCTGGAACAGGCCATGCCCGCTCGAATCCGAAGGAGCAGGTGACATGAGTGCAACGAAGGGATCTCCGTCGCACACCGAACAGGTGCTGGCCGCGGCCGGGCGGCGCCTGCGCGCCCAGCGGCCCGCTTTCGACGTCGTCGCCGGGCTCCACCGTCTGGCCCGCGACGCCGGCTATATCCCCGTGACGGACACCGTGCCGTCCGTCTCCCGCGCCTTGCGCGATCTCGAAGAGTTCGTCAGCTGGAGCCTGGACCAGCCCGGAGCCGCCACCCACGTCGAGCGGCTCGCCGTGGCGATCGGGGAGCCGCCCTACAAACTGCTGACGCGCGATCAGGACACCCAGGAAGTCGACCTGGACGGCGCGCACATCTTCGCCTGCATGCTCTATGTGGCCGACCATCCCGAAAGCGCCCAGTTCTGGTGGCGGTTCGCCGCCGGTGCCGGTAACAGCGCCAGCGCCTTTTGCCTTCATCTGCTGCACCACGGCCGTGGCGAGACCGCGGAGGCCGAACACTGGCGCGACATCCTGCTGAACGTGGTCGACCTGGACGACGACCCTGACGTGGAGGAGGCGTTCGTCACCGCGGTCGCCAACTTCGCCGCCTACACGCGACGTCACCGGCCGCCGGCCCCCGTCACACCAATCCTGGATGCCGAAGTGCGTCGGCTGGCCACCCGCGATGACGCCGACGACCGCCTCGTCTGCCGACCCGACGCCGGTCTCGCCCGGCGCCTGCAGGACTGCGCTCGATCCCACTGACCCCACAGACGAAAAGCCCGCCCGCAGTCCCGGTTCCCGGGCCAATGGCGGCCGGCAGGCTCTCCATCACGCCCCTGAAGGACGAACTCGCCATGACGCGTAGACCCCGAACCACCGTCCCGGCTACGGAATCGCGCCGTAAGCGTCGCCTGCGCGAGGCCGCCGCCTTTTCCCTGCTGCGCGGCCTGGCTTACGGGCTTGGCACCGGAATGGCCGCACTGCTCCTGTACTGGCTCCAGCAGTACCTGTGAAACGGATGTCCTGGCTGGGAGAACGTGATGTCGTGTTTGAGTCTGTTGTGTAAGGGTGGGCGGCGACCACCGACCGCTGTCGCCGTCCGGAAGAGGGAGCCAATGACCCGTTCGTCCGAGCCCTCCCTGCTGCCGTCGCTCACGCTGCGTGGGGCCGACGGCCGTATCTGGCTGCAAGGCAGCACGGTGTGGCTGGACCGGGACGGTGTTCGCCGACGGATACCGCTCGAGGCGATCGTGCAGGCGCGGGTGACGGGAGCCTCGCGGCGGTCGGTCGAGATAGTCGTGCGAGGTTCCGGTGGGGTGCCGGGCCCGGTGTTCGCCATCACAGGTCGGGACGCCTCTGGTGCGGGCCGCATTGTCGAGGCGGTCAACGGTGCTCTGCCGGAGCGTGCGGGGCGGGCCGCCGCTGGGGGTGCGGAGTTGGTGGAGGTGTTTCCGGCGGAGCCGGCCTCCAGGCGTGGGGACCCACGGGCTCGCGCCGTGGCATGTGCCTTTCTCGCGGTCTATGCCACAGGGCTGGTGGTGCTGGCGGTGGCGGGGGGCTCTGCCCCGGCGATGTTGTGGGGTCTGGGAGTGATGCCCCTCGCCCTCGGCCTGATGATCGTCGGAACCGCGGCCGTGGCGTTGCGCGACCGATGGGTGCTGCGCGATCGGGGCGTGAGGGTTGTGGCGGTCTTCGAGCGCTCCGCGCGCAGGAAGCAGTACTTCCGGTTCATCGACCAGGAAGGAGTCTCCCGGGAGATCCTCGCCGACTACGCTGCCAAGCGGCTCGATGGTCGGCCGCAGCGCATCGAGGTCACCTATGATCCTCAGCGCCCGCAGCGGGCTCTCGCTCAGCTCCGTGTGTCGGCCCTCGTCCTGAGAACCCTCGGAGTTGTGGTGTTCGGACTTCCCATCCTGGCCATCGGGCTCTACATGGTTCCGTACCAGTTGGTGACACTGCTGTAGGCGCATCACGGCTGGTCACGGCCGCGCTCTTCCCGCGCCCGCGGCACGAGGGTCGGTGAGGGTACGGGCTGTAGAAGCGAGTCGCGGCCGAGTGGCCCGGGCGGGGGCGCGCACGGGACTGCCACCGCCCGGGCGGCAGCGGGCCGGCGGAGGCGTTCCGTCGGCGTGGCGGCCCAGGGGGCGGTCAGCGCACCGGCAGCGACCGGGTGTGCTCGATGCGCACCGCGTCCAGGTCCCGCGGGTTCAGGCCGAGAAGCCGCAGCATCGTCGGTGCGATTTGCGTGGTCCGCACCGGAGTGTTGACGCGCACGTCGTGCGGGGTGGCGGCGCCGTGGATGACGAGCGGCACGTCGAGGTCGTCGGCGTGTGCTCCGCCATGCTCGGCGATCTTGCTCTTGCCGCCGGTGTAGACCACGCCGTACTGGCTGATGCCGAACACGTCAGGCACGCGCGGGTCGCCCGGCCGGGCGTGGAAGTACCGGGCGGCATCTGCACCGGCGTACACGGTCTTCAGGCCGCTCGCCGTGAACGGCTTGGCGGCTCCGTCGTTGCCGTTGCCGTTGCCGGACTGGGCGAGCAGGAGGTTTTGGCGAACTTGACGGCGGCCTGGGAACGGTCGTTGAGCCACAGCAGCATGGCGTCGTCGTCCACGGCGTGGGCGACCAGGTCACCGGCGCCAGGGTGGGCGGTCTTCCAGGCGGCGTTGAGGCCGTCGAGCAGTGGCCCGTCATCGATGCGGGTCAGCGACTTGGGGTCGGTGGGCGACTGGCCGTGCTTGGAGGACAGGATGACGGTCGTGCTGTCGTCGAGGCCCCGCTTGTGGATCTCATCGAGGAACGCCCCGACCTCCTGGTCGACGAAGTCGAGGTTCTTCGCCAGCAGTGGTCCGGGTATGCCGGGCGTGGCGTAACCGCCCGTCAGGCCGTTGGAGACGGGCAGCTTCTGGGCCGTCGACACGGACTGGAAGTTCATCCCGAAGACCGCCGGGACGCCGGTCTTGTGGGAGCCGCTGTGGTCGTATCCGTCGATCTCGTTGAGGACGGCCTTCACCTTGTACGCGTCGTACTGCTCGGTCGCGGCGTTGTCCTTCGTCCAGTCCTCGCCGGCCGGGTAGCCGATGGCCTGGCTGTTGATCTCCGGGGCGAACAAGTCCTGGATGCCGTTGCCGGATGGCCCGGTGAGGATGTCGTAGGCGACGTGCTTGTCCGACCACGCGGTGCGCAGCCCGGCCTCACGGGCGACGTTGAAGACCGTGTTCACCTTGAGGTAGGAGTGCGGGTAGACCGGCTTGCAGGTCTTCGGGTCGACGGGCAGCTTCGCCGGGTTGATGAGGCCTGCGGCGTCGCCGGTCATGCTCAGGATGCTGCCGGGCAGGTCAGGAAGGCCCTGGCCCGCGTCGAGGGAGTTCTGGTTCTTGTCGAGGTCCTCGGTGAGGTCGACCTCGGCGCCCGGCTCGACGCCTGCGCAACTGGTGGTACCGGCCGGGAGCAGGGCGTTGCTGTAGGTGTCGTCGTAGTACACGCCCGTGACGCCCGGGTCTCCGCCGGTCAGCTGGCCCACCATGCCGGGGAAGGAGTCGGAGGGAACGGTGGTTCTCGCGTGCGTGTACTCCACACCATCCCCGGCCAGGCGGGCGAGCGTGGAACGGGGGTGCTGTGCCACGTACCAGGCCAGGTCGGACTGGTGCAGGCCGTCGACCGAGAGCAGCAGGACGTGCCGGGAGCGGGGCGCGGGGGAGGCCGAGGCGGGGCCGGCGGTCATGGTGGTCAGACCGCCGACGGCGGCGAGCGCGGCAGCAGCAGCCGCGATGGGAGGGAGGGGGTGTCGGGACACGGTGGTTCTCCTCAAACTGTGCGGAGCTCGTGACCTGGCGGATCACGCACCGACATTCGAGAGGGAGAACGTGTACGGAATCGGACTTGCGTCCCGGATTCAGCCAAAGAACTTCATCTCGGTGCGTAAAGCCCGACGCGAGGGGCCGCGAAGGCCTGAGGGCCACGACGGAGGGGCGTGCCGTCGACATCAAGGTCGGCCGCGCCCTCTACTCGGTTCGGGGGTCGAAACTACCCCCGGCCGTGCCGTAGTTCACACCGTGCGCGGCTGCCCGGGTGGAACAACCGCGCCTGGTTCCCCGTTGACTCGTACGTGACTGCGGAGGGGACAGTGTCCCCGGGCCTCACCTATTGCTCATGGGGACGATCGTCCGGCTGAAGCCCCATGAAGCCCATCGCCGCGAGGCGACCGCCCTCCGCACGTCACCTCGTTCTGCCCCGGCTGGTCTCCCCCGTCCAGCCGGGGCTTCGTCATGTCCGGCCTGATCGGGGGGAGGGAGACGACGCCGAGTTTGGCGTCGGCTGCGAAGCGCCACCAGAAGCGGCGCCGTTGCTGTCGCCGACGAGGCGAAGCAGGCAGCCGAAGACGAGGGCTCAGTCGACGAAGTCGGCGATGAGGGTGGCGAAGTCGTCGGGGGTGGTCAGGCGGATGCCGAGGGTTTCGGCCTTGGCGCGCTTGGATCCGGCGCCTTCCCCGGCGACGACCAGGGTGGTCTTCTTGGAGACGCTGGAGGAGGAGCGGCCGCCGGCGCGTTCGATGAGTTCGTTCATCTGGTTACGGCTGAGCTTCTCCAGCGGGCCGGTCATCGCGCCGGTGACCACGACCGTCATTCCGGCCAACGGCGTCACCGCCCCCTCCGCGGCCTCCGGACTCTCGCTGTCCGCGGTGTCGCCGGCCGTGGGGGAGGGCGGGACGGCACCGGGTTCGGTCATGTTCACCCCGGCCGTGACGAGTTTGTCGATGAGCGGGGCGAGTTCGGCGAGTTCGGCGACGATGGACGGGGCCTTCTCGGTACCGATGCCTTCGACCTGCTGCATCGTTTCGGCGTCGGCGGCGCGGATGGTTTCCATGGTGGCGAAGTGCCGGGCGATACGGCGGGACATCGAGCGGCCGGTGCCGCGGATCCCGAGCGCGCACAGCACCCGTGACAGCGGCTGGTCCTTGGCCGCCGTGATCGCGGCGAGGAGGTTATCGGTGCTGGTCTCGCCCATCCGCTCCAGGCCGAGGAGCTGGTCGCGGGTGAGGGCGAACAGGTCGGCGAGGTCGGCGACGAGGTCGGCTTCGACGAGCTGGACGACGCGGGTGTGGCCCAGGCCCTCGATGTCGAGCTGGTCGCGGCCGGCGGCATAGGTGAGGGAAGCGACGAGGTGGCAGTTGCGGCCGTTCTCGCAGCGCCAGCGCTGTTCGCCGGTGTCGATGCCGGCACCGCAGCGTGGGCATGCCTCGGGGAAGGCGATGGGCTGTTCGTCGCCGGTGCGCAGGTGGGCGACCGGGGCTTCGATGCGGGGGATGACGTCGCCGGCGCGGTGGACCATGACGTGGTCGCCCAGGCGCAGGTCGCGGCGGGTGATGTCGGACGGGTTGTGGAGGGTGGCGTAGGTGATGGTGGCGCCGTCGATCTCGACCGGCTCCAGCACACCCCGGGGCGCGATGATGCCGGTGCGGCCCACGTTCCACTCCACCTCCAGCAGCCGGGTGATCTTCTCGACGGCCGGCAGCTTGTAGGCGATCGCCCAGCGCGGTGCGCGCGATCCCGATCCGGCGGCCTGCTGGTCGGCGGCCAGGTCGGCCTTGATGACGATCCCGTCGATCCCGAACGGCAACGCCGCCCGCAGCGCGGCGACCTCCTTCACTCGCGCCAGGACCTGCTCGGCCGTGTCGGCGGTGACGCCGGGCACGTCGGTCGAGGCGGTGGTGTTCACCCCGTATGCGGCGACCTGCGCCATGAGGTCGCTGTGCGACAGCTCGCCCATCCGCTCGGCCAGGGAGGCCTCGGTGTCGGCAAGGGGTAGCAGGCCGTAGCCGAAGAACGTCATCGGCACGGTGTAGGCACGGTCTTTTGCCCGCAGGGTGCCGGCGGCGGCGTTGCGCGGGTTGGCGAACGGCTGCCCGCCATGCGCGGTACGTACCTCGTTGGCGTGCTCGAACTGGGCGGTGGTCATCAGGACTTCACCGCGCACCTCCACCGTGACCGGCTCCGCCAGATTCTGCGGCAGACCCTCGATCGTGCCGATGGCGTGCGAGACGTCCTCCCCGGCCGTCCCGTCGCCGCGCGTGATCAACCGGCTCAGGCGGCCGCGGGTGTAACGGACGGCTATCGCCAGGCCGTCCAGCTTCGGCTCGACACTGAACCGCTCCACCTCGCGGCCGATCCGCCGGGCCAGCGACGCTGTCCAGGCGGTGAACTCCTCCGGCGAGAACACGTTGTCCAGGCTCAGCATCGCCACCGTGTGCGGAACATCGCCTTCCACGGCCCCGCCGGCGACCTTCCCGGTGGGGGAGTCGGCCAGCACCTGATCGGGGTGCTCGGCCTCCCACACCGCGATGCCACGCACCAGCCGGTCGTAGGTGTCGTCGTCCAGCGTCGACGTACCGCCCGCGTAGTAGGCGGCCGACGCCTTCACCGCGTCCTCGACCGCCTGCGCGTAGGCGGCGGCATCCACGATCTCTGCAGCAGGTGATGTCATGCCCGTCATCCTGCACCCCACCACTGACAACGACCCTGGCACGCCGGTTTCCCAGGCGAGCCCGTCGACCGGCCGCGGCGCGACGGGCGATTCCCCGTGCTTCTCCAAAGAGTTCGGTCGTGGCCGGCGCATCGGCGACCCAGCGGCTTTACGCGGAGGGCGGCGATGTGATCAACTGCGCCCTTTCACGGACAGGCAGCCTCTGGGGAGGGGCTGTGGGGAGGGGAGGGCGCCGTCGTGCGTACCGATGTCGAGGAGACGGTCCAGCCGTGCCCGGAGTGCGGGGCGGAGATCCGCGTGGACAGCCGATTCACCACGTGGTGCTCGGCCTGTGACTGGAACGTGGATCCTTCGCTGAGCGAGGAGGACGAGGGGCGGCTGGAGACGCTGCGCCGCGCCCTGGCCCGTCGTCACGGGGAACAGCTGCTCGCCGAGATGAGCGCTGGTCAGGAGCGGCGTGCCGGACAGGATGTGGCCGGCGTCGTGGCGTTCGGGATCGCGGTGGTGGTCCATGGCATGACCGTCGTCCTCGCCGCAGGGGGGATCTGGCTCGTCGCGAGCGGCTGGATGGGCGCAGGCATGGTGCTCGGCCTGTTCCTGCTGGCCCTGGCGTGGACACTGCGGCCGAGGCTGTCCCGGCTGCCTGAGGACGGTAGGGTCCTGCGGGCCGACGCCCCTGAGTTGTACGGGCTGATCGACGAGGTCGCCCGTGTGGTGGGGACCGGAGGCGTGGACGTCGTCGCCGTCAACGCCGAGGTGAACGCGAGCGTGATGCCCTACGGAGTGCGGGGACGTCTGCTGACTCTGGGACTGCCTCTGTGGGAGATCCTGACCCCGCAGCAGCGGATCGCCCTGCTGGGCCATGAACTCGGGCACTACAGCAACGGCGACACGCGCCGCGGTCTGGTGGTGGGAACCGCGTACCGGTCGCTGACCACGTGGCGCTTCTACGTCGATCCGATCGCGAACCCCAGCCTGGTCGAGATGTTGATCAATTGTGTGTACGTCGTGCCCCGCTCGGTGGTCCAGGGGATCTTGATACTGCTCGACCAGCTGACAGTGCGTGCCGCACAGCGTTGCGAGTACCTCGCCGACTCGATGGCCGCCAGAGCCGGCTCCACCGAGGCCGCGGTCGAGCTGATGGACAAGCTCCTCGTCGTCGAGTCGGTCGCCACCACGCTGCGACGGGAGGTCAACCACCGTCGGCTGGGGCGGCGTGGCGGCCCGGTGAGCCGTGGCCGGAGCAGCGGCGAAGAGAGCATGAAGAACAACCCGGCTGAGGGGCTGTGGGAGGCGCTCGCCGATCATGTGTCGTCGATTCCGGACCACGAGTACGAGCGTCAGCGTCGCGTCGGCGCGCGCCGGGGGCACAGCGTGGACTCGACCCACCCGCCGACCCATCTGCGACGTCAGCTCCTGCTCGGTGGTGTGTACGTGACCGCGTCGGTGGTGGCGGATGACGACCAGGCGCGCCGGATCACCGCCGAGCTGGAGGGCGCGCGCACCTCATTGGCCCGGCAGGTTGTCAGAGACGGCTTCGACGGCTCGTAGGCTCATAGGCTCAGGCCCTCACGCAGATGGTGTGTTCGGCGGGTCAGTGTCTGCCGCTCGGGGCCGGCTTCCGCCCTGCAGCGGCTGTGGGCCGCCACCGTTTTCTCCACCGCCCGTGCCGGGCCGTTCCACACCCGTCCAGTCCAGTCCAGTCCAGTGCAGGGCGGTGTCGGTGTCCGACTGACGTCTGCTTCGGAGAGGCGTAAGGGCCGCGCCCGTGTGGGTGCGGCCCTTACGATGACAGGAAATCAACCGGTTCTTACGTCATCCGCGTCACTGGTGGTGCGGTGACGTCAGGTAGTGCTGCCTGAGGAGCTCCTTTCCGTAGTCGTTGCCGTTGGGGGTGCGGATGATGGAATGGACGTGCTTCTGGGTCGGACCACTGCCCTGCGTGGCGCCGTACGCGCCGGCGAGCGGTCCCGGTGCCTGGCAGTCCACCTCGATCCACACCACCGGGCTGTGCACCCGGACGTAGAAGGCGTCGTCGTCGCCGGTTCCGCCGGCCCAGGTGACGTACGTGTCGCCCAGGTGTTTGCGGACCTCGGCCAGCTTCACCTTCGCCACGTCGGCCTTGGCGCGGCCGACGAACGCCCGCACGATGTCGAGGAGCTTGGTCTTCTGGGCGGCGGTCAGGGCGTTGCCCCGGATGCCGGTGTACTCCTGGACCGTGTTGTCGGAGAACGCGCCCGCCTTCATCGACTCGTTGGACTTGCTCGAGGACTCGATCGCGACCGCCTGCTGTGCCTCGGTGAGGGAGCTGATGAAGGCGAGGGACGCCACGACCTCCTCGTGGCAGACGGTCACCGTCTCGCCGTCGATCTCCATGGAGGTCGGTTCCGAACCCCAGAAGCAGGGGCTCATGACGACCTGGCTGCCGAGGACGAAGTAGTTGACGACGAGGTGGTGGCCGTCGAACTGGAAGCCCCAGGGCTCGGTCGCCGACGGGGTGCCCATGAGGGTCCAGTAGTAGGCGTCCTCGTTGAAGGCGGTGGTGTTGTTGATCGCCTCGCCGGCCGCCTGGTTGATCTTTCGGATCTTCTCGGTGGTCTTCAGGCCGTCGGCGCTGAGGGCCGACTCCAGGAGGGCGGTGCCCAGGGCCTTCTGGTCATCGCTCAGGTCGGCGAGGGAGACGCCCTGACGTTCGTAGGAGTCGATATTGCTCCACAGCCGCCACTCGGTGGAGTGGACCGTGAACTGCGCCGAGGTCTTCTGGTCGTCGCTGAGCCCGTCCAGGAAGGCGTTGGCGGCGGCGATCACCGGGGCGGTCCTCACACCCGTGGAGTGGATCGTGAACAGGTCGTCGACGCGCTTGCCATCGGTGGTCAGGCCGAAGAAGTCCTCGGTGATCGACTGGTTGCCGGGGCCGCCGGTGCCGCCGCCCGGGCCGCCGCTGGGAGCACCGCTCGGGGCTGCGCTCGGGCTTGCGGACGCGTCGGCAGCAGGGGTGGCGTCGTCGGCCATCGCGGCCCAGGCTCCGGCACCGCCCATGGTCGCGACGGCGGTGGCGCCGCTGGCGAAGAAGACCTTGCGCATGAAGTTGCGGCGGCTCGCGTGTGCACGGCTGCCGGTTTCGGACTGTGGCTCGTGGGCCGTCGGCTCACCGGTGTCGAGCTCGCTCATCGTCGCTGCTTCCCTTCGTCCTGGGCACATCCACGCTGGACGGCCGCCCGGTGATCACTCTGGGGCAGCGAACTGAGGCCGAACTGAAGCGGAGGCGGTCCGCCCGTGGAATCGGCACGCGGGGGAGGACACAGGGAGGGGCTGACCTGTGTGTCTGTGGAGGCGCTTAGAGTTCGCGGCAGTGTGAGGGGGCTACATGCTGGGCGCTGAGCCCGTGCTGGGCGACCGAGCCTGTGCGGGGTGCCGGCTCAGTGCGCGATCGTGGGGAGCGTGATCGAGAACTCCGTTCTCCCCGGCTCGCTCTCCACGTCGAGCCGGCCCCCGTGCGCCTGTGTGATGGCTGCGGCGATGGCCAGGCCAAGGCCAGCGCCGCCGTCCTGGCCGGAGGCGCGGGACCGGGAGGCGTCGGCCCGGGTGAAGCGTTCGAAGACCGAGGGCAGGAGGTCGGGCGGGATGCCGGGGCCGTCGTCGCGGACCCGGATGACGCAGTGCGTGCCCGTGGTCTCCACGATGACGGTGATCTTCGTGCCCACGGGTGTGTGTACACGGGCGTTGGCCAGCAGGTTGGCCACCACCTGGTGGAGGCGGGACGCGTCGCCGACGACCGGGGTGGGTACGTCGAGGCGGAGCGAGAGCTGCCACTCGTGGCCGCTGCTCGCGGCTTGCGCGTCCCACACGGCCTCGGCGACCAGGGTGGCCACGTTCACCTCGGCCGACTGCAGCGGCCTGCCCTCGTCGAGGCGGGCGAGCAGCAGCAGGTCCTCGACGAGTCCGGTCATCCGGGCCGACTGGGCGGAGACACGGCGCCAGGCCAGCGCCGGTTCGATCGTGAGGGTGCCCCGGTCCATGATTTCGGCGTAGCCGGCGATCGAGGCGAGTGGTGTGCGCAGTTCGTGGCTGGCGTCGGCGAGGAAGCGGCGCATGCGTTCCTCGGTCCGCTGGCGTTCTGAGAGAGACGATTCGACGTGGTCGATGAGGCGGTTGAGCGCGATGCCGACCTGGCCCACCTCGGTTCCGGAGTCGGTGAAGGATGAGGGGACGCGGGTGAGACCGGTGATCTCGCCGCGGTTCAGCGGCGTACGCGAGACCTCGGCGGCGGTGGCGGCAACCCGGCCGAGCGGGCGCAGTCTGCGCCGTACGACCACGGCCGAGACACAGGCCGCGCCGATGAGCCCGACGGCGGCGATCACGGACTCGGCCACGACCAGACCGTTGATCATGCGCTGCACGTTGCCCATGGGCAGCCCGGCCAGGACGGGGACCCCGTCATCGCCGATCGCGGTCAGCCGGTAGGTACCCAGGCCGGGGATCGCGCGTGTGTGCAGCGACCCGTCCGCGGCGAGTCCGTCCAGCGCGGCGCGCTGGGTGGCGGTGAGGACCTGCTGGTGTCCGTCCTCGGTCACCACCTCGGCGGCGAGGACGGCACCGCTGTCGTCGAAGCGTGCGGCAAGCGTTCCGGCAGGCTGCCCACGCTCGTTGAGGAAGCCCAGATCGCTTGCTCCGCCCGTCCGGCGCTGGAGCCCGCCCTGGCTGCGCTCGGCGGCGTCGGTGACCCGCTGGTCCAGATCCCCGATCAGATAGACGCGCTGGACGAACACGGTGGTCAGCGCCATGGCCGCGCACACCACGACCAGGGTCACACAGAAGAAGAGCACCAGACGGGCCCGCAACGAGCGCCCCCGCACACGGGCACGGCGCTCCCCCCTCTCGGTCTTCGTCTCAGTCTTCAGCGGCCCGGATCGCATACCCCACCCCACGGACGGTGTGGATCATCGGAGCCCGTCCCTTGTCGATCTTCGCACGCAGGCCGTAGACGTAGACCTCCACCAGATTCCCTCCGCCGTCGAACGACGCGTTCCACACGTGGTCGAGGATCTGCCCCTTGCTGAGCACCTGGTGCGGGTGGCTCAGCAGGAACCGGAGCAGATCGAACTCCTTGGCGGTCAACGGGATCGGCGTTCCGCCGCGCTGCACTTCACGGGTTCTCTCCGCCAGCACGAGGTCACCCAGCACACGTACGGAACCTTCATGCTCAGCTTCGCCGACACCGGTACGCCGTAGCAGCCCGCGCAGCCGCAGCATGACCTCCTCAAGGGAGAACGGCTTGGTCACGTAGTCGTCGGCGCCCGAGGACAGCCCGTCGATCCGGTGTTCCAGGGCGTCGCGGGCGGTGAGCATGAGCACGGGAAGCCGCGCGTTCTCGCGCCGCAGACTACGCAGTACCTCAACCCCGTCCACGTCCGGCAGCATCCCGTCCAGGACAACGACGTGCGGGGCGCAACCACGCGCCAGCCGCAGCGCCCCCTGGCCGTCCTCCGCCGTGAACGGCCGCCACCCTGCCTCGGTGACGGCCGCGGACAACAACTCGGTGAGTTCGGGCTCGTCGTCGACGATCAGCACACGAACAGTGCCTTCGCGTGCCAGAGAGGTGCCAGTCATCCCTCGACTCTTCCTCAGCAGACTGTGGACAGGCTGTGCGGCCGCATGGGCCCTGCACTCCGGCGTGACCACGATGCTGGACTGGTACCAGGTCGCGCAGAGCCACGAGCAAGAGGACGCCGCTGTCGCCTCGCTGCGGGACGCAGCACCCCGGCGTCGAGCTGCGCGAGCAGGGTCTGCACTGTCGCGATGCGCCGGGTGCCGATCGGGAATCCCGACGGGATGCCCGACGGGCGGGCGTCGACGCGTCAAGGGGCGGTCCGTGCTGTACGTCGATGGGGTGGTTTGGCCGACGTCGGCCGATCATGCGTGCCATGTCCGCGAACACTGGATGGGGTGGCGCAGGTGACCGGGGAAGGGGGACGGCATGGCGGACGGCACGGTTCTGGTGGCGGTGGCGGAGCATCCGCAGGACGGGGGCGCCGGCGCGGGGCAGTTGGCGCGCATCGCCGAGGGGATCCGGGCGCGTGGCTTACAGGTCCAGTGGGTGGGGAGTGTCCTTGACGCCGAGGCGGTGCTCAGGACGGAGGCCGGTCTGGCCGCCGCGGTGGTTGCCTGGGACCTTCCGCCCGGAGCTGAGGACGGGCCGGGCGGCGCGACGGTGCTGCGCCGGATCGGGCGCCGGTTCCACCAGTTGCCGGTGT
The DNA here is from genome assembly GCF_040704615.1 of Streptomyces sp. NPDC046862. Lineage (NCBI taxonomy): Bacteria > Bacillati > Actinomycetota > Actinomycetes > Kitasatosporales > Streptomycetaceae > Streptomyces > Streptomyces sp. NPDC046862. Next base: position 175,597 of record NZ_JBEYXP010000015.1, on the reverse strand, counting down.
TCCTGGTCATGGCGGACGAGGGGCTGTGTGAACTGCCGCTGTGGGTGTCGCAGTCGGTGGTGGGCTATGTGTGGCCGCTGGAGGACACGCCGGCGTTCATCGCGGGGCGGATCACCACTGCCGCGCGCGCCTATCAGGACGCCCTGCTCCCGCCGTTCTTCAAGGCGCTGCGGCGCTTCGACGACGCGCACGAGTACTCATGGCATACCCCGGCGCACTCCGGCGGTGTCGCCTTCCTCAAGTCGCCGGTGGGCCGGGCGTTCCACGACTACTTCGGGGAGCGGCTGCTGCGCAGTGACCTGTCGATCTCGGTGGAGGAACTCGGCTCGCTGTTCGAGCACACCGGGCCGATCGGCGAGGCGGAGCGTAACGCCGCGCGGGTCTTCGGCTCCGACCGCACGTACTTCGTGCTGCACGGCGATTCCACCTGCAACCGTCTGGTCGGCCACTTCAGCGTGACCCGCGACGAGATCGCGCTGGTGGACCGCAACTGCCACAAGTCGGTCCTGCACGGCCTGGTCGTCTCCGGCGCCCGGCCGGTGTACCTGGTCCCCACCCGCAACGGCTACGGCCTCGCCGGACCGCTGCCGCCGGCCGAGATCGCGGCGGACTCGGTGGCGGCGCGGATCGCGCAGAGCCCCCTCGCGAGGGACGCGGTGTCGTCGCGTGCCCCGTACGCGGTGTTCACCAACTCCACGTACGACGGACTGTGTTACGACGCGGTGACGGCGGCCCGGGCCTTCGCGGCGAGCACGCCTCGGCTGCACTTCGACGAGGCGTGGTTCGCGTACGCCCGCTTCCACCCGCTCTACGCGGGGCGCTACGGCATGGCGGTGGACGAGGAGGCCTTCCCCTGCCCCGGCCGGCCGACCATCTTCGCGACCCAGTCCACCCACAAGCTGCTGGCGGCGTTGTCGCAGGGCGCCATGGTGCACGTCCGGTCCGCGCCGCGGGCGCCGGTGGAGCACGACCGGTTCAACGAGGCACTGATGATGCACGGCACGACGTCGCCGCTCTATCCGATGATCGCCTCGCTGGACGTGGCCGCGGCGATGATGGACGGCCCGCAGGGACAGTGGCTGGTCGACGAAGCGGTGACGGAGGCGGTCCGGTTCCGCCAGGAGATGGTGCGGATCGGGCGGCGGATCGAGGCCGCCGGGGACCGGCCTCCTTGGTTCTTCGGGGTGTGGCAGCCGGGGGAGGTGACTGACCCCGCGAGCGGGGCGCGGATTCCGTTCGACGAGGCTCCGGCGGACCTGCTGCGGACCGAGCCGTCCTGCTGGCACCTCGCACCCGACGCGGACTGGCACGGCTTTCCCGGTCTGACCGACGGCTACTGCATGCTCGACCCGATCAAGGTCACCCTGACCTGCCCGGGGCTCGGCGCGAGCGGTGTGATGTCCGACTGGGGCATCCCGGCGCGGGTGCTCACCGCCTATCTGACCACGCGCGGCATCGTCGTGGAGAAGACCGACAGCTACACCACACTGGTGCTGTTCTCCATGGGCATCACCAAGGGCAAGTGGGGCACGCTGCTGGACGCCCTGATGGACTTCAAGGACCTCTACGACGGCGATGCCCCGCTGGAGCGTGTGCTGCCCGCGCTGATCGCCGAGCACCCTCGACGCTATGCCGGGCTGACGGTGCGCCACCTGTGCCAGGAGATGCACGACCACTTGCGCGAGGTCCGCCTGGTCGAGCTACTCGACACGGCCTTCCAACAACTCCCGGAGCCGGCCGCCCCGCCCCAGCGGTGCTACCAGCGCCTGGTCCGCGGCGGCACGGAACGGATCCGCCTCACGGACGCACCTGGCCGTGTCGCCGCGGCGATGGTCACGGTGACGCCGCCCGGCATCCCGGTCCTGATGCCGGGCGAGAGCATCGGGGAGGAAGACGGCCCGCTCCTGCGCTACCTCAGGGCCCTGGAGTCCTTCGACCGCCACTTCCCCGGCTTCGGCAGCGAGACGCACGGGGTGACCCGTTCCTCCGACAGCGGCGACTACCTGATCGAGTGCCTGCGTCCGGACGAGCACGAGGGGCTCGCCGGTGCCGTGACGCCCGCGCAGCGGCGGGGGGCGCAGGGGGCCAGGTCGGTGGGTTGAGTCCGAGGCGCGCGGGTGGGTGACGGTGGTGCGGCTGGGCCGGGGTTCGGGCGCCGCGGGGAGAGATGCCGCCGTGACGACTTGGGTCCGGACGGGTGACCTTGGCTGGCCCTGTGTGGAAACGCGGTAGGTATATCGGTGACCGATCGGCGGCAGGAGGAGCCGCCACTGGCCGGATCAGTTCCTGAGGGAGTCATCATGGCTGTGGAGATTCCGCCCCTGCTAAAACCTTCGCGGCTCAGGCGTCGAGGAGGGCTGCTCGGCGAATGCATCTCTGAATTCCTGGGGACATTCGTCCTCATTTCTTTCGGATGCGGCGTGGTGGCCATGACCGTTGCGGCGCTGCCTGGATCAGGGCGCACCGAAGGACCCACCACCTTCTTCCTCGGCGCAGGCGACTGGCTCCTCATCACGTGGGGCTGGGCAATGGCCGTGACCTTCGCTATTTATGTGGCCGGTGGTGTCAGCGGGGCTCACATCAATCCGGCTGTGACGCTCGCCTTTGCGGTGCGTCGCGGGTTCCCATGGGTCAAAGTCGTTCCCTACGTGGCTTCGCAACTGGCCGGTGCGTTCGTCGGGGCTGCGCTCGTGTACGGCGTTTATCACGACGCGATCAACACCTTCGACGACGTCGTGAAGGGTCCGAAGACGAATGGGCACACCCTCGCCACATTCTCGATTTTCGGAACCTTTCCCGCCCCGTACTTCCACGGTGGCAACTGGGGACCGCTCGTGGACCAGATCGTAGGCACGGCCTTTCTGGTCATGTTCGTCGTGGCGGTCATCGACCTGCGTAATACGGCCGTCAAGGCCAATCTCGGGCCGCTGGTGATCGGATTCGTCGTCGCCGCCATCGGTATGTCGTACGGTGCGAACGCCGGTTACGCCATCAACCCTGCCCGTGACTTCGGTCCGCGTCTGTTCACCTATGCAGCAGGCTGGCAGGACCTAGCCATGCCCGGCACTCTCGCCGGTGCCTTCAGCGACTACTGGTGGATCCCCATCGTCGGTCCGCTGATCGGTGGCGTGATCGGGGTGCTCGTCTACGACCTGTTCATCGGTGATGTCCTGTACGCGCGGGCGCTGAGAGCCGAGCCGCCGGAGCCGGGCCGGACCCGTCCAGTGACGACCACGGACGATGAGTGACCAGTGACCAGCACGGGCTCCGCACGGTCACGGGTCGTGTGTGAGTAACGATAGGGGACTCGTGCCGGTCGGCGGCTGATGTCTGTGCCGTAGATCATCGGGCAGGTCCGGTTACCGGTTCCGACGGTCAGCCGGGTTCGATGCGTTTCAGGTCGAGCGGGAGGAACTGGCCATCGCGGAGCGAGTGTTCGAGGGCGGGGAGTGGGACTTCGTGCTGCACGGGCCGGACGGGACCGACTACTCCGAGTGGATCCGCTGGCTGCGGATCGTCCCGCCGGAGCGGATCGTGCTGCTGCACGGTGAGTCCCGCGACGACCCGAACGCCTTCGAGTCGGTCCTGACCTTCGCGCCGGACGGTGCGGCGCCCCGCATCGTGATGCGCACGGTGTTCCCCACCACGGAACTGCGCGACGAGGCGGTCGAGAAGTACCACGCGATCGAGGGCGGCCGGCAGACCCTGAGCAACCTGGCGGCCTACGTCACCGACCTCGCGCGGAAGGGAGCGGAAGGCTGATGGCCGGGAAGGTGTTCTTCAGCGTGACGATGTCGCTGGACGGCTTCATCGCGCCCGAGTCCGTGCCCGTTGACGACTTCTTCGCGCCCGACAAGCAGGACGACCCGGACGTGCAGCGCTGGATGGCGCAGTGGACGGAGCTGCAGCAGTGGGCCTTCCCGCTGCGGTTCTTCCGGGAGAACCTGAAGCTGGGCGAGGGCGGCGAGGAGGGCCGCGACAACGACATCGCGCGGGAGACGTTCGAGCGCACCGGCGCGAGCGTCATGGGCAAGCGCATGTTCGACCTCGGCGAGCAGGCATGGCCAGAGGAGGCGCCCTTCCACACCCCGGTCTACGTCGTGACGCACACCAAGCGTGACCCGTGGGAGCGGCCCGGCGGCACCACGTTCCACTTCGTCGACGACGGCATCGAGCACGCCCTCGACCAGGCCCGCGAGGCCGCCGGCGACCGCGACGTCCGCATCGCCGGCGGCGGCGCGACAATCCTGGAGCACCTGAACGCCGGCCTGGTCGACGAGTTTTCGATCACGCTGGCACCGGTGCTTCTCGGCGCAGGCACCCGCCTGTTCGACGGCGTGGACGCGTCCAAGGTCGCGCTGGAGCCGGTCCGTTCGGAGCCGTCGCCGCGGGTGACGCACCTGACCTACGCCGTGCGCCCACGGTAGCCGCACCACCACTCCATCCTGGCGCCCCGAGCACACGCGGCGCACACGCTTGAATCAGCAGTCCACCACGGCCAACTGCGAACAGCCGCGTAACTGGCGGGCCGCCGGCAGCAGTTGAGTTTGGTGTGAAGACAAACAACGAACACCGAGGCCGACCGGCTCACCGGCACCGTCAGGTCTCGGTGCCGGTGCGCGCCAGGATGCCTTTGAGCATCCCTGTCGCCTGGCCTACCTCGATGAGGTAACCGTCCGGATCCCGCATATAGCAGCGCAGCTCGGCGCGGCGGTCGATGGGCGGGGTGAGGAACTCGGCCCCCTTGGCGCTCGCCGTGGCGTAGAAGTCGTGGATGTCCGCCACCCGTACGTTCAGGAAGCTGGAGACGGTGTTGGGGTCCTCCGGTGTGCGCAGGACAACATCGGGTTTGTCGTCGGTGGGCCCGCCGCCTGGGTTCATGATGATCCAGCTGTTGGCGACCTTGACGATGCAGGGGTTCTCATCCAGCACCACCCTTCCACCCAGTACATCGGCGTAGAACGCCCGCGAGCGAGGGACATCGCTGACCGTGAGAAAGTGCGTGAGCACCAGGCCCTCGGCCGGTGCAGGAAGGTCGTCGGCTGCGGCGCCGGCAGACTTGAGGTCGGACATGTGCCGAGCGTATGGCGCGCATGGCCGACCGGCATCCTCAGCCGGTGTGCCTCTTCACCTGACAGAACCGTGCCCGTTGGTCCACCGATCACAGCGCGCCGGGCGCCGCAGACGTCACACCCGCGCGACGTTGCGCAGCAGAGTCGTCATGTGGACTGTGTCTCAGCCTGACGACCAAGCAGGAGTGGGAGTGCCGGCGTGGAGCAGTGCCTTCGGGAAGCGACCTGACATGCGGCTTGCTGTCTGCACCACGACGGCGAACGGCCGGACAGTGTGGTGGCGGCGGGTGATGGCGATGTCGCTCGGGGAGACCTCAGAGTTGCTCGGCTTGTTTCCCCGGCCCCACGCTGACCTACTGTCCTTTCTTCCTCCGGAGTGCCTCATTGACCTGATCGAGTGATCGACACGACGCGGGATGTCCACAGGTGTCTCCTTCGGGGCCGAAGCGTCCCAAGCGCGCTATGGCAGTTGGAGAGTCACGCATGTGGGGCCACGCGAGGAACGCATGTGCTCCCGCTCCGCCTGGCTGGTCATCTCGGTGGCGACCCGGGCGGCGTGGCCTGCCAGGATCGCGGTCAGATAGTCGCTCTCGATGCCGAACGGGCGCATGACGCCCCTGTCCTCAGCCACCGAGGCGCCAGTAGGCACCCTGCCGGTCCACCTGGTGGATCTCGTCCTCGATGCCCAAGCGGTCCCGGACATCGTGCACGGCCTGTCGGCAGGCAGGGATTGCAGTAGTCGTCGACGATCACGAACCCCACCGGGCGACACCTTCCCGTACAGGTGCGTCAGTACGTCCATGGTGACCCCGTACGAATCGCCGTCGAGTCGCATCACGGCCAGCCGTTCGACCGGAGCTGTCGGCATCGTGTCCCTGAACAACCCAGGCAGGAACCGGACCTGGTGCTGTTTCCCCGTACGGTCGCCGTGATCCACCACGGCGGGTTCGGTACCACGGCCGACGTACTGCGCGCGGACGTGCCCCAAGTCATCGTGCCGGTGTTCGCGGACGATCCCTTCTGGGCGGCCCGGCTGCACCGGGCCGGACCGGCCGGCGGGCGCCCGTGCGCCGGATGAACCAGCGGGAGCTCGGCGCGAGCGTGCTGCGGGCGGCGACCGACCCGGCCGTGGCCGAGCGCGCCCGGTGGCTCGGGCATGCCGTGGCGGCCGAACGCGGAGTCGACACCGTGTGCACCGTCATCGAGGAATGGGCACGGCTAAGGGAATCGAGGCGCCGACCGCAGGCTGAGAGCCCTCCCGCACATCACCGCCCTCGGCCAAGCCCCGACTCGCCGGGACGGGGCCACATCCCACGGGCCCGGCTCACCCGAGACGGGGGCGTCCGGCGGCCGTGTCCGATCGCCGCCGTCCCCTGGGCGGTCACCCCAGCGGCCGGTACGCGGTGAGGGTGACGGAGAGCGTGACGTCGCAGGGCTCGGGCAGCAGCGAGACGCGCTGCGCCAGCTGCCCGCCCTGCTGGTGCCAGGCGTTCGGGCCCATCCCCACCAACTGCGGCAGGGCCTTGTGGTCCAACGCCATGGTGCTGTGCAGCCCCTGCCTGGCCACCTCGGTGAAGTGCCCGGCGAACTGGTCGGCCAGCCGCTCGTCCTTCTGTTCGTCCACCCGCATCAGCCCGAGGGCGTCGACCAGCTCCCGCAGGTGGTCGGGCCGGGGCGTCACCACCAGCAGAACCCCTTCCCGACGCAGGACCCGCCGTAGCTCGGCCGGGTTGCGCGGCGCGAAGACGTTGAGGACCACCGACGCGGACCTGTCGCCGAACGGCAGCCTGTCCCAGGCGTCGGCCACGACCGCGCTGATACGGGGATGCGCCCGAGCGGCCCTGCGGGCGGCGAACTTGGAGATGTCGAGCAGGATGCCCTCACGGCCGGATAACTCCGACACCACGCGAGCGTGGTAGTAACCCGTGCCGCCGCCGATGTCGACGACGCAGCCGGGATCCCCGGACACCGGTGCCGACTCGCGCGCCAGCGCGGCCAGTGACTCGGCGATCGGGGCGTAGTGGCCGGCAGCGAGGAAGTCCGCGCGGTCCGTGACCATGTCGGCGGTGTCCGCGCTGAACCTGGCGGCCCCGCGCAGCAGGTTCACATAGCCCTGCTTCGCCACGTCGAAGCTGTGCTTCAGGGAGCAGCGCAGCGTGCCGTCGGCCATCGTCATCGCGTCGGAACAGTGAGGACAGCGAAGGTACCGCACCGCCTCTTCCCGCATCGTGTCCCCCGGCGCCGCTGTTGTCGTGACCGGATCTCAGCCTAAGCAATGCGCGTCACGTGCCGCTCAGCGGGTGGTCCGTCGGATGCCGGGTCAGCACATCGTGTGGGCACAGGCCGGCAGGGTGCGCAGTTCGATGTTGAGGTAGTTGCCGTGCGCCAGCGGGCCCGAGAGCTGACCGAGCGTCAGCCGGGCGAAGTCGTGGGGCGCGTCCTCGGGGAAGTCCGGCGGGACCTCCATGATCACATGGCGGTTCTGCGCGTGGAAGAAACGCCCGCCCTCCTCGGACTGGACGGCGTCGTAGCGGAAGCGGTCCGCGGGCCCCGACTCCACCTGCTCCAGATACGGCGGGTACGGCTGAGTCCAGGAGGTGACCTCCCGGTTGCTCGCGGTGACCTCGGCGGCCGTGATCGTCACCCATGTGACGGGTGAGAGCAGGCCATGACTGCATGGTCATCATGCCGGACGCACTCACCGACCTGCTGTTGAAGGCCGACTGACCGGTTGCCGGTTGCCGGTTGCGGGTTGCCTGGCGCAGGGCCTTGCGTGGCCGCGGCTTGAGCTCGATCACCCGGTGGTGGTCCGTCATGTCTGCTTGGCGCGAGACCGGATACAGGGGTAAGCACGGGCTCGTTGATCATGTAGGTGTCGCGTCCACATGGCCACAACCGAAGACCGTGCCCGCCGTCCCATCTCTTCCTATGCCGTGGGGCCTGGAACAACTGGCCCGTACCCACTCGCCACAGGGCTGCGGCGGTGTGGGGGTGAAGGTATCGCCGAGCGTGACGAGGTCAGACCATGAAGAACGAGCAGGACGAGCAGGACGAGCAGGACGAGTAGGGCGAGTAGGGCGAGTAGGGCGAGTAGGACGCACCGGCCGGAGCCGGTGCGCCCTACTGGTACGACCCGATACGGCCGGTTGCGATCAGGTGTTGTTTCCGCAGGTCCAGACCCACTTGTGGGCGGCCGCGTCGTCGTGGACGGCCCGGCCCTGGCCAGCGGTGTAACCGGCGGTCCAGTTGAAGGTGTGGCTGTTGTTGCGCAGGTTCCATTCGTGGCCCTGCCCGAGACAGGCGTAGGCGCTGCGGTAGTTCTCGTTGTAGTAGATGTTCACCTGTGCCGGGGAACCGCTGGTGCCCCGGTTCCCGACCCAGTCGACCTTGTTCTGGATCCAGTCCGGCCAGTCGGTGCTGTTGCCCTGGTTGCGGTAGGTCATTCCGTTGTCGTCGGCGTAGGCGCAGAACTCGCCGGTGTTGCAGCCTCCGTCGGCCTGGGCGATGCCGGGCACGGCCAGGATCGCTGTGGCGGCCATGGCCGCTCCGGCCAGCGCGGAACGAAGCTTGCTCATGATCTCATCAGTCCTTTGATCGTGTCGGTCATTGATGTCGGTGACTGGTTGATGCGCCGGATTTCCTTCGCGGCCCCGATAGCCCCGGTAGCCCCGATGTGCCGGCTGCCGGTGTCCCGGTTTGCTCCGTGGTCCCTCTTGGCCGCCTCGTTGTGCTGTCACGCGGTGTCAGCCCCGGCCGACCACACCGCGAGCCTTGGGCAGGGCGTCCAACTGCATGCGCCGCGCCGTGTCGTACGCCGTGCGGTACTCGCCGTACAGGACGTCCGAGTACTGTCGGTCCAGGCGCTTCGCCGTGGCCGAGAGCCCGGTCGTGCGGCCGCACTCGGCCTCGTCCACGGCAGTCCTGACGTCCTTCGCCTGTGCTCCCCGGCCGGTGTCCCGCAGACGGATGTCGCGCAGCGCCGGGGGATTCTCGGCGACATGGCCGCGTCGCTTCATACAGTCCCGCCACTTCGCGAGCGCGGACCGGAACGCCGGGTCCTCGGCGACCCGGCCGACCCGCATGCCGGGCAGACCGTTCACCACCTGGATCGAGCGGTACCAGGCGCGCACGTCTCCGTAGAGGCTGCGCCATGAGTCCGCGACACAGCCCTTTTTGCTGTGGCTGAGCGTGCCGCCCATGGGAGGCTTCGCCTTGAGTCTGTCGCCGCCCTCGCTCGGCCCGTAGAGGGCGTCGCCGTAGGCCTCGTACCGCGCCTTCGGAAGTGAGTCGAGGTAACGCTTTCCCTCGCTGTCCTTCCAGTTGCGTTCGAGACGCTGCTCGATGTCCCGGCCGTACCCGTGCCGCGCCGCCCATGTCTCGTCGTCGATCCCGTAAGGGAATTCGCGGTAGTCCGGTGCGGGCAGTCGGGGGGCGGGCCAGTAGCGGAAACCCTTCTCAGCCATGCAGCCCCGGATCAGCAACTGTTCCGCGCGGTGCAGGACGTCCACCTCCGCCGTCGTCGGTTTGCGGGGCGGATCCTGGCCCGGCCCGGACGCCGCGTCCGCGTTCCCCTTGGGCGGCTGGGCGGCCGAGTCGCTGCCGCCGATCGCCACGACGGCCGCGGCCAGTAGACCCGCGCACATCGCGGTGGCGAGCAGCCACCGAAGTCCCACCCCAAGACGCACGAGCGCTCCCTCCCTTGCAGTGCCTGTCCCTTGTGATGCGTGTGCGGTCTGTGAACCGACGGTTCGGAAGCTAGCCGCGGGGCGGTGCGGGAGGACATCCGGAACATGCGGGAGTCCCTTTCCCTGCCGGATCGGGCACCGTGGCGACGCAACAGCCATATGGATCGGTGACAGGGAGGGGTGGGGTTCCGTGCGGCTCCGACGAGGGAGAGGTCCGGGTCGGGCGGCCTCGGTTCTGGTCGTGCTCGTGGCGGTCTTGACGGCTCTGGCAGCCACGGCATCGGCGACTTCCGCCGCGCCACGGGCCGCGCGCTCAGCGCCCGCGGCACCGGCCGCCAGACCGGACTTCAGACTGCCCTTCGCCTGCGAGGAGACCTGGCAGCTGCAGACGTACCGTGGCCATGCGCCGGATGACAAGAAGCTCGACATGTACCGGGTGGGCGGAAACACCCTCGGCTCCATGGTGGCCGCCTCTGCGGCCGGCACGGTCACCCAGTTCTTCGAGCCGGGCGGCTTGGAGATCAACCACGGCAACGGCTGGTTCACGGTCTATCTGCACATGGACCGCATCGACGTACGCCTCGGGCAGCAGGTCGCCTCCGGGGCCACGCTCGGGCGGCTGGGCCTGGTCGGTACGAGCTCGGCGCATCTGCACTACGAGCAGCTCTACGACACCAACGGGGACAACGACGGCGAGAACGACGAGATGGTCCACCCGTTGATCCAGGGGACCGAGTACCGGCTCTCACCGGACGGGCCCTTCCCTCAGGTGACCAGTACCAACGCCTGTGGCGGCGGTGGCGGCGAGCCCACGAGGTACTGGGTGGACACCTTCGCCGACGCGACCGGCTACGCCGCCGTCGACTGCGTCGGCGACAGCAGGCCGCAGTGCGCGCCCCAGGGCAAGCTGTACAAGGGCACCAACTACGTCCTGTGCAAGAAGTGGGGTGACGAGGTGCGGGTGGGCGACTCGTACAACCACTGGTGGCTGCTGACCGATCTCGACGAGGTGGCGCCCGGTGGGAAGGGCCGTGCCTATGTGTCGGCGTACTACCTCCAGCGCTGGGGGAACGACGTGGCGAAGGACAACGACGGCCGTGTGATCCGTGACTGCGGCGCTGACGAGGTTCCCGCGTGACGTCTCAGGAACACTCGGGCAGCACCGGATGGTCCTGCGTACGCACAGCGGGCAGCCAGGCCGTCCTGCTCGGTTCCTCGTCCGGGAGGCGGACCCGGAACCACCGGGCGGAGCGGATGCCGGTCTCGTCGGTGACCGCCGTCCCTCGAGGAAGGTGGCAGTCGACAGAGAGTACGTCGTCGTGCCACACCCGGGTCGCCACGACGTTCTCGACGGTGTACGGGCGTGCGGGATCCACGGCGAGTCCGAGGCTGCACGCCGGAAGGCGGTCCTCGGCTCGGTCACGGCACAGCTTCACGACGTTGTACACGGCGATTCGGCCCGCCGGTTCGGCGGCGTCACGCCCCTCGGTCCTGTCCCCTCCGGCGGCGTACGTCCATCCGGCGGCGGCCACCCCGCACAACGCGGCGGCCACGGCGACGCCGAACAGCGTCTTCCGCCGTTCGCCGGACCTCGGGACCGGCGAGACCGTCGGGACCGATGCCGTCCGCATCCGAGCGAGCAGGCTCTCGGCGGTGTGGACGGCGCGCTCGGCGTGCGTCGGGGCCAGGCAGTCGGCGGCCAACTCGCGCCAGAACAGAGGGACGGCGTTGTCCAGTCGCAGCGGCGCGCGCCCCTCGCCGTACTCCTGCACCGCTGCCCCGCGCGCCATCGGTGTGGCCCCGGGGAACGGTGACGTACCGTCGGCGAACATCTGGTGGATCACGATGCCGAGAGCCCAGATGTCGTTGCTCGGCCGCACCTGCACGCCGCGTTCGCCCAGCGGGGCTCTCCAGCGCTCGGGAGGCAGATAGTCGAGGGTGCCCAAAGGCGGCATGTAGCCGTGGGTGCCGTGGGTGCCGTCCAACTCCACGGCTAGTCCGAAGTCGGAGAGCCTGGCCGAACCGTCGGCCATGATCAGTACGTTGTCGGGCTTGAGGTCGCCGTGCACCCAGTTGATGCCGTGCAGATGGACCAGCCCCTCGCAGATCTCGGTGAGGAGCCGGGACTTCTCGAGCTCCGTGGGCCCCGGCCCGTCCTGTTCGAGGAACCGGCGCAGGCTGTGCCCCGCCCGCTCCATGACCAGAACGACGGATCCGTCAAGAACGGGGTCGCCGGGTTCGCTGAGCACGACCGAGTCGAGCATGCGGATCAGCCGTGGATGGCGGGCCCGGCGTCCGAATTCGCTTTCCCGCCGGGCGGTCTCCACGAGGGCGCGCGCCTGACGTGGGGCCAGCCCGGCGGTGGGCAGGAACTTGAGCGCGACGACTTCCTCCTGCCCGTCCCCGGACCCGGCTCCTGGTTGGCTGTCCCTCGGGCCTGCGGGCCGGCCCTCGTAGACGGTCCCCCAGCCTCCACTGGCGATCCGTTCGCCGACCTCCCAGTTCCCCACCCGGTAGCCGGGCGGGAGCTGGTCCAAGGGCGCGCTCACTCGGCGTACGCTCTCGCCCGTGCCCCTGCGGACGCACGCGGAGGCAGCAGACCGAGGTGCTCCTCGCGGACCAGCCCGAAGCGGAGCGCGAGCCCGACGATCGACTCGCGCTTGCCGTTGCGGCGTGCACCCTGTCCCGCCGGGTCTGTGGCGGCTGGGGCGCCCAACCGGAGTTTCTCCTCGGCGAGGTAGTCGATGTGGGAGCTGACGGCGCGGGCGGTGAGCCCGCCGTACTCCGAGCAGCTCCTGAGCCGTTCGACGACCTGGGGCGTGGTCGGCACGGCGACCGCCGACTCGTCGCGCAGCCGGGGTTCGCAGAGCGCGACCAGGACCAGGAAGTAGGTGGCGGTCTCGTCCAGGGAGTAGGCGGTGAGGGTCTGCGTCCCCCACCGGCCGCCCGCGTGTTGCGCGCGGTCCGGATCGAGGTACACGTGATCCGGCGCGAACACCAGGAAACTCGCCGTCGATCCCCGGGTGGGCAGGACGACCCGGGCGAACTCGAAGGGAATGGGTGCCCCCGCCCGGCGCGGCGGGACGCGTAAATATTCCCCCGCCCCTTCCGGGTTCTCCACCAAGTAGCTATGGGTGGCACTGAAGTTGCTCAGTTGCCAGTGATCCTCGGTCACCCGTATCTCGCCCGCCAGCCGGGAGACCGCCGGATCACCGAGCCGCAACTCCACCGGGGTGTTGGCCGAACCGCGCCCGAATCGGGCCACCTCACCCGGCCCCAGCCGCAGGGTCACCGGCCCCGCACCGTGTTCCAGTCGGCCCTCGGCCTCGGCGTGGCTCCCGTTCCCCACCCCGCAGCCGTAGCCTCTCCCGTTCCACTCTCCGTCCTGCGGAAGATGGATCACTACTCCGCTCATCCCAATCCCCCCATACTTGCGGGCTTCGCCCGTCGGTGCCGTACACGGTGAACACCAAGCTGTCTCCGAGGAGTTCACTGCCGTCGTTGGCCTTCCCCAGGGTGCCGCTGACAACGTGCGTCGTCACGACGGCGGGCCGTCCGGCTGTTCACACGATCGCCAGTTCGGTCGTCCGGCCGCCCTGCTCCACGGTGCTCCGCGCGGCCGGTGTGCTCCTGGTGTACGCGGACGTGGGCCACTCCCGTCGTCACCGAGGGGCCGCGCTCCGGGTCATCGGCAGCGATCGGTCCACGTCCAGCGGTCCACTCCCTGCGCCCCCTGCGCCGCGCGGGATCGCTGCCGTCAGGCAACAAGGTGCCCGGTCGGTTTGGTGTGCACCTTCATCGCCGGACCTGAATGGGACCCATCTTCGGCCAGAGCACGGGTGTGCGCTGGGCGCTTGCCGCGCCGTTCGACCGGAACATCAACAAGATCCACGAGCGCGCTGGAGAACTTTCGAGGCAGGAAGGCTGCTGTGGTGCCGGATGCGGCCTCAGTGACGGCGGCCAGGGCGTCGAACAGGAAACGACCCAGATCCCTGCGGTACCCGACCGGCAGACTGCCGAGGGAAGCCAGGACACGCTGCCAGGCCTCCCACTCGTCGGGCCCGGTGAGACTGGTGGCCACATCCTCGAGCATCATCCGGACCTGGTGCGGGCTTCGTTGTCGGGGCTGCCAGCCGGTGCGGCGGGCAGCGTCCGACATGACCACGCGGGGGCCGACGAGCGTAGCCCTGCCCGTGCCTGGTGGCGAGCCGGCCGCCTCGGCTGAACGGGGCCGAGCACTACAGGCTCTTATGACGCAGGTGCGATCGTCCCGACTCGCAGATACTTCGCGAACTTGATCTGGGTGAGGGGCGCATAGGCGTCTCCCTTGTTGCCCGGCGGCTTCGATCCGTACTCGGAGGTGAAGCTGAACTCCCCGGCGTTCTTGACGTTGAACGCGCCGTACTCCTGCAGTGCCTTTGCGACCATCCGCTCGTACGGCTTGAGTGAGGTGTCGGCGTCGATGTCGTACGCGCTGTCCAGCCAGATGAACTGCCCTTCACGCCAGCGGCCTTGCCCCGGCCCGTCGCTGCCAACCGCCGGGAAGACGTACTGGCCGTTGTTGTCCGGAGTGCCGAAGCTGAGAGCATGATTGATGCGGCCGGCCTTCCAATCGGCGTGGGTGATCACTCCGGCGAGGCGGGACAGGCCGCTGCCGGTGGCCTGTCCCTTCTCGGAGACCGACGAGCCGCGGGTGTTGGACACGGCTCCCCATTCACAGCTCGGTTTTCCGTCCTGTACCTCGGTTCGCCAGCATTCCAGCGATCGCCCGTCCGGTGTGATCACCACCGTCCACTCGCGCTCTGGTGGCGGCGCCTTCCACGAGGCGTCCCATGGAAAGTCGATGTTCTCGAAGGGATTGGGCCCCCACTGATCGAGGTGCTTGCGCGGGGTGACTTCGTAGGTCGGGGTCTTGGAGGTGGCACGGTACACAAGGGAGCCGGCCTTGCCGGTGTACAGCTTTGCCCGGCCTCGGCCCCGGGCCAGCAGATCGGTGACCATCTGCGCGGAGTCGGGTGACAGACGGGGACGCGGATGCCGTTGATTGAAGACATCATCGTCAGCGAAGAGGCGGGGGGAGTGGTCGGCGGAGTCCGACGGTGGCGGCTCGTGCGCAAGCCGATTCGTGAGAATCGTTCCGGCGACCGCCAAGGTGAGCGCAGCGGTACCAGCGGCGGCAACGACCGGCCACCGGCGTCTCGGTGTCGGTGCAGTGCCGGACTCGGCCTCCGCCGCCCGCCACCGTCGTTCCCATTCCGCGCGGTCGCCGCCGCAGGCTTCGACGTAGGCCAAGGCTATTTCGAGGGGCGGCAGCTGTCTGCCTTTCGCGGCGTTGGACAGGGCACTGGGCGACTGTCCTGTGCGCGCGGCCATCTGGCGGTACGTCGGGCCGCCTGCCGAGTCACGGAGAGCACGTAACTCAAGGGCGAATTGTTCTGCAGGATCCTCCACCGGATCGCCCGATCGAGGATGTGATGCTGCGGCCACCTGTCCGCCCTCCAAGCCATGGCCTGTGATCGTCCGTATATGACGTCCCGTCAACTTCTTTGAGTCTAGAGAGGCGAAGATCTGAGGAACAGGTCTCGCACGTCGGCATACCGCAGAAGGATGGACTTCATGGATCAAGGATGGGCGGCCCTCGCGGGAGCCGGAGTAGGCGTCGTCGGCACCCTGTGTACCTCGTGGGTGACATATGTGGCTGCTCGCCGGCAGACACGTGACCAGGGGGCAGTCGAACACAGTCGGGCGCTGCGGAGCGAACGTCTGGAGGCGTACCTCGCATTCATGAAGGCAGCGGAGCCAGTCGACAGCGTGCTGCACCGAGTCGCGCACCAAGACGGTGTACGGGTCTCCGCGCGGAACGCCCCGCCTCCGGCCGATGTGTTGCACGAAGCCGTCGAGGGCCTCGCCACCGCAGTCGACGCGCTCTACAAGGCACAGGCGCGGCTCGATCTGATGGGTCCGAAAACCGTGGCCGCGGAGGCCGTGAACGTGTGG
The DNA here is from genome assembly GCF_040704615.1 of Streptomyces sp. NPDC046862. NCBI lineage: Bacteria > Bacillati > Actinomycetota > Actinomycetes > Kitasatosporales > Streptomycetaceae > Streptomyces > Streptomyces sp. NPDC046862. The sequence goes on along the minus strand of NZ_JBEYXP010000015.1, from coordinate 159,843 downwards.
TCGGACGTGAGAACCCTGCGGACGTACCTCGAAAGGGTGCGCCACGCGATGCTCGAAGGGGAGTTGCCGGACGACGGGTATCGCACCGGCCTCGAAGACGCAGTTGACGCGGTCGAGGTGAGCCGGGAGGAGTTCGCCCGGCGCGCTCGCGAGGTGATAGAGACCCCGCCGTGAGGCGATTGACGCGCGGTCAAGAGGGTGTTCAGGTCTTGCGTTACACCATGATCTTGAGCGCCCTCTCTTCAAACTCGCGCACCGGCCCCGACCACCGGAATCATGCGTTTAGGGCGAGTTACCCGTTACTACCAGGGAGATCCCCGGAAACGACGGTCTGAAAGGCTGGCTCACGTGGGCAGCTTCCCGAGCTCCTTGCGGCGGGTCAGGGCGGCGACCGTGGCCTGCCGGCAGTACTGCCAGTCGTTGCGGACTACGTACGGGATCTTGAGGCCACGAGCAGCCCATGGCAGGCTCATGCCGCATGATCGATGAGTTCGCCAAGGACAACCTGCACAGGAGACTGCGGCGGGACCGCGAGACGCTGCTCTGGAAGCTCGATGGCTTGTCCGAATACGACGCCCGCCGGCCTTTGACAGCGAGTGGGACCAACCTCCTCGGCCTGGTCAAACACGTGGCCAGCGTTGAGGCCAGGTACTTCGGCGAGGTCTTCGACCGCCCTTCCCCGGAACCGCTGCCCCGGTGGCAGGACCACGACGGCAGCGATCAGTGGGCGACCGAGGACGAGACGCGCGATCAGATCATCGAGTCCTACCGGCGCACGTGGGAACACTCGGATGCGACGATCAACGAGCTTCCCCTCGACGCCCCCGGCCACGTGCCGTGGTGGCCGGAGCCTTATCCCAACACGAACCTGTTCGCCGTCATGGTCCATGTCCTCAGCGAGTCCGTCCGGCATGCCGGGCACGCCGACATCCTGCGCGAGGGCCTCGACGGCCGGACCGGGCTGCGCGCCGAACACGAGCAGCGGATCGACGAGGAAGCCCGTGTCGCCCACTGCGCGAAGATCGAGCAGGCCGCCAGATCGGCCGCATCAGTCAAGGCTTAGAGGCTGGCCCACGTGACTTGATGTTCGAGCGGCATGATGCCGGCCGTGGGTGCTGATCTGTCGAAGCGTCTGGTTCCTGATGAACTCGGGGAGCCGGTTGCCCCGTTACTGCCGTCGTTCGCCGCTCGACCGCAAGGTGGTGGAACCGCTCCGTGTGACGAGCCGGCCGTGTTCACCGCAGTGGTGTACGTGCTGACCAGAGGCTGTGCCTGGCGGCATCTGCCGCCGACATTCGGCACGTCCTTCGCCACCGCGCATCGCCGCTTCAGGGGCCCGGGGCGAGGTGGACTGGACCTCGGCGATCGTCGACGCGGCCTCCGGTCGCGCCAAACAGGGGGGATCGCTGGCCGGGCCGAACCCGGTCGATCGCGGCAAGAAGGGCAGCAAGCTGCACGTGCTGTCCGATGCCCAGGGCATCCCGCTCGTCGTCGCCGTGTCCGGCGCGGACATGCACGACAGCCTCGCCCTCAAACCGCTTATCCGTGGCATACCCGCCGTCCGGTCCAGCCGGGGACCACGGCGGCGCCGACCCGTCAAACTCCACGCGGACAAGGCGCACTTCTCCGCCGAACACCTCAACTGGCTGCGCGAGCGTCGGCTCGTCGCGCGCATCGCGCGGCCAGGCGTCGAGTCCGGCGAACGCCTCGGCCTGCACCGCTGGAAGATCGAGCGGTCGATCGCCTGGCTCTTCGGTTACCGCCGCCTGACCGTCCGATACGAACGAAAGGGCTCGCACTTCCTCGCCTTCCTCGGCCTGGCCGCCGCCCTGACCTGCTACAAGAAGCTCGCGAAACTCGCCACGTGAGACACCCTCTAATGGGCAAGGGAAATGGTCTATAAGGGCAGGCTGGGTAGTGGCCGCGATCAGTTCCGCAGCCGTCACGACTCGTGCGAAGCCTCCGCCGTGCAGGACGTGGCCGTTGCCCGCGCCAGTTCGGCGGCGGCGAGGTGCCGGCCGTTCGGGTCCGTCCGGTCGAAGGTGTGGGTGGCGTCGAGGGCGAGCAGGACGTCATGCGGGGGTTGCCGCCCAAGCGGGCAGTGCGCTCCACGCACATGTTGGTCTGGATTCCGGCCAGTACCAACTGGGTAAATCCGTGCGCCTGGAGTCAGGCGTCCAGGTCGAGGGTGCCGTAGAACGCCGAGTTCACGGCCTTGTTGACCAGCAGCTCCGGGCCGGGCCCCAGGGCCGCGCCGCTCCTCGACGTCCGCCTTGAAGGCGTTGCCCGGCTGCTCGGCTGCCCGGGGCGCAGCGGCGAGTCCGCGCGCGCCGAGTCGGGTCGTACGGGGACCACGGGCCGACCCGAGTCCTGCCAGGCGCCGAGCAGCGCTGCGATGTTCCGGTCGGCGGATTGTCGCGCGGCCGCCAGAACTCCGGGGCCTGGAAGCCCTGTTGTACGCGTACGGGCCTTCGGCGTCACCCTGATCAGCGAGGTGGGGCGACCGTACCGACCGGGGGGTGTCGGCGTTCGAGCTGCGCCGGGTGGCCGCTGGTGCGCAGGCCGTGCCGGTGCGGGGCTGGCTCACTGGGCCGGGCCTGGTTGTTGTCGATGTCGCGGTCCGCCGACGATGCCTCCGCGCTCGCCTTCCAGCAGTTGCTAGCCGAACGCTGGGCGACGGCGGCAGTGGAACAGTCGACGCGGGATGCCGGGCAGCCCGGTGCTCGACTGCGCTGCTACCGCGTCGATCAAGGGGTTTCCTCACGTTACCGAAACCATCCCCCTTTCCGCGTCGCCGACCGCCCTCGCGTCGGGAGGGCTCAGCGGGGATGCCTGATTCGGTTCGCTGTTTCGTGTGCTCCGGGGTGGACGTCGAGGGGGTGGTGACGGGCCGGTGCAGGGTAAGGGTGATGCCGATGCTGATGCCAAGCAGGATCACGCCAGGCAGCAGGGCGGGTCGGCTGCCGCTGGTTCAGACGCCCCCAGTGATCGTGCCGCGACGGAGCACGCCGCGGCACGACGAGGGTTCGAGAGGCAGGCGGCCGGGAGGCCGGCGCGGTGTCAGCGGCTGAAGACGAGCTCGGCCTGGTCGCGGCGGGTGGTGTGCAGCTCCCAGTAGACGGGGGAGATCTCCTCGGGCTTGGCGGTCGGGAAGCCGGGGACGACCGACATGCCGATCGACACGTCGATGCCGACGTGGGCGGCCTGGATGCCGGTGCCGTCCAGTTCCTTGTGCAGGTTGATGGCCCAGTTGCGCAGGGCCGCAGCGGCGGCGTTGACGTTGCCGACCTGCGGCACCGGGTCGATGGAGCCTGCGCCGGTGGTGAACAGCAGGGTGCCCGCGCCGGCCTCCCGCATGGCGGGCAGCACCGCACGGGTGGCGGCGATCGCTCCGTAGAGCTGGAACTCCATCTCGTGCTGCGCATGCGAGGGTTCGGTCGCGCTCGGGGTGGTCAGGACGGTCGAGTCGAAGCCGCCGACCGGGGAGTACTCCAGGACGTCGATGCCGCCGAAGCGCGCGGCGGCGTCCTTGAGCGCCTGGGTGAGCGCGTCGCGGTCGAGGACGTCGGCAGGGAAGGCGGCGGCACTGATGCCTTCGGCGGTCAGTGCGGCGGCCAGGTCCTCGAGCTTGGCGCGGTTGCGGGCGATCAGCGCGACGTCGTAGCCGTGGGTGCCGAATGTGCGCGCAATGGCGAGACCGAGCTGGGGGCCGGCGCCGACGATGGCGATGGTGGGCATGGGAAAGCCTTTCATGGAGGTATAGGTGGACAGGGCTATCCGTTTTTGATCCGGAAAGCCCTATCCGGTTCACGGTCGAGCGTAGCACGGGAATCGGATAGGGCTTTCCGATTTGCTAGCCTGATCGACATGGACCCCCGAGACCAGCACACCGACGGCACCGGCAGCAGGGCCGACTCAGCGGCCCCGCCGAAGCGCAGCGACGCGGAGCGCAACCGAGCGCGGATCATCGCCGCCGCGCGCGCAGTATTCGGGCGCGACGGATTGGACGCGTCGATGGCCTCGGTCGCACGGGAGGCAGGGGTGGGGATCGCCACCCTCTTCCGCCACTTCCCCAACAAGGAGGAGCTGGTCGTCGCGGTCTTCGCGGACCGCATGGAGGTGTACGCGCAGGCCACCGCCGAGGCCCTGGCCGACCCGGACCCGTGGAACGGCTTCACCGGCTATATCCAGAAGGTCTGTGCGATGCAAGCCGCCGACCGCGGCTTCGCCGACATCCTGACCATGAGCTTCCCCGGCGCCCGGACCCTGGAAGTACTCCGCGCACAGGCGTACCAGGGCTTCCTCGAACTCATCGGCCGCGCCAAGGACAGCGGGCAACTGCGTGAGGACTTCACCAGCCGGGACCTCGTCCTCCTGCTGATGGCCAACGCCGGCGTCCTCAGCGCCACAGCAGACGCCGCCCCGGATGCCTGGCGCCGCCCCGTGGCCTGGATGATCCAGTCCTTCCAGTCCCCGGCCCGCGGCCCGCTACCGGAACCGCCGGAGGACGCCGCACTGTACGAGGCCATGCGCCGCGCCAGCCACGGCGTAACCTCCCCCGAGACCGGGAAGCGGCGCTGAACGACCGGACGGTGGGCAGGCCGTGCGGACGCAGAGGTGTCGACCGGCGCCCCGCACTGCCTCGCAAGCGGTGGCGTCGCGATCTCGTTCAGCGTCAGGGAGAGGTGGGCGGCTCAAGCATGCTGCGGGCACTGTCAGCTGCTTTTCGGCGGTGCCAAATGTGAGGGCCTCGAAGACGGGTCCAGCCACCGACGACGAGGACCTGGGTGCCGGCGGCGAGCGGCTCGACCAGCCATCGCCGGAACGGGGTGTCCTGGGTTTTCCAGGCGGGGTCGTAGTTGTCGTACTCGCGGTCGTCTGGGCCGATGATGGGCATGGGGGCTCTCGGCTGCTTCGCGAACCGCGCGAACGTCTCGTGGTTGAACGGCACGACGGAGGCTTGCTCGCCGACCAGCGTCTCCCGCCACTGCCCGCCGGCCTTGAACCGTCAGATCACGCCCTCGAACTGCCGCCGCAGCCGCTCCGGGTGCGGGCCGTACTCGACGATCGGCAGGTACGGCTCGATGAACTCCCATTCGTCGTCAGCCAGTTGCACTCGCGTCACGCAGGAAGATCTGCCGGTCCAGGTCCCGCCACGAGGGTGATTTCCGCAGATTGATCACGGCCCGATATGCGCCCCAAGGTCAGCCGAGACCACGATGAGCGGCCCACAACACTCCGGCACGGCTGGCAGCATCGGAGACCAGGGCCGCCAGTTCGGGTTTGTCGGGCACAGGGAACGAGACGTATGCGCCCCGACCACCACCGACTGGTCTGCCATAGGCCTTCACGGCGAGGTGACCGTCCGGGAGAAGCCGGACGTTGAGTGTGGTCAGCGTGAACGCTTCACCGCGTCGAGTGTCCGTCCAGCGGAGCGCCTGCGGGATCACGACATTGATTGCCAGAGCACTTACTTCCAGATCGCTGCTCATGGACGGATGATCTCACGCGAGTCACCGCAGGCGGCCGCACGCGGCTTGTGCGGCAGGCAGTTTGACCACTACTCGATACGCGCGCCCCCAGACCGGTCATGTCCTCCCATCTCCTCCCTTCCGAAACGGCGGTTCTCCTGCTGTCGACGGACGACATCCGCTCAGGAGCAAGTACCTAGCCGCTCGGGAGAGTTGAGGCCGTCGATCACATGCCGAAGGAAGCCGGCCGCCGTGTCGCCGTCGCACACACGGTGGTCGAAGGTCAGGGACACATTGACGATCTTCCGGACCTCGACACGGCCGTCCCGCACCCAGGGACGGTCGGTGATGCGGCCCACCCCGATCATCGCAGCCTGAGGGTGGTTGAGGAGCGGGGTGGCTCCGTCGACCTCGAAGCCACCGTAGTTGTTCAGGGTGAATGTGCCGCCGGTGAGGTGCTCGGAGGGGATCGTTCCGCGGCGGGCGAGGGTGGTGAGCCGCCGCAGTTCGGCGGCGAGGTCGTCGAGACAGAGGCCGGCGGCGTCCCGGACGACCGGGACGACCAGGCCGTGGTCGGTCTGTGCGGCGAAGCCGAGATGCACCTGTGGCAGCCGGACGAGTTCCTGACGGCCAACGTCGACACGGGAGTTGAGCTCCGGGAACGCGGCGAGCGCGTCCAGGCACGCCCGGGCGAGCAGGGGCATCAGGCCTGCTTCGTAGGTGGCACGGGCGGCGAGCAGGCTGTCGGCCTCGGTGTCCGCCCAGATGGTCACGGCGGGCGTGTCACGCTGCGCACGGACAAACTTCTCCGCCGCGGGGCCCAGCGGGGCCCGGACGGCGGCCGGGAGGGGGCGGGCCGCTGTGTCCCATGCGTGCGCGGCATCGGCCGCCGCGGGCGTGGTCGTCGGCCGCGACGACGGCTGACGTCCGGGCAGGCCCGAAGTGCCGTAGCCGGTCAGGACGGCACCGGATGCCGCTGTTTCCTCCGCTACGGTGAGCAGCGGCGCCCCCACCTCGACGACTTCGCCGGCCCGGCAGTGCAGGGCAGTCACGGTGCCGGCGTACGGACTCGGCAGTGTCACCACGGACTTGGCCGTCTCGACCTCCGCGACGACCTGGTCGTGCACGACGGGGTCGCCCACGGCGACCTTCCACTCCAGTACCTCCGCCTCGGCCAGCCCCTCACCCAGGTCGGGGAGGAGGAACGTACGGCCGGGTGCGGCGGTACCGGTGGCGGCCGGGGTGCCTTGGGCCCGTCGTGCCGTGGCGGGCAGCAGGCGGTGCAGGCCGCCCAACACCCGTTGTACGTCCGGCAGATGAGCGCTTTCCAGCAACGGTGGCGGATACGGGATGTCGAACCCCGTGACCCGCAGCACCGGCGCCCGCAGCGCGTCGAAGCACCGCTCCTGCACACGCGCCGCGATCTCGGCGCCGACTCCGGCGAAGCCCTGGGCCTCGTGCACGACCAGGCACCGCCCGGTCCGCCGCACAGACGTGGTCAGCGCACCGTCGTCGAGGGGGACGAGGGTGCGCAGGTCCAGCACCTCGACGTCGAGGCCCTCCGCGGCGGCAAGGTGGGCCGCTTCCAGGGCCACGCCGACCGACGGGCCGTAGGCGACGAGTGTGGCATCGCTTCCGGCCCGGCGCACGGCCGCGGTGCCGAACGGCTCGGTACGGACGGGAAGTTCGAGCGGTTCCTTGGTCCAGTAGCGGCGCTTGGGCTCCAGGAAGATCACGGGGTCCGGGTCGTCGATCGCCTCACGCAGCAAGGAATACGCGTCCGCCGCCGTCGCCGGTGTCACGACCTTCAGGCCCGCCGTGTGTGCGTAGTACGCCTCGCTGGAGTCACTGTGGTGCTCCACGCCGCCGATGCCACCGCCGTAGGGGATCCGCACGACAAGGGGCAGTGCCAGGGCGCCCCCGGTGCGGTTGCGCATCTTGGCGATGTGGGAGGCGATCTGCTCGAACGCCGGATAGGCGAACGCGTCGAACTGCATCTCCACCACCGGCCGCCAGCCGGCCATCGCCATGCCGACGGCGAGGCCCGCGATGCCCGCTTCGCTGACCGGAGTGTCGAAGCAGCGCCGGTCGCCGAAGGCGTCTCGCAGCCCTTCGGTGACCCGGAACACGCCGCCGAGGCGCCCGACGTCCTCACCGAAGACGACGACGCGTTCGTCCGCGCCCAGCGCGTCCCGCAGGGCGGTGTTGAGTGCCTGGGCCATCCCCGTGTCGACCGCGGTCATGTCAACAATCCTCCAACTCTGCCTGCAGAAGGGCCTGTTGATCCGCAAGGTGTCTGGGCGGCGCAGCGAAGACATGGTCGAAGAGGGCTTGCGGAGCCAGCTCCGGGGCTTTGGCAAGCCGTTCGCGTACACCCGCGGCGTACGCTTCGGCCTCGGCCGCAGCGGTCTTCGTGTCGGCGTCGGTGAGCAAGCCCCGATCGCGCAGTGCCGACTCCAGCCGGGCTATCGGGTCGCGATCCCGCCAGCGGTCGGCCTCCGTGGCCGTGCGGTACCGGGAAGGGTCGTCGGCGCTGGTGTGCGGGCCCATCCGGTAGGTGTGCGCCTCGACAAGCCACGGTCCACCGCCCGCCCGGGCGTCCTCGACAGCCGTGGTCAGCACGGCGAGCACGGCCGCGGCGTCGTTACCGTCCACCTGCTCCGCGCGGACGCCGTAGCCGACTCCCTTGTACGCCAGGCTCGGTGCCGCGCACTGCTCGGACAGCGGGACGGAGATGGCGTACCCGTTGTTCTGTACCAGGAACACCACCGGAGCCTTCAACACGCCCGCCAGATTGAGGGCTTCATGGAAGTCGCCCTCGCTGGTGGCACCGTCGCCCACCAGTGCGAGGGCGACGGTGTCCGTGCCCTTGAGCCGTTCGCCGTGGGCCAGTCCTGTGGCGTGGGCGGCGTGGGTGGCCAGCGGGGTGCACTGCGGTGCCGTGCGGTGCCGTACGGGGTCGTAGCCGCAGTGTGCGTCGCCGCGCAGCAGTGTCAGTGCCTCGACGGGGTCGATCCCGCGGCTGACCAGCGCGACAGAGTCGCGGTAGGTGGGGAACAGCCAGTCCGTGGCGCGGAGTGCCAGCGCGGCGCCCACCTGGCAGGCCTCCTGGCCGAGGCTTGCGGGGTGGACCGCGAGCCTGCCCTGCCGGGCGAGTGCCGTCGCCTGCTCGTCGAAGCGGCGCCCGACGACCATCTTCCGGTACGCCGCCAGCAGCATCCCGGGTGCCGGTTCGGGGTACGTCCGGCTACCGCCTTCAGGTGGGGGCGACTCCCGCTTTTTGCCATTCGATGACAGTAGGGATACCGGAATATTGGACGGGAGCCATGGAGAAGGTTCCGTTTCTTTTCCGGCGGCCGTTTGCGCGGGCGTATCACCCATGATTCCGCCACTCCTTCTTCATGACCTGCTCGGCACAGATGATCTCCCTGATCGGTGCTTACTCAACTGCCCAGCAGGCACGGGTGGATGACGCGGAACTGAACACTCCGACGAGTGATGTGAGGACACGGTAAGCGCTTCACATCTGTTGGCGTGGGTTTGCCAACTGATAATCCTCCCGTCGCCCGCCCTTCCTGTCGTGCCGGGTCCAATTGATCAGCGACACGCGGCACTGCGGAAGGCAAGTGAAGATGTCCGGAGTACGCCCGGGAACACGCCACTACACGGTCGTCTGTTCCTCATGCGGAACCCGTTACGAGGACGACGGCCTCCTCCTGGACTGCACCCGCCGACACGAACCGGCATTCCTGCGTGCCGAGTACGAGGGAAGCGGAACTCAGACGCGGGAAGGTTCCGGGCTGTTCCGGTACGCCTCCGTGCTTCCGGTGACCCGTACGTTCGCGGACGTACCCGGACCGGTCGTCCACCAGGCCCAGCGGCTTGGCCGCCGGATCGGACTCGACCGGCTGTGGGTCGCCTTCAACGGCCACTGGCCGGAGCGCGGGGCGCAGTTGCCCACCTGCACCTTCAAGGACCTCGAGGCGTACACGGTACTGGGCCGGTTGCCCGACAGCGCGCCCCTCCTCGTCATCCCCTCCGCGGGCAACACCGCCGCCGCGTTCGCCTGGGCCGCCACCCGCCACCGCGTGCCCTGCCTGCTCGTCGTGCCGGCCCCGGCCATGGAGCGCATGCGCTTCCCCGGCCCTCTCGGCCCCTGTGTTCGCATCGTTGTCCTCGACGGTACCGCCACCTACAGCGACGCCATCGCCTGCGCCGACCTGCTCGCACGGCTGCCCGGCCACCACGCCGAGGGCGGCTCCCGCAACGTCGGCCGCCGTGACGGGCTCGGCACCGTCATGCTGGCGGCCGCCGAGGCCATCGGACGCCTGCCGGACACGTATGTACAGGCCGTCGGCAGCGGCACCGGCGCCATCGGCGCCCACGAGGCGGCAGGTCGCCTGCGCACCGCGGGCGAGGCGCTGCCCCGCCTGCTGATGTGCCAGAACCTTCCCTTCGCACCGCTGTACGCGGCCTGGCAGGCGACCGGTCGGGCCCCCGCGGAAAGGGAACTTGAGCCACTGGCCCGGGAACTGACCAACCGCCACCCGCCCTTCACCATCCGTGGCGGCGTCCGCGACGCGCTCGTCGAGAGCAGGGGCGACATCCGATGTACCGACAACGAGGCCGCCCTCGCCGCCATCGCCCTCTACGAGGAGGTCGAGGGCATCGACATCGAGTCAGGCGCCGGAGTCGCCCTCGCCGCCCTCGCCGACGCGGTCCGCGCCGGACAGGTCCGCCACGACGAACTGGTCCTCCTGAACATCACCGGCGGCGGCCGCGCCCGCCAGGCCCACGACCTGACACTGGTCCCCGCCGAACCCTGGCTCCGCATCCCCTGGCCCGGCCGAGACGAGGGCCCGGGCGTCGTCGCCGAGCAGGTGAAGCGGCTCCTGACCAACTCCTCCGCCGTCGCCGAGGCCGCCCGATGACCCACCCGCACGTCCTGGAACCGTCCGCCGCGCAGCGCTCGATGTGGTTCGGCCAGCAGCTCGACCTCGCCGGCCCCGCATACAACGTGGGCGAGTACACCGAGATCCACGGCCCCGTGGACGCCGACCGGCTGCACGCCGCCGTACGACAGGTGGTGGCCGTCACCGAGACGCTCCGGGCCCGTTTCACCGCCACCAACGACACCGTGTGCCAGGTGATCGACCCCGAACCCACCTGGGATCTGCCCGTCCTCGACCTCGCCGACCGCCCCGACCCCAGGGCGGCGGCCGACACCTGGATGCGCACCGACTTCGCCACGCCGTTCGACACCCGCCGCGGTCCGCTCTTCCGGTATGCGCTGATGAAGTTGGCCGACTCCCACTGGATCTGGTACCAGCGCTACCACCACATCGCCGTCGACGGCTACAGCTGCTCCCTCATCGCCCGCCGCGTGGCCGACGCCTACACCGCTCTGGCCGCCGGCATTCCGCACACCCCGCCGCCGGCACTCCTGGCCCCGCTGCTCGCCGAGGACGAGGCCTATCGCTCCTCCGAACGCCACGCGTCGGACCGGGCGTACTGGAGCCGCACCCTGGCCGACCGTCCGGACCCGGTGGGCCTGTCCACCCGTCCGCCCGAGATCGCCGACCACTTCCTGCGCCGTACCGGTCATCTCCTTCCGGAGGCAGGCGACTTGGTGCACGCGGCCGCCGAACGGGCCGGCACCCGCTGGTCCCGCGTCGTCCTCGCGGCCACCGCCGCCCACCTTCACCGGCTCACCGGAGCCCGGGAGGTTGTTCTCGGCCTCGCCGTCACCGCCCGCGAGAGCGACGCCGAACTCGCCACCCCGGGCATGGCGTCCAACGTGCTCCCGCTGCGGCTGTCCGTACGACCCGACACCGCAGCCCACGACCTCGTGCGCCAGGCAGCCACAGCCACCCGCGAGTTGCTCGCCCACCAGCGCCACCGCGGCGAGGACGTGCGCCGCGAGTCGGACTGGCCGCGGGACGGTCGCCGTTTCTTCGGCCCGGTGGTCAACATCATGGCGTTCGGCCCCGAACTCCGCTTCGCCGGCCACCCCACCACCCGCCACAACCTGTCGACCGGGCCCGTCGAGGACCTCGCCGTCAACGTGTACGACCGCGCCGACGGCCATGGCATCCGTGTCGACCTCGACGCGAGCCCCGTCCACTACACGGACGCCGAACTGACGTCCCACCATCGGCGTTTCATCCGGTTCGTAGAGCAGTTCGCCGCGGCAGTGGTCGGTCCAGGCACGCCGGTCGGGCGCGTGGAGGTCGTGTCGGACGACGAGCGGGAGCGGGTCCGGCTCGTGGGTGCACGTTCGCGCGCGGCAGCGGCGACCGTGGTCGAGCGGTTCGCGGCGTGTGTCGCGGCCGATGCGGACGCCACGGCGGTGATGGACGGTGAACGCGCTGTCAGCTACCGCCAGTTGAACTCCGAAGCCAACCGGCTCGCTCATCGGCTGATCCGCCTCGGCGTCCGGCCGGAGGAGCCGGTCGCGGTCCGGGTACGTCGGTCGGGAGACCTGGTCACCGCGCTGCTGGCCGCCCTCAAGGCCGGTGCCGTGTATGTCGGCCTCGATCCGCACTCCCCAGTTTCCCGCATCCGGCACATCCTCGACGAGACAGCGGCGAAGGTGGTGCTGACCGACACGGCCAGGCATGCCGAGGCGGACGATGGAGTTGTCCATGTCGTCGTCGGCCACCCGACACTCGACACCGAGCCGGACACCGACCCCGCCCTTCCTGTGCATCCCGCCCAACTGGCCTACGTCAGCTACACCTCCGGCTCCACAGGCACCCCGAAAGGCGTCGCCGTCACCCACCACGACGTCGTCGCCCTGGCCGCGGACTCGGCGTTCGGCGGCGGTGCGCACGCACGTGTGCTGGTGCACTCGCCGAGCGCGTTCGACGCCTCCACGTACGAGATGTGGGTGCCGCTGCTGAACGGCGGGACGGCCGTGGTCGCCGATCCGGGAGATGACGTGGACGCGGCCGCCGTCGCCCGCCTGACGGAGCGTCACGGACTGACGGCGCTGTGGCTGACCGCCGGGTTGTTCCGCCTCGCCGCCGAGGAGGCCCCTGGCTGTTTCGCGGGGCTGCGACAGGTGTGGACCGGTGGCGAGGCTGTCCCCGCCGACGCCGTGCGGAGAGTGCTGGCAGCGTGCCCGGGGCTGACGGTCACCGACGGCTACGGCCCGACGGAGACCACCACCTTCGCCACATCCCGACCTTGCACGGCGGACGCACCCGTACCCGATCCGCTGCCGATCGGCCGCCCTCTCGATGGCATGCGCGCGTATGTCCTCGACGCGGCCCTGCAGCCGCTCCCGCCGGGCGTGGTGGGGGAGTTGTACGTCGCCGGGCCCGGCGTGGCCCGCGGCTACCTGGGCCGCCCCGGCGCGACCGCCGAACGCTTCGTCGCCGACCCGTACGGTCCGCCCGGCGCCCGCATGTACCGCACCGGTGACCACGCGCGCGTGACGGCTCACGGCGAGCTGGAGTTCCACGGCCGCGCGGACGGCCAGATCAAGCTCCGCGGCTTCCGCATCGAACCCGGTGAGATCGAGGCGGCCCTCGCTGCCCATCCCGAAGTCGCCCAGGCGGTGACTGTTGTCCGTGAGGACCGGCCCGGCGGCGATCGACGGCTGGTCGCGTACGCGGTCTGCGCGGCAGGTGTCGCCTCGGCCTCGGATGCCCTGCGCGACCATCTCATCGCCCGCCTGCCCGACTTCATGGTCCCCTCAGCCGTCGTAGTCCTCGACCGGCTGCCGCTGACTCCCAACGGCAAGATCGACCGGGCAGCACTCCCTGCGCCGCCCGCAACTGCCGTCCCACAGACGCATGCCGCCCCACGCACCCCGCAGGAGCAGGTCCTGTGTGGCCTTTTCGCCGACGTGCTCGGGCTGCCGGACGTGGGCCCCCGTGACGGCTTCTTCGCGCTCGGCGGCCACTCGCTGCTCGCCCTGCGTCTGCTGGGCCGCATCCGCGCCGCCCTCGGCGCCGACCTGACCCTGCGCGATGTCTTCCAGGCGCCCACTCCGAGGGGGCTGGCCCGGCTGGTGGACCGTGCCGGGAAGGCCGTACGCCCAGCCCCGCGGCCGACTCCGCGCACGGCGCCGGGGGAGGCCCCCTTGTCGTCCGCCCAGCGACGGCTGTGGTTCCTGCACCGTCTGGAGGGGCCGGGACCGGCCTACAACATCCCCCTCGCCGTACGGTTGACCGGCGCCCGCCTCGACGTGGAGGCCCTGCGCGCGGCCCTCGCCGACCTCGTCGCCCGGCACGAGATCCTGCGCACCGTCTACCCGGACGCCGACGGCCGTCCGTGCCAGCGGCTCTTGGAGCCGGCCACGCCGGACCTGCAAGTCGTCGACCATGTGGCCGAGGCCGAACTGCCTGGTCTTCTGAGCCAGTTGGCGGGGGAGGGGATCCGGATCGACGAGGACGCCCCGTTCCGTGCGCACCTTCTGGTTCTCGGCCCCGAGGACCACGTGCTCCTCCTCGTTCTGCACCACATCGCCGGCGACGGCTGGTCCCTGGACCCCCTCCTGCTCGACCTGGCGTCCGCCTATCGCGCACGTCTGCAGGGGCGGGAGCCGGGCTGGGTGCCGCTGCCCGTCCAGTACGCCGACTACTGCGTCTGGCAGCACGAGGTGCTCGGCCACGAAGAGGACCGTCAGCTCTACCACTGGCGCGCGACGCTCGCCGGGCTCCCCGACGAACTCCCGCTTCCCGCCGACCGCCCGCGGCCTGCTCGCGCCACCCACCAGGGCGGCGACATCCCCGTCCGGCTGGACGCGGACCTGCACCGGGGGCTGCGCGCGCTTGCCGGAGAGACCGGCACCACGGTGTTCATGGTCGTGCAGGCGGGACTCGCCACCCTCCTCACCCGGCTGGGCGCGGGCACCGACATCCCACTCGGCACGCCGGTCGCCGGACGCGCCGACGAGGTGCTGGACAACCTGGTCGGCTGCTTCGTCAACACTCTCGTCCTGCGCACCGACACCTCGGGCGATCCCAGCTTCCGGGAACTTCTGGGCCGGGTACGGGAAACCGACCTCACGGCCTATGCCCACCAGGAGCTGCCGTTCGAGCACCTGGTGGAGGCACTCAACCCACCCCGCTCGCTCGCCCGGCACCCGCTGTTCCAAGTGATGCTCGCCTTCCGCCCCACCGCAGGGCCCCGCCTCGACCTCCCCGGACTGCACGCCCACGCCCTGCCCGTGGAGACCGGGGCCACCAAGATCGACCTGACCTTCAACCTGGGCGAGCACCGCACCGCCGACGGCTCCCCGGACGGCATCGAGGGCACCCTCCAGTACAGCTCCGACCTCTTCGACCGGCGCACCGCCGAGGAACTGGCCACCCGTCTCGAGCGGTTGCTGCGGGCCGCGGTGCGTGAACCCGACCGGGCGATCGATGCGCTCCACATCCTCGCGGACGGCGAACGCCACCGACTGCTGGAGGAGTTCAACGACACGGCACGGGACGTGCCCGACACCACCTTCCCCCGGCTGTTCGAGGCGCGCGTCGCCGAGCTGCCGGACACGGTCGCGATCGAGGACGGCGCGACATCACTTACATACCGTCAACTCGACCTGCGCGCCGACCGGTTGGCGCGTGCGCTCGCCTCGCATGGCGCCGGCCCGGGCCGGATCGTCGCGTTCTCGCTGCCCCGTTCGGTCGACCTCGCGGTCGCCGTGCTCGCCGTTCTCAAGGCGGGCGCCGCGTATATGCCGCTGGATCCGGAGCATCCGGCTGACCGCACCGTCTATCTTCTCGCCGACGCGGAGCCCGTGTGTCTGATCACTCGGGACTCGCTGCCTGCCGACCGCCCGGTCGGCTGTTGCGTCGTGGATCCCGACGCCGTCCCGGACGATCCGGACGTGCCCCTCCCAGAGGCACGGCCCGCCGACGCCGCCTACCTGATCTACACCTCCGGCACTACCGGCCGCCCCAAGGGCGTCGTCGTCGAGCACCGCAACCTCACCACCTACGTGGCCCGTTGCGTGAAGGCGTACCAGAGCCTGCGCGGTACCTCGCTGCTGCACGCCACGATGTCCTTCGACGCCACCGTGACCACCCTGCACGGAGCGCTCGCCGCCGGCGGCCAGGTGCACGTCGCCGGCTTCCACGACGCGGGCGCGGCGCCCGTGAACGGTGGCTACACCTTCCTCAAGGCGACGCCCAGCCACCTCCCGTTGCTGCCCGCCCTGCCGCACGACCTGTCGCCGGCCGAGGAGTTCATGCTCGGCGGCGAGGCGCTGGTCGGCGAGGCCCTGCGCAGCTGGCGCCGGGACCACCCCGACGTACGCCTGATCAACCACTACGGCCCGACCGAGCTCACCGTCGGCTGTACCGACCACCGCATCGAGCCCGGAGAAGAGCTGCCGACCGGTCCGGTGCCGATCGGCCGCCCCATGTGGAACACCCGGGCATATGTGCTCGATGCCCGCCTGAACCCCGTACCGGTCGGTGTCGAGGGCGAGTTGTATGTCGCCGGTGATCACGTGGCTCGTGGCTACTGGAGGGGGCCGGGCCTGACCGCCGAGCGGTTCGTCGCCGATCCCTTCGGGCCGTCCGGCGGGCGCATGTACCGAACCGGCGACCTGGCCGTATGGCGGGCCGACGGCACTCTGGAACTGCGCGGGCGGGCCGATGGCCAGCTCAAGATCCGCGGCCTGCGGATCGAGCCCGGCGAGGTCGAGGGCGTGCTCACTTCCCATCCGGCCGTCACCCAGGCCGCGGTGGTGGTGCGCGAGGACCTAGCCGGCGTACGGCGCCTGGTCGGATACGTCGTCGGAGTCGCCGAGGCCGACTGCCCGGCCCTCCTCGCGCACGCCGCGCGGCAGCTGCCCGCCCACATGGTTCCCGAGGCGCTCGTGGCGCTCGCCGCGCTCCCGATGACGCCCAACGGCAAGCTGGACCGCGCCGCCCTGCCCGCACCGGCCACCGCCCGGGAAATGGTGAACCGGGCGCCGCGCACTCCCCAGGAGGAGGCGCTCAGGGGGCTGTTCGCCGAGGTCCTCGGGATCCCCAACGACGGCATCGGTGCCGACGACGGCTTCTTCGACCTGGGCGGCGACAGCATCACCTCCATCCACCTGGTGAGCCGCGCGCTCGCCGTGGGGCTGCGGCTGACTCCGCGTGACGTGTTCGAGCAGCGTACGGTCGCCGGTCTCGCCGCCACGGCGGCGGCTCGCCCGGCTCCCGGTCCCGTCCAGGGACAAGCCGCGCCGACCGGACCATTGCCCCTCACTCCGGCCATGCACCGGCTGCTCGAACGCGGCGGCCCGATCGGGGCGTTCAGTCAGTCCGTCCTGCTCGTCACCCCCGCGGGCGCCGACGAGAGGCGGCTGACGGCCGCCCTGCAGGCCGTACTCGACCATCACGACGTGCTACGGCTGCGTCTGGCGCCCGACGGGCGGTCGGCCGAGGTTCCGCCTCCGGGGACCGTCGACGCCGCCACGGTGCTGGAACGCATCACCGGGCGGGTGGACTTCGCCGACGTGGTGCAGTGGTCGGCCTCGCAACTCAGCCCGGAAGCGGGCGGCGTGATGCGTGCGGTGTGGTGTGACGCGGGTCGCGGTCGCCCCGGACGGCTGCTGCTGACGGTCCACCACCTGGCCGTGGACGGCGTCTCCTGGCGCATCCTGTGCTCCGACCTGGCCGCGGCCTGGCGTGAGGAGGAGCTGCCGGAGCGGGGCACCTCCTTCCGGCACTGGGCCCGCCTGCTGGAGCGGGAGGCCCGTACGCCGGGACGGCAAGCCGAACTGGGCCTGTGGCGAGCGGCGTTGGAGAATCCCGGCCCGCAGCTGGGTCTCCGTCGACCGGACCCCGAGCGGGACGTCGTCGGCGCGATGCGTCACCTCACCAGGATCCTCCCGGCCCAGGTCGCCTCCGAGCTGCTCACCAAGGTGCCCGCGGCATTCCATGCCGGGCCCGAGGACGTCCTGATCGCGGCACTCGCCGCCGCCTTCGCCCGATGGCGGCGGCACCCGGCCCTGCTGCTGGACATCGAGCGGCACGGCCGGGAGGACATCTCCGACGGCGTCGACCTGTCCCGAACGGTCGGCTGGTTCACCAGCGTCGTACCCGCGCGCCTCGACCTCGCCGGAGTCGACACCGAAGACCCGGCTCAGGTCCTCAAGACCGTCAAGGAACAGCTGCTGTCCGCCCCGGACCATGGCATCGGATACGGCCTGCTCCGTCACCTCGACCCCGACCACGGTCCGCTCCTCGCAGCCCTCCCGGCTCCGGAGATCGGCTTCAACTATCTGGGCCGGACGGCCCGTTCGGCAGACGGCGACTGGGCGATCGCGCCGGAAGCGCTGCGCCACCTGGGTGTCGCGCACGACCCGTTGATGCCCGTGGCCCACGGCCTGGAGATCACCGCCGCGACCGCCGAGGACGGCCGGCTCGACATCACCTGGTCCTGGGCTCCCGACCTCTGGTCCGAGGACGACGTACGCGCCCTCGCGGACCGGTGGATGGCGGCACTGACCGCGCAGGCCGAGGGAGACACCGGCGCGACGGGCGGGCACACCCCGTCCGACCTGCCCCTGGTGTCGCTGTCCCAAGCAGAGATCGACGAACTCGAAGCCGAGTTCGGCAATGAGTGGAGGTAACCCACGGTGACTCGGTCCGGCTCCGGAATCTCCGACATCCTGCCCCTGTCGCCGTTGCAGGAAGGCCTGCTCTTCCACTCCTTGTACGACGACGAGCAGTCCCCCGACCTCTACGCGACCCAGCAGATCCTGGAGTTGACGGGCCCGGTCGACCCCGCCGTCGTGCGCGCAGCAGGACAGGCCCTGCTCGACCGGCACCCCAACCTGCGCGCCTGCTTCCGCCGCCGGGACACCGGGCGATCCCTGCAGATCGTGCCCGTGGACGTCGAACTCCCCTGGGCCGAGGACGACATGTCCGCCCTCGGGGAGGACGACCGAGACAAGGAGTGGGAGCGGCTGCTGGACGAGGAGCGCGCCCGCCGCTTCGACCTCGCCAAGCCGCCGCTCCTGCGATACCTGCTGGTCAAGTGGTCCGCGGACAGCTATCGCCTGCTCGTCACCAACCACCACATCCTGCTGGACGGCTGGTCGAAGCAGCTGCTGGTACGCGAGTTCACCGCGCTGCACTCGGGTGAGCACCCCGCGGCTCTGCCGCCGGCGCCCGCCTACCGCGACTACCTCGCCTGGCTGGGACGGCAGGACCGCACCGCCGCCGAGACCGCCTGGCGCCACACCCTGGCGGAGGCGGGCGAGCCCACGCTGCTCACCCCGGGTGCGACCGGCGCCACCGCCACCGTCCTGCCCCGCGAACTGGTCGTCGATCTTCCCGAGCAGCTGACCAGCGCCGGTGAGGCCACGGCCCGGTCCCTCGGGATCACCCTCAACACGCTCGTCCAGGGCGCCTGGGGCGTGCTGCTGGGCAGATTGACCGGCCGCACCGACATCGTCTTCGGCCAGGCGGTGACCGTCCGCCCGCCCGAGCTGCCGAACATCGCGTCCATGGTCGGCTTCTGCATCAACACCGTACCCACCCGTGTCCGTTGGGACGAGGACGGCACCGTCACCGATCTCCTCACCGTGCTCCACCGGCGGCAGGCGGCCCTGCTGCCGCACCAGCACCTGGGACTCTCCGATATCCGGCGTGCTGCGGGAAGCCCCGGCGAACTCTTCGACACTCTCCTGGCCTTCGAGAACCACCCGGCCGCGGGCGGCCCCGGGACGTCCCGTGTCACTCAACTCACCGGCCGCGACGCCACTCACTACCCCCTCACCCTCGCCGTCCTGCCCGCCCGCCGCCTCGCCCTGCGCCTGTCCTACCGGCCCGACCTGTACGACGAGACGGGCGCCCGGCAGCTCCTGGACCGGTTCGCCTCCGTCCTGGAGGCCCTCGTAGCCGATCCCACACGCCGTGTACGCGAGGTGGAGATCCTGCTGCCGGGGGAGCGGCAGCGGATGCTGGGGGAGGGGCAGCGGATGCTGGGGGAGGGGCAGCGGATGCTGGGGGAGGGGCAGGGCGTGGCCCCGGCCGGCAGGCCGACGGACACCCTGCCCTCGCTCTTCGCCCGCCAGGCCGCTCGCACCCCCGACACCACCGCTGTCGTGCACGAGGGCACCCGGCTCACGTATGCCGAACTCGACGCCCGTGCCGAGCGGTTGGCCCGGCTACTCGCAGCCCGGGGCGCGGGGCCCGAGCGGCTGGTGGCGCTCGCGCTGCCCCGCTCGCCGGAGCTCGTGGTGGCGATCCTCGCGGTCCTCAGGACCGGCGCCGCCTATGTGCCGCTCGACCCCGAATACCCCGCGGATCGGCTGGCCTTCACACTGGCCGACTCCGCCCCCGTGCTGCTTGTGACCACCGGCGACGTGGCCCCCGGTCTGCCCGCCTCCCAGATCCCCGTCGTCCTGCTCGACGCCCCGGAGCGCTCCGGGAAACTTCCCGCTCCCGCCCGGGACCTGGCGAGCGATCACATCGCGTACGTCATCTACACCTCGGGCTCGACGGGCCGCCCGAAGGGCGTGGCGGTCACCCACCGCAACGTCGTACGGCTCTTCGACCACACCCGGCACTGGTTCGACTTCGGCCCGGACGACGTGTGGACGCTGTTCCACTCCTACGCGTTCGACTTCTCGGTGTGGGAGCTGTGGGGCGCGCTGCTGCACGGCGGCACGCTCGTGGTCGTCCCGTACGAGGTGAGCCGGGAACCGAAGGAGTTCCTGCGGCTGCTGGCGCGCGAGCGCGTCACCGTGCTGAACCAGACGCCCTCGGCTTTCGGCGAACTCCTGCGCGCGGACGCCGCCCTGCCGGACGTCGGACGCGAACTGGCCCTGAGGTACCTGGTCTTCGGCGGTGAGGCACTCGACTTCACGCAGGTCCCCGAGTGGTACACCCGGCACCCGCAGGACGCGCCCGTACTGGTCAACATGTACGGCATCACCGAGACGACGGTCCATGTCACGGGCCTGCCGCTGACCGAGGCCGCGGTACGCGACCGGCCGCGGGCCGGCGGCATCGGACACGCCATCGCCGACCTGCGCGCGTACGTCCTGGACGCGGGTCTGCGAATGGTGCCGCCCGGCGTAACCGGCGAGTTGTACGTGGCGGGAGAGGGCCTGGCGCGCGGGTACCTGGGGCGGCCGGGGCTGACGGCGGGGCGCTTCGTCGCCGATCCGTTCGCCACCGTCGCGAGTGAACGGATGTACCGTACGGGCGATTTGGTGCGGCAGTCGGCCGACGGGGAGCTGGAGTACCTGGGCCGGGCGGACGACCAGGTCAAGATCCGGGGCTTCCGCATCGAACTCGGCGAGGTCGAGGCGGTGCTCGCAAGCCACCCCGACGTGGCACAGGCCGTCGTCCTCGTACGGGACGGCCGGCTGGTCGGCTACGCCGTCGGACGAGCCCTCGACGCCGATGCTCTGCGCCGCCACGCGGGGCGGACGCTGCCGGACCACATGGTCCCCTCCGCGATGGTCGTCCTCGACCGGTTGCCACTGACCTCCAACGGCAAGCTGGACCGCGCCGCCCTGCCCGAGCCCTCCAAGGAGAGCAGGGGCCGTGCCCCGCGCACCCCGCAGGAGGAGATCCTGTGCGGGCTCTTCGCCGACGTCCTCGGCCTGGATCCGCACCGGGTCGGCGCGGACGACGGCTTCTTCGACCTTGGCGGCGATTCCCTGCTCGCCATGCGACTCAGCGACCGCATACGGAGCGTGCTGGGCACCGCGCTGCCCGTACGGGCGGTGTTCGAGGCGGTGACCCCCGCCGGGCTGGCAGCGCGGCTCAGCGAAAGCGAGGGCGGTGCCCGGCGTCCGGAGCTCACGGCGCGGGAAGACGCGGACGCCCCGATTCCGCTGTCGTACGCCCAGCAGCGGCTGTGGTTCATGAGCCGCCTCGACGGCAGCAACACCTACACCGTTCCGTGGGCCCTGCGCCTCACAGGCCCTCTCGACCGTACGGCGCTGGAGGCTGCGCTCGCCGATGTCGTGACCCGCCACGAACCGCTGCGCACCCTCCACCCCGACTTCCAGGGCACTCCGTACCAGCGGATCCTGAGCCCGGAGGCGGGACGGCCGAGCCTTGCCGTCGTAGAGGTCACCGGGGCGGAACTCCCCGCGCTGCTGACCGTCGCCGCCGGGCACCGCTTCGACCTGTCCGCCGAAACGCCGCTTCGCGCCACCCTGTTCAGGCTCGATGACGACACACACGTCCTGCTGCTGCTCACGCACCACATCGCCGTCGACGGCTGGTCCATGGCGCCGCTGATGCGCGACCTGAAGACGGCGTACGCGGCCCGGATCACCGGACGCGGCCCGGGGTGGCGGCCACTTCCCGTCCGGTACGCCGACTTCGCGCACTGGCAACGCGAACTGTTCGGCGCGACGGCAGGCGGAACAGGGAATCTGCTGGAATGTCAGACCGGTTTCTGGCGAGAAGCGTTGGCGGGGGCTCCCCAAGAGCTGCCGCTGCCTGCCGACCGTCCCAGGCCCGTCGAGCCCAGCGGACGCGGCGACCGCGCCGCCCTCACCGTCGACGCGGAACTGCACACCTCACTCGCCGACCTCGCCTCGGCTTCCCGGGCCACCCTGTTCATGGTGCTCCAGGCCGGCCTCGCCGCGACGCTGACCAGGCTCGGTTCGGGCACCGACATCACCATGGGCACGCCGGTCGCCGGACGCCCCGACGGCAGGCTGGACGACCTGGTCGGCTTCTTCGTCAACAGCCTCACTCTGCGCACCGACACCTCCGGCAACCCCACCTTCCGAGAACTCCTGGGCCGCGTCCGGGACTTCGACCTCGCTGCCTACGCCCACCAGGACCTGCCGTTCGACCTCCTCGTGGATGCCCTCAGCCCGCAGCGGACCCTCGCCCGCCATCCGCTGTTCCAGGTGATGCTGGCCTTCACCGGTCACGCCTCGGACGTCGACCTGTCCCTGCCCGGCCTCGGCGTGGCACGCGAGCCCGTCGAGACCGGCGCGGCCCGCTTCGACCTCTGCCTCTACCTGAGCGAGCGGCGCCATGGCGACGGCACCCCTGCGGGCATCGACGGCATCGCCGAGTACAGCACCGACCTGTTCGACCAGGCCACGGTCCAGCGGCTTACGCGGCTGCTCGTCCGCTTCCTGACCGTCGTCTCCGCCGACCCCGACCGGCGCGTCGACGACGTGGACCTCCTGGGGGACGACGAGCGTCGGCAACTCGGTCAGTGGAACGCGACCTTCGACGAGATCCGGCCGCCGTCGGACGTGTCGGCCCTGATGCCCGATGGAAAGCTGGACCGCACGGCGCTTCCCGGGCCCGCGCCCGCGCAGGCGCCTGGGGCAGCCGGGGGACAGGAACCGGCGACCCCGGCTGAGCGCGTCCTCGCCGAGCTCTTCCGCGAGCTGCTGGGGCTGCCCGAAGTCCCACTCGACCAGGACTTCTTCGCCCTCGGCGGCGACAGCATCACCTCGATCCGGCTCGTGAGCCGGGCAGCCGAGGCCGGAGTCGTGATCAGTGCCCGGGACGTCTTCAAGCACCAGACGGTCAAGGAGTTGGCGGCCGTGGCTCGTGGGCCGGTCGGCGGCTTCGCCGACGGTGTGGGCGCTGCCGGCGTCCACGCCGTCGACGGAGTGGGCCCGGTCCCCCTCACTCCCATCATGCGATGGCTGCTCGAACGCGGTGGCCCGGTCGGGCGGTTCAGCCAGTCCGTCCTGCTGACGGTCCCGGCCGGCGCCGGTCTGCCGCGGCTGACAGACGCCCTGCAGGCCGTGCTCGACCACCACGACATGCTGCGTTCCCGGCTCACCCGGGCCGTGGAACTCGACGTCAGTCCGGTCGGCCGCGTGCGCGCCGCCGATCTGCTCGACCGCCGGGATGTTTCCGGGGTGTCCGGCACCGATGACCTCCACGGGGCCGTGGCCGAGGAGTTCGACCGGGCTGTGGGACGGCTCGATCCGGTGGCCGGGGCGATGGTCCGGGCCGTGTGGTTCGACGCCGGACCGGGCCGGACCGGGAGGCTGCTGCTGGCCGTCCATCACCTGGCCGTGGACGGGGTGTCCTGGCGCATCCTCGTACCCGATCTGAAAGCCGCCTGGGAGGCCGTCGTCGCCGGACGGAGCCCCGAACTGCCGCCCGTCGGCACGTCGTTCCGCCGCTGGTCCGAGACGCTGGGCCGACACGCGCGTACGCCGTCGCGGGTCGCCGAGGCCGCGCTGTGGCGCCGTATCGCCGACGCCCCTCGCGCTCCGCTGGGCCGGCGTCCGCTCGACCCCGACCGGGACACCGCCGCTGGCACGCGCTCGCTGCGGCTCGCGCTGCCCCCCGAGACCACTGGGGCGCTGCTCACCAGCGTCCCGGCCACCTTCCACCTCGGTGTCCAGGACGTCCTGCTCACCGGCCTCGCGCTGGCCGTCGCCGACCGGCAGGGCTCCCCGCACGTCGTACTCGACATCGAGGGGCACGGTCGCGAGGAACTGTCACCCGGGCTCGAACCGTCGGGCACGGTCGGCTGGTTCACCTCGCTCTACCCGGTCCACCTGGATCTGGAGGGCGTGGACGTGGCCGACGCTCTGGCTGCCGGACCCGCCGCCGACCTCTCCGCCACCCGGGTCGCGGAGTGTCTGCGGGAACTGCCCGACCACGGCGTGGGACACGGTCTCCTGCGCCACCTCAACCCGGACACGGCAGCCGAGTTGGCCAAGGCGCCCATACCGGCGATCGGCTTCAACTACCTCGGCCGGTTCAGCGCCCCCGACACAACCGGCACCGAGCTGTGGGCCTTCGCCCCCGAGTCGTCGGCACTCGGCGCAGGCTGCGACCCCGGCCTCGCCGCCGCCCACGCCCTCGACATCAACGCTGTCGTCCACGACACGGCCACCGGACCCCGGCTGGTGGCCGACTGGGCGTGGCCCAAGGACGTGCTGACCGAGCCGGAGGTACGGGCGCTGGCCGAGTCCTGGTTCACGGCGCTCACCGCACTCGTGTCCCGAGTCGGCAAGCGCGCCGGTCTGTCGGTCGCGGGCCTGTCCCGGGACGAGCTCGACGAGTTGACGGCGGGCCTCGACTAGCCGGCCTTCCGAGAAGCCCAGCAGCTCCAGCAGAGCCAGAACACAGCGAGACGAGGCGACATGACGCAGCCCGGGCCGGTCGACGTACTGCCCCTGACCCCGCTCCAGGAGGGCCTGCTCTTCCACGCCCTGTACGAGCACGAACGGGACGCCCCCGACGTGTACGTCGTGCAGCTGGTCTTCGAACTCGAAGGCCCGGTGAACGCCGGCCGCCTCCGCGCCGCCGCTGAGGCACTGCTGGACCGCCACCCGAACCTGCGGGCGGCCTTCCGGCGGCGCCGCGGCGGCCAGCCGGTGCAGGTCGTCCCCCGCAGGGCGACACTGCCGTGGGCGGAAACCGATCTGACCGAGCGGGCCATCGGCACCGACACCGAGAAAGCGTGGACCGAACTGCTCGACGAGGACCGGGCCCTCGGTTTCGACCCCGCCACCCCTCCCCTCCTGCGCTGCACCCTGGTCCGCACCGGCGAGCGCCGCCACCGGCTGCTCGTCACCCACCACCACATCCTGCTCGACGGCTGGTCGGTCTCCGTACTCCTACGGGAACTGCTCGCCCTGTACGCCGCCGACGGCGGGCCGGCCGTACTGGCGCCCGTCGCGCCGTACCGCTCCTTCCTCGAATGGCTGGACCGCAGGGACCGTGCCGCCGCCGAGGACGCCTGGCGGGACGCGCTGGCCGACGTGACGGAACCGACCCGACTGGCCGCGACCACCACACCGGGCGCCACGAACCCGGCACAGGCCAGGACCGAGCTGTCGGCGGAGACCGGAGCCGCCCTCACGGCATGCGCCCGGAGCCTCGGCGTGACCGTGAACACCCTCGTCCAGAGCGCCTGGGCGATCCTGCTCGGCCGCCTGACCGGCCGCGACGACGTCGTCTTCGGCGCCACCGTCTCCGGCCGCCCACCCGAACTCCCCGGCGTCGAGTCGATGGTCGGCCTGTTCCTCAACACCATCCCGACGCGGGTCCGGCTGCGGCCCCAGGAAAGCCTGGGTGCCCTGCTCCGCGAGGTCCAGGACGGCTACGTCCGCCTCCTCGACCACCACCATCTCGGCCTGGCCGACATCCAGCGCGCCACAGGCGTCCCGGAGCTCTTCGACACCCTCGTCATCTTCGAGAACTATCCGGTGGATCCGGAGGCGAAGGGCGACGGGCGTGACGGTGGGCGTGACGGCGACGGGCGTGACGGTGAGGGGCTCCGCGTCGTCGGCTCAAGCGGTCGCGACGCCACCCACTACCCCGTGACCCTCGTGGCCCTCCCCGGCCCCCGGCCCCGCTTCCGACTGGCCTACCACCCGGGACTGTTCGACGCCGGATGGGCCGACGCCACGCTCGCCCGCCTGGTGCGCATCCTTGAGACCATCGCGGCCGACCCGGAACTCCCACAGGGCCGCATGGGGCTCCTGGCGCCCCACGAACTCCCGCGGCGGACCCAGCTCACGCCGCCCGCGACCCGCACCCTCACCGACCTCTGGTCGACCCAGGTCGCGGCCACCCCGGACACCGATGCCGTACTGGACCGCGGCAACCGCCTCACATATCGCGAACTGGACGCCCGGGCCGAGCAGTTGGCCGGCCGCCTCACCGCCCTCGGTGCAGGCCCCGAGCGGGTCGTCGGTATCGCTCTGACCCGTACGGCGGAGCTGGTCGTCGCCGTCCTTGCCGTACTGAAGTCCGGTGCCGCGTATCTGCCGCTCGACCCCGCCTACCCGGCGGACCGCCTGGCGTACATCGTCGGCGACGCCGGCCCCATAGTCGTCCTCGCCACCAAGGAGACGGCGGGATCTTTGCCGAAGGGCACACCGCTGCTCAACCCCGAGAGCGAGATGACGGGTCGCCAGGAGCGCCTTCCCGCACACAGCTTGACCTCGGACAACCTCGCCTACATCACCTACACCTCCGGTTCAACCGGCCGCCCCAAGGGCGTTCTGGCGACGCACCGCAACGCCGTCGAGTTCGTCGAGTGGACGTACTCCGAGTTCGGTCCCGAGCGGCTGGCCAAGGTGCTGTTCTCGACCTCGCTCAACTTCGACGTGTCGGTGTTCGAGATCTTCTCGCCGCTGTTGTGCGGTGGCCGTATCGAGATCGTCGAGAACCTCCTCGCACTGACCGAGGGCACCCCTCGGGACGCCGGCCTGATCAGCGGCGTACCCACGGTCATGGCCACCGTGCTCGCCGAAAGGGCGGCCGCCTCACCGCACACGGTGGCCCTCGGCGGCGAACCGATCCCCGAACAGCTCCGGGCCGGCATCGAGGCCGCCTTCCCCGGGGTACGGCTCGTCAACTTCTACGGGCCCACCGAGGCGACCATCTACGCCACCGCCTGGCAGTCCGGCGCCGACCCGGACGACAAGGCCAGGCCGCCCATCGGGCGCCCCCTCGCCCGCAACCTCGTCCACCTCCTCGACCATGCGCTGCACCCCGTGCCAGACGGGGCCGTCGGTGAGGTGTACGTGGCGGGCGGCGGCCCCGCCCGCGGCTACCTCGGCAGGCCGGGTCTGACGGCCGAGCGGTTCGTCGCCGACCCGTTCGGGGGCCCGGGGGAGCGCATGTACCGCACGGGCGACCTGGCGGTGCGCGGATCCGACGGGCAACTGCGCTTCCTGGGCCGGGCCGACCACCAGGTGAAGCTCCGCGGATTCCGGGTCGAACCAGGGGAGATCGAAGCCGTCCTCGCCGCACATCCGGCTGTCGCCAAGGTGGCGGCCACGGTAAGGGAGGACCAGCGCGGCGAGAAACAACTGGTCGCCCACGTCGTACCCGCAGGGGCCGTGGCCGAAGCCGTTACTGCCGAGGACCTCCGCGACCACCTCGCCCGCGCCCTCCCCGCCCACATGATCCCCTCGGCGTTCGTCACGCTCGCAGCACTCCCGTACACGGCCAGCGGCAAGCTGGACCGCAAGGCGCTGCCCACTCCCGACGCGCCACTCGCCGCCAAGACGGCCCCACGTACCGAGCGGGAGGAGACCCTGCGCGGCATTTTCGCCGAGGTCCTCGGCCTCGCCCCGGCTCAGGTCGGCGTCCACGAGGGTTTCCTCGATCTCGGCGGTCACTCCCTGCTGGCTCCCCGTCTGACCTCGCGCATCAGCGCCGAACTCGGCGTCGACCTGCGCATGCGCGACCTCTTTGACACACCGACCGTGGCGGCGCTGGCCCGACGTCTGGCCGAAGGCGACCATCCAGGAGGGCTCGACCATCCGGGAGGGCTCGACCACGCCGAAGGGCTCGACCACGCCGGCGGGCTCGACCACGCCGGCGGGTCGGGTACGGCCCCCGTGGGGCCCCTGCTCCCACTGCGCACACGAGGCGACCGCGAACCCCTGTTCTGCCTTCCTCCGGCCTCCGGCCTGTCCTGGGGCTTCGCCGGGCTGGCCCGCCACACCAGCCCCGGCCGTCCGCTGTACGGCCTGCAGTCCCGCGGCCTGACCCCGGGCCAGGACCCGGCCGGCAGCCTGGCCGAGGTGGTCGCCGAGCACACCGCCCTCATCCGCGAGACCCAGCCGCACGGCCCCTACCACCTGCTCGGCTACTCCATGGGCGGCCTCGTCGCATACGACGTCGCCGTCGGCCTCCAGGCGGCAGGAGAGCAGGTCGCACTCCTCGCGCTGCTCGACTCCTTCCCCGGATCCTGGATTCGGCAGGGCCCCGCCCTGTCCGACCGCCCGGCGCTGCTGCGCAGCCTCCTCGCCATCCTCGGCCGTCAGGTGCCCGACGACGAGACGGAACCGCTGACCGAGAGCCGGTTCGCGGAGCTGGTCCGCCGCGTACCCGACATGCCCGGCAGCCTCGACGACGCCGAACTGACGGCCTTGGTCGACGTGACGGCGAACAACCGGCGCCTGCTGGGTGAGTTCGCCCCTGCGCCGTACCGCGGGGATCTGCTGTTCTTCACCGCCGCACAGGATCCGGACCTGGTCCCCGACCGGTACCGCTCCTGGCAGCCGTACGTCGAAGGCCACGTCGACAACCACGACATCCCCTGCACCCACGGAGAGATGACCCGGCCCACGTCACTGGATCTCATTGGCCCGGTGCTGGACGGCCGGCTCCGAAAGTAGTCCGAAAGCACCCGACGCAACCGCCCACCACAGGAGGAACCGCCATGACCACCAACCCCTTCGACGACGACAGCATCGAGCACCTGGTCCTGGTGAACGACGAGGGACAGCACTCCCTGTGGCCGGCTTTCGCCGAGATCCCGGTCGGCTGGACCGTCGTCCACGGGCGGGCGAGCCGCCAGTCCTGCCTGGAGTACGTCGGCGAGCACTGGACCGACATGCGCCCCAAGAGCTTGATCAAGGCCATGGGCGAGTAGACACCTCCCTGGTAAGCCCCCCAACGTCCCCCGCGAGGAGAGACCGGCAGCCATGCCCACGGATGACCCGACAGACTCGACCGACATGACCAAGCTGGTGTGCCTTCCGTACGCCGGAGCGGGCGCCTCGTTCTACCGCCCCTGGACTGCCCTGGCCGGGGAGGCGCTGGAGGTCGTGCCGCTCCAACTGCCCGGCCGTGAAAGGCTGATTGACGAGGAGCCCCACCGGGACGTGCACAAGGCCGTCGACGGGCTCCTGCCCCAGCTGCGGGAACGACTCGGCCACGGCGAGCACAGGGTTGCCCTCTTCGGGCACAGCCTCGGTGCCGTGCTCGCCTACGAACTGGCACACCGGCTGGTCACCGAGCCCGGCGTCGAGCTCGTCCACCTGTTCGTCAGCGGGTCGCCGCACCCCGGCCAGGGCCGTGAACAGCGTGCCACCGGTCTGTCCGACGACGACTTCCTCGCCCGCGTCGCCGAGTTCGCGGGCTACAGCCATTCCGCGCTCGACGACCCGGAGATGCGCGAGATGCTCCTGCCCACCCTGCGCGCGGACGTCGAGATGCACGAGACCTATGTACCGAGCACCCCCCTTCCGCTGGACGCGCCCCTCACGGTCATCCGGGGCGAGGATGATGCCCTGGTCGGCCGCGACGACGCCGCGTCCTGGAACACGGCGTCCGGCCGCGACTTCGAACACATCGAGATCCCCGGCGGCCACATGTATCTGACCGAGTCGGCATCCGCCCTGGTCCGTGTGATCGCCTCGAAGGCGCTCTAGCCCTCGCCCTCGCCCCCTTGCCCCTTCTCGACTTCGGAGTACCCGATGCGTCTGCATGGCAAGTCGGTCCTCATCACCGGCGCCGCCCGCGGACTCGGCAGAGCAGCAGCGATCGCCTGTGCGGCTGAGGGCGCGGACCTCACCCTGCTGGACATCTGCGCCGACCTGCCGGGCGTGCCCTACCCGCTGGGCACTCCGGGACAGTTGGAGCACACCGCCGCGCTGTGCCGGGACGCCGGCGCGGCCGTTCTCACCGCGGTGGCCGACATCCGCGACACCCACGGCATACGGAAGGCGGTGACGCGTGCCGAGGACCGGTTCGGCCGGATCGACGTCGCCGTCAACAACGCGGGCATCGCCGCACCCTCGGGCAAGCCGGTGCACGAGATCGAAGAGGACGAGTGGTCCCTGATGATCGACGTGGACCTCTCCGGGGCCTGGCGAGTGATCCGCGAGGTAGGCGGGGCGATGAGTGCCCGGCGCGCCGGCAGCATCGTCAACGTCGCCTCCACCGCCGGGCTCGTCGGTTACCGGCACTTCGCCGGTTATGTCGCCGCCAAGCATGCCGTCGTCGGTCTCACCAAAGGGGCCGCGCTCGACTTCGCACCCATGAAGGTGCGCGTGAACGCGGTCTGCCCGGGGTCCGTGCGCGACGACGCGGCGGCCGAGGGCCGGATGCTCGCCGAGATCGCCAGGGCGCTGGAGGTGCCCGTCCCCGAGCACGAGAAGACCTTCGTCGAGGCACAGCCCATGAACGCGCTGATCGAACCCGAGGACGTCGCCGCCGCGGTCGTCTTCCTGGCCTCGGACGAGTCCCGGCACATCACCGGGTCGGTCCTGACCGTGGACGGCGGGTTCAGCGCCCGCTGAGACATCTGCCCGAACAAATCAGGGCAACAAGAGCAACACGAGCAACAAGAGCAACAAACGCATCAGGAATAGCAGGAACAGCAAGGAGTACGGCCCGTGTCCGCGTCGCTGTCCGATCCACTCCTCCACGCGACCCACTGCCACGCGCTGCGCGTCCGGTCGGGCCGCTCCCCGGACCCCGTCCGCGGGCCGGGGCTGTGGACCGAAGACGTCCCCGTGGCCGCGACGGACCCGCTGGCCGAGCGCCGACGCGCCACCGAACTCGCCCGCCCGAGCCGCGATCCGCGCAGAGTCCTCCTGCGCTATGCCGACGGCCTGTCCGACCTGATCGTCGTCGCCCCGCGCGGGCGCTGGGACCGTACGGCCCTCGACCGGCTGGCAGCCGGGAAGTCCGTGGCACCGAGCGACACCCCTGCGGCACCTGCGGCGTCCCCGGCCACACCCGCTCCGGCCTGGGGGCTGGGCGGCGACGGCCCCAGCACTCCCCATGTCGTCGCCCTGGACGATGGCGGCGACGAGGCAAGCTGGCTCACGGCACTCGCCGTCACGCTGCGCCGCTACGACCCCGCCACCCCAGCGGTCATCGGCACCGACCACGGCAGCTTCACCGTCGAACCGGCCGCCACGCTCGGCGAGTCGACGCCCACCTCCGCGACGGGCCCCGCACTCACAGGTCTGCTCTTCACCGACGACGCCGACCACACCTCGGATACCTCGGACGGCACCGCCCTGTCCGGCGACGGCGAGACCGAGTATGTGCCCTGCCTCGCGCCGCCGTTCCCGCTCACCGTCTCCGTCCTCCGGGACTCGGGCGGGCGGCGGCTGCGCTGCGACCATCTGGGCAGTCACTTCTCCGCGGAGATCGCGGCCCAGTTCGTACGGCACCTTGTGCACGTACACCAGCAGGTCCAGCACCGCCCACGGACTCCGCCGGACGACGTCGAGCTCCTCGACGAGGCGGAGCGCGCCCGCACGGCGGCGCTCGGCCGACCGCCCCGTTCCCTGACCACCAGGCCGGTGAGCGTGCCCGGGGCGTTCGCCCGGATCGTGGCGGCGACGCCGGACCGCATCGCCGTGACCGACGGCGACACGGACCTGACCTATCGCGAACTCGACGAGCGGGCCACCCGCTCGGCATACGGCCTGCGAGCACGTGGAGTCGGTACCGGTGATCGCGTGGGTGTGTGTCTGGAGCGCTCCGCCGAACTCGTCGTCTCCCTGCTCGCCGTGCTGATGGCCGGCGCGACCTATGTACCCGTCGACCCCGACTACCCGGCGGACCGGCTAGCCCACACGGCACGGGACGCGGGTCTGGGCGTCGTGATCACCCGGCTCCCGGAGTTCCCGGCCGCGGCGGACTGCGTGCGGGTGACGCCGGACGAACTGGTGGACGAGACGCGAGGCGGGGGGCCGGCGCCGGAGGAGAACACGAGCCCTCCGGCCCCCTCACCCGACGCTGCCGCCTATGTCATCTACACCTCTGGCTCCACCGGCAGGCCCAAGGGCGTCGTCGTACCCCACCGCAACGTGATCGCCCTGATCGACGCGACCCGCGACGAGTACGGGTTCTCAGAAGCGGACGTGTGGACCTGGTTCCACTCCAGTGCCTTCGACTTCTCGGTGTGGGAGATCTGGGGCTGCCTGCTGACCGGCGGGCGGCTGGTCGTGGTGCCGTACTTCGTCTCCCGTGAACCGGACCACTTCCGCGATCTGCTCGTCGCCGAGCAGGTCACCGTGCTCAGCCAGACCCCGTCGGCCTTCGCCCAGCTCCTGGACGTCGACCACGCCGAGGTGTCCGTGCGGCTCGTCGTCTTCGGTG
This sequence comes from Streptomyces sp. NPDC046862, assembly GCF_040704615.1. Taxonomy (NCBI): domain Bacteria; kingdom Bacillati; phylum Actinomycetota; class Actinomycetes; order Kitasatosporales; family Streptomycetaceae; genus Streptomyces; species Streptomyces sp. NPDC046862. The sequence continues at coordinate 127,586 of NZ_JBEYXP010000015.1, read as the reverse complement.
GCGAGCCGCTGGACACGCGGATGCTGCTGCCCTGGTTCGACCGGCACCCCGAACGGTCCTGTCGGGTGGTGAACATGTTCGGCATCACGGAGACCACCGTCCATGTCACCGAGCAGACTCTCACCCGGAAACTGGCGCTCTCCGCCACCCGCTCCGTCGGGCGCACCCTGCCCGGCTGGCATTTGTACGTGGTGGACCCGGCCGGACGGCTGCTGCCGCCCGGCGTGGCGGGCGAGATATGCGTCGGCGGTGCCGGCGTGGCGCTCGGCTACCTGGGTCAGGAGGAGCTGACCGGCCGGCGGTTCGTACCGGACCTGTTCACCGGCGGCCCGATGTACCGCAGCGGCGACCTCGGGCGCCTGCGCCCCGACGGGCGGCTCGACCACCTCGGCCGGATCGACAGCCAGGTGAAGATCCGCGGCTTCCGGATCGAGCTCGACGAGATCCGCTCCGTTCTGTTGGAGGACCCCGACGTGCGCACCGCGGCCGTCCTGGTACGCCGCGACGACCCGGCGGGCGCCGCCACGGCCAGGATCGACGCCTACGTGACCCTGTCGTCCGGGGGAGACCCCGCCGGAGTGCGTGAGCGGGCCGCCGGCATCCTGCCCGAGTACATGCTCCCCGCCACCGTCACCGCACTGGACGCACTCCCGCTGACGGCCAACGGCAAACTCGACGCGGCGAAGCTCCCCGCGCCCGCCGCCCTGCCCCCATCGGGCCGGGACGGGGCCCCGGCCGCTGCGGCCACCGATGACCTCACAGCCAGCGTGACGGAGATCTGGAGCGATGTGCTGGGCGTGGCCGTGGACCTGGACGACGACTTCTTTGAACTCGGCGGCAATTCCCTGTCCGCCGTGCGTATCGGTGCTGCCCTGCGGGCCCGCGGTCTGCCGTCCCTGCGGCTGCGAGAGCTGTACCGGCACCCGACCGTCCGGGGAACGGTGGCGAGTCTCAGCGCCATGGACGAGCACCCCCGGAAGTGACCAGAAGCGATCAGAGGCATTCGGCGACACTCAGGCATCAGGCTGATCAAGACCGAGTGCGTGCGAGGCCGCGTCTTCGCCACACGTTCGAACGGCTCGGCTTCCTCAGCCCGATCGAGTTCGAGGAGAAGCAGTACGCCGAGCAGGCGACGGCCGAACCGGCGCACCTGAAACCCCATCAACCCCTGCTGGCCAGATGATCGGCTCGGTGATTCGGTGGGCCGACGACTTCGACAACGCGGCGGGCGACAACGCCTACTGGGACGCAAGCGACTGGAACGCCTACACCGACGGCAGGTGGGGCACTCGCGCGACAACTTGGAACGGCTCGGGCAAGGAGAGAATCGACCTCGGCTGGTCGGTGACCGTGCGCGTGGACGCCAGTAGCACCGCGACCGCGACGGCGGACGTCGGAAACTCGGGGATTCCCAGCGTACGGGAGGCGGTGAAGAACAGCGCCGGCAATACGTGGACGTCGGACAACAGCCGTAACGTCGTGTGTGGTACCGGCTCTTCCTGGAGCGTGCACCCGGCCGACACTTCGGTGGGGACGGTCGATTGCGACGGGTTCGCGATGGCCTCGACACACGAGTCCGGCGGCTACCCGGGGACCACGGCGGATCCGAACCCGAACCTGGTGAAGAAGGGCACCGAGTGCGCCCAGTTGTTCACCGACAAGATGGGGGACGGTTCGGCGAACTTCGGCCTCCTCGCGGACACCCGCACGGCGACGAAGGGGCCGACCGGTACGGAACGTTGCGGGCGTGCAGCAATCCCGCGCGTGCAGAACCAGATGGCATTCAACGAGTTCCCGGCCCCGGCGTGGCGGATGCTGGACGGTGACGGCTTCTTCGTGACCCTTCCCGGATTCGAGCACTGCACGTCAACCGCGACCTCCTGCACCTGGCGCAAGATCGGCTGACGCGGCCTGAGGCAGCAGATGAAGCAGCAAAGGGGCCAGCCCCCTGCGGGCTGGCCCCTTCTCTTTCGTGGTCAGCCGGTCAGGGGCTGCCATCGGCCTTCCTGTGCCGGGTCGATACTGCTGAGCCACACCAGCGCCCCACCGATCAGACCGGGCTTGTCCCGGGTGGCCAGGGCGGGGGAGTCGAGCATGTCGGCAGTCTCTTCCAGGTAGGTGACCAACGTATCCAGCACTTCGCCAGGGCCTTCGTTATAGCGAGACCAGCGGCCCAGGTAACCGCTCGCAGCATCCAGGTACAGGCCCGAGGTGCTGTCAGCCGGGCCCAAGGCGACCACGGGAATCCAAGTTGCCTTCCACACGGTAATCCGGTCGTCTTCGGAGCGGTCGGCGTTGAGGGTGTCCTCGCGGGCCTGGGCGTCCATCATCAGCCGGTAGAAGGCTGCCACGGCATCCAGGGGCATCAGCGCCCTGTTGCCCGGGAGGCATCCCCAGCCATCACCCCCGTCGTCGCCCGCCGTCAGCAGCCACAGGACCTGCAGCTCAACGGGTATCTGAATGCCGAGGTCCTCTTCCAGGGCTGCGACGGCGGCGGGACTGGCACCGGCGCGGAGCGCAGCGTAGGAGCCAGGGGCGTTGCGCTTGAGCCAGCCGGTGATGCGCCGCCATGCCTCGGCGACCTCCCGTACGGTGACCGCGGCGGTGGCAGGGTCGCCAGGCTGGTCCCGGCCCTGTCCCTGTTCCTGTTCCTGCTCTTGCTCTTGCTCCTGAGCATCTGTGGAGGGCTCGGTGGAGGGGGTCGCTCTCAGAAACCGGATCTCGATCCGGTCCGGCTCGCGGATGTAGCCGACAGACAGGTCGGGGCAGTCCTCGAACATGTTACCGTCAACCGTCACGGTCAGGACGCCGGGTAACCCCGAGGGCCGGCCCATGCCGGGGTCGTCTGCCAGCTGGCCGGCCAGGGCCTTCAGCGCGTAGGGAACGCCCGCCCCGAGCTGGGCGGCGATGTCGCGTACGTCCGGCTGGATTTCGACCTTCACAGCCTGGTGCTCCTTGCTGGTCGGATGGAGGACGGTTCCCGTCACACCGTAGGCCGTCACCGCTCACCGGCGGGTGGTGCGCGGGTCAGCCAGGCGGTGGCGGGAGCTTCCGGGTACAGCTGCCAAGAGGTCCTGACAGAATGCGCCATTTGTAGCGCGGCTGGTTCCTTCGCGACCCGGTACTGAGGTGCCCTAGAGTCGCCGCATGCGGCGAAGGACAGGATTGGCGATAGCTGGGGTTGCAGCCCTGGCCTGGGGCGAGTGGTTGAACTGGCGCTGGTCTCGAGTTCTCGTGGGGGAAAGCGGGGGCGGTTCGGTGGCCGTGGTGGTGTTGGGGTACCGCAATCCCCAAGCGACGGCGAACTTGATCAACCGATGGCGAGTCCGTGCTGGAATTCGCTCTATCGCCGCTGACGGCGTGCATGGGACCTGCGTGATCTTCAGTGGCGGCGCGACGGGCACTGGCACCACGGAGGCCCAGCTGATGGCTGACTACGCGAAGTCGGTGCTTGAGTTCGACGGCACGGTGCTCCTCGAAGACCAAAGCGCGACGACGTGGGAGAACATCACGAACGTAATCCCACTGCTTGAAGACGTGGACCGCATCAAGATCGCCTCTCAGCCGGCTCATGCGCTCAAGGCCCGCGCGTACTTGCGGCGGCAACGCCCCGATCTTGCAGAGAGGCTGGTGCACGCGGATGACTACCGCGCTGGCGAGTGGATGGTCGTCAAGCCGCTGCTGGCTCTGTACGGACTTTGGACACTCCGCGGTCTCAAGGCCGACGAACGGAAGGTCTCGCCGTAGCCAGCCGCTGTCGCTTGGTGTCAGGCACGGTGGTTCTTGAGCCCAGGCCAGCAGATGATGCTGCATCCCGGAATGAGGAAGGCTTCGTGGATGTCGTCGCGGAACTCCCAGTGGATCCGCAGACGGCGGAAGCAGGGCAGATGGGCGAACGAGCGCTCCACGGCCCAGCGTTGGGTGCACAGGCCGGAGCCGTGCTCGGTGCCGCGGCGGGCGATCAGCGGTTTCACGCCGAGATCCCAGACGAGACGGCGGTACTTGTCGTGATCGTAACCGCGGTCGGCCGGCAGCACGTCAGGCCGACGTCGGGGCGGGCCGCGCTTGCCCCGCACCGGCGGCACAGCTTGCAGGAGCGGGATCAGCTGGGTGACGTCGTTGTGGTTGCCACCGGTGAGGGTGGCGGCGAGTGGGATGCCGGGCGCGTCTGTGAGCAGGTGGTGTTTGCTGCCCCGCCCTGCCTCGGTCGACAGGGCTTCGTCCGGTCTTTGTTCCCCCTCCAACGCTCGGATGGGGGAGCCGTCGACCGCCGCCCTTGAGAAGTCCAGAGCGTTCGCGCTGCGGAGCTTGGCGAGGATGACCTCGTGCAGACGGGCCCAGCCCCTGGCTTCAGTCCATTCAGCCAGACGACGCCAGCGGGTCATGCCTGAGCCGAAGCCGAGTCCCTGCGGCAGGTGCTCCCACGCGATGCCGGTATGTAGCACGAACAGGATGCCCTGGAACACGAGCCGGTCCGGATGCCGCGAGATCATCGGTCGTGGAGTGATCCAACCATCATTTCGGTAGGAGCTCTTAGCGCCTCGCTGCTCGTCCGCCCCGTCCAGTCCAGTCCAGACCAGTCGCAGTCGACAAGTGGGTAAGATGCCGCGGCTTCCTGGCTGACTTGCCCCCCGCCGAACTGACCGCCGCTCACGTCCCCGAACCCTGCCGCTGGCACCTGAGTGGCGGCATCGCCTATCCCCACGGCGACGGCAGCGCCTGGTGCCGCATCCCGCACGCCGTGATCTGCCCCGCCACACCCTCACCTGCCGAACCGGCCCCTACCTTGAGACGATCCGCCGCCAACTGGCCGTCCGTACCCGCCGTCTGACCGACGCCGGCGCTCTCACCCCCGCCCCTCTTTCCGCCAGCGGACAGGCCCCTGACGCCGACGCCCCCGCCCGTCCCGTCGTGCGAATCCTGCTGTGCCGCTACCTCGCCGAGCACGGTTCGACTGCGCCCATCCGCCCTCGCGTTGGGGGCGGTGAAGAGGGGTGCCCGCCTTCAGCGTCAGCGAGTGCTGAGCACCCGGACGGCGCCGGAGCTCGTCGTGGGACGCTCCGCTTCCGCAGGTGGCTGCCAGCGTTGGTTGCGTTGGGGGGGGCGAAACGTTGTGGCCCGTGCCGCCGCGCGCGGTCAGAATGGCCGGATGCGCCGTCTCGTTGTCATTGACGCTCCGTCCAATCTCGGCCTCCGGCCGCCTACCGAAGGCAGCGTGCCTGGGTGCTACAAGCTGGCGGGCGCGCTGCGGGAGCAGCGGCTGGTGCAGCGGCTCGGGGCGTACGAGGGCGGAGTCGTCGTTCCGCCCCGCTACGACCGCGGCGATTGGAGGGAGGGCGACGGCGTGTTCAACGCTGAGGCGATCGCCACGTACACCTGCAAGCTCGCCGACCGCATCGAGCACCATGTCCGGGCAGGAGACTTCCCGGTTGTCCTGGGCGGGGACTGTTCCATCCAGCTCGGTGCCTCGCTCGCTCTCCGCCGCATCGGGCGGTACGGACTCGCCGTCATCGACGGATCCGCGGACTTTCGGCACCCCGGGAACTCCGACCGTATCGGTGCCGCGGGCGGCGAAGAGCTGGCCATCGCGACCGGCCGTGGCCAGACGGACCTGACGGACCTCGAAGGGCTGCGGCCGTATATCAGGGACGAGGATGTACGGATCTTCGGCATCCGGGACTACGACGAAGAGCGGGCCGAGCTCAGAGAGTTGAAGATCACGAACGCGACGGTCGGGGAGATCCGGGAGTGGGGCGCCGAGGAACTGGCGGGAGCGGTTCTGCAGACCTTTGAAGTGCCCGTGACCGAGGGTTTCTGGGTGCATCTGGACGCGGACGTGCTGGACCCGTCCGTCATGCCCGCCGTCGACAGCCCCGACCCCGGCGGGCTCATGCCCGACGAACTCGCCCCGCTGCTACGGACCTTGGTGGGGTCGGAACGGTGCGTCGGCTTCAACCTCACCATCTACGATCCCGATCTCGACCCCGACGGCTCCTGCGCGACCCTCCTCGCCGACCTCCTCCAGACGGCCTTCACCCGCCTCTGACCGGGAGCGGGCCTGGTCAGCAGGTCCATGAGCTTGGTCCGTGGATATCGAGGTCGGCAACCAGAACGAAGGAGCGAGATTACCGTGTCCACAAGCGTGCCCTCCAAAGCACCGATGGCGGACCAGTTCACCAGCGATGGTGAGTGAATCGGACCCGATCGATTGAGACCGGGACCAGTTCGGCCGAGACGGGACAGGTGGGGTCACAGGCCGTGGGCGATGGGGTGCAGCGGTTCATACAGCGGAAGTTCGGCGCCGCTGGGGAGCCGGATCGCAGTCAGTCTGCCCCAGCGCTGTTCGCTGACCGGGCGGGTGATCTCGACGCCCTTGGCGCGGAACTCGCCGAGCTGAGAGTCAAGGTCGTCGCACATCAGGTAGAACTCGTGCTGGGGCGGGCCATCGGTCGGGTGCACTGCGACTTCGGCCGGGGGCAGCTTGAAGATGAGCCAGCCGCCGCCCGCGTCGACGCCGGGAAAGTCGAGGACGTCACGGATGAAGGCACGGTCCGCCTCGGCGTCCTGGCTGTAGAGGATGACATGTGCACCGCTGATCATGGCTAGCCCCTGTCCATCGACGTGCTGGCGGTCGTGTCCCCGGGATCCTGGCACACCAAGGTCGAGAAAATCGTCGACTGGGTTCGATGACACAGCGACTGACTTGAAGGGCCAACGGACATCGGGGCAACACGAGCGACAGAGCCGCCTTCCAAATTCGGAAGGCGCCGTTCGAACTGCCGCCGCTTCCACAGCCGCGCGACGACTTCCTGCTGGCCGGTGCCGAGGAGACGATCGGTAAGCAGCACGACCCGTACCGGCACCGGTACCGACTCAGGTCCGGCAGGCTCGTCGGAAGGTGTCGTCACGGCCCCACGGTATGACGCAACGACATCACCGCTCGGGCAGCTTCCGGCGGAGCATGTCCATCGACTTCTTCACGTCTCCGCGCTGATCTACCTGGTCTCGTCGCGCTGGCCTGCCTCGGTGGTGTCGGCGTCTTGCTGTTGCTGTCGGTCCTGCCGCGGCACGTGCGGTCTCCGACCGGGAACGGGCGCGGCTGTCCCGGTGGGGCCCGGGGGCATCGGTCCGGTACCGCTGCCGGACGAGGCACGCGTGGCCCTGCGCGACCAAGGTGTGCGGCGCGAGTTCGGTTGGCTGGCGGTGCATGCCACCTGCGGGTAGGTACCATGCCCGGCCATGGACTATCACCGTCAATTCCATCGCGAGGCGATCGAGCGGGGCATCCCAGAGGATGAGGTCAGCAAGTTCGCCGAGTTCCTGCGTTTCGCGATCTGGACAAGCGAGCGCCCCAACGGCGTTCCGGTCGGGCGAAGCGGCGGGTTACCCCGGCTGCCGGTGGGCATGGAGTGGCCGACCTCCGAGCACGGGCCGCTGCCGTTCGTCGCCTCCTTCGACTGTGCGGCGCTTCCCAGAGTCGACGGCCTCGCCCTGCCGGCGGATGGCTCGCTGCTCCTCTTCCTGCACCACGAGTGGGCCTACGACACCTGTTCCGTCGCCGACGAGCAGAAGTTCGCGCGGGTTGTGTATGTACCGGCCGGCACCGATACCGCAACAGTGGAGGAGCCCGACCACGACGAGGAGATGTTCTGCGATATGACGCTCGACTTCGTCGGCCGGGAGTACGACCTCTTCGCCACAGTCACCGCGGAACTGCCCAGCTGGTTCGAGGAGGACGATGAGGATTCGCGGTCCGACAACCAGGAGCACCTGGCTCGCAACCTGGCACACCTGAAGGAACTCTGCGCTCTGGCCGCAGAACTCTGGCCAGAAAGCAACGGCACCGCCGTCTATCTCGGCGGGTACTCCATGGGCATCGGCGAGCTTTCCACCGACAACATGTACACCACCCCAGAGACCGCGATGGCGGAGGACATTCTTGAGGCACGCGAAAAGGCCGGCGAACTCGTCGTCCCGCCGGACGAATGGGATCTGCGCCTGGAGGAAGAGGCTCTTCGGGTGATGCGCGAGTGGGTGCCGCTTGCCCAGTTCGGGCCGGACGACGTCCACCACGCACGCTTCCTGATCCGCCACGACGACCTCGCCGCCGGTCGATTCGACAAGGCACTGTCCTTCACCGCATTCACCGAATAGGCGGCGCGCCGTCGGCGTACGTCCCGCGACGCACGCCGATCGCCGCGCTACGACGCAGTCCGGGCGCAACGCCCTGGAACAAGGGGCAGCTTGTCCCGGGACAGGTGACACACAGGCATGGCTTTGCGTTCCTGGCCACGGCCAGGAACGCAAAGCCGAGCGTCGTACCTGCTCGGCACGACGTCCTCCTGTCTGCGAGCGGATCGGCGGACCGATCCCACCCACCAGCCATCCGGTACTGCGCCAACTCGGCCAGCGCTATCCGGTCCCCGCCGCCCGCGTCCACACCGATCATCACGGATCCGCTCGCTTCCTGTCCGGTGCGGCACTGGCTGATCGGCGCCGCGCTGACTGGTCACAGCAGCAGCCAGCCCCGACCAGACCACCGACCACCGACCACCGACCACCGACCACGAAGGCCCAACCAACCGTCACGAAGCGACAACGCCCCCGTCGAGCCGTAATCCCCTCCGGCAACCCGGCCGCCCTCTACCCCCCTCGGACCACGCCCCACATCAGGAAAGAAGAGAGAAGTGAGTGGGTGGGACAGGCCCCGGGTGGGGGGGCGAGGGGATCGGGCGCTCTCACTGGGGTTGCGCCATCGGCCGGCCACCTGGACGAAATCACTAGGTGCACAGCCCCGGCAAGGCGGCATCGGCGGTGATCGCATCGGCTACCTGGTCGACGGTATGTCCGGCGGTGTCGATGCGCAGATCACCGATCCCGGCGTCTTCCAAGGCGGCGGCCGATGCCACCGCCTGGTCGGCGACGTGGAGCAGGTGTGTGACGGACTGCCCCCGCAACGGGTCGCCCGGTTGGGCCCAACTGCCGCTTTGTCCACGGGACATGATGCGTTCCGTCAGGTGCTGCCGTCCGGCGTGCAGTCGGCACAGCGTGAGCTCGGCCGCAGGAATCGCGTCGGCGTACGCCTTGACCGTGGCCTCGTCCTCGACCGGGCCGGACATGATCAAGCACTGGGCCCCGGCCGCACGGTAAGTCCGCCACACGGCGGCCAGGTTGCGGGCCTTGACCCGGTGGTGGGCGGGATCATCCGGAACCGGGCGGCAGAAGCCGAGCTGGTCGAGATCGAGATACGCGGCGGTGGCACCCGCGCCCAGGACTCTTTGATAGACCTCGAAGCCGACCGTCGACTTGCCGACGCCGGTCGCGCCGCACAGCCACAGAACAGGAAGATCAGCGGAAGGCTCTGCCTGCGCCGTGGCCGGGCTCCTGCCCACAGCGGTGACCGCCGACGGCCCGAGGGCGTCAGCTGACCGGTCCAGGGCCGAGGCGGGCCATCCGCCGGTTCGCTCCCCGACACGCCGTGCAGCCTCGTTCACCGGCAGACCGCTGGTGTCGACGCAGGCGTCCGCGAAGGTGCTCGCGTCCAGGGCGTCGGCTTCCCGCAGCACCTCGTCGACCAACTCGGCAGGACCTCCGCGGCCGGTGAACCGCTGGCGAAGGGCCTCCCGGTCGGCACGCAGGCGGCAGACCCTCACCGCGGCCTGCGGAATCTGATCGACGTGCACTCCGCGGGCGGGATCGACGACACCCGAAACGATGAGACACCGGGCGCCGACCGCCCGGAAACCGGCCACCACCGCATCAACGTTGCGTGCCTTCATACGGTGCCGCCCTGGATCCCCCGCAGGTTCGGGATAGCAGATCCCCAACTGGTCGATGTCGACGAAACCGCTCTCGATCCCGGCCCGTATGAGGTGGGCGTGCATCTCCCAGCCGACCGTGGTCTTACCGACTCCTGGCGGACCGCAGAGCCACAGCACGGGGAACGCAGCGCCCCTCACCGGCTTGCCGCCGGATCCGGGCGACGCACCGCGAGCTCCGCAAGCGCGGGTTCGATGACAGGCATCATGGGCCTGGATTCTCTCCATCGCGCACCTGCTTGTCGACAGATTTTGGCGCGCTCGCGGAACGTCCTCACGAGGGTCGGGAACAGGCAATGACGCGACGAGCAGCTGGCACCGCCCTGCCGGCTCCGGCTCGGGGAGCTACCGTTAAAGAGCCTGTTCGGTCCAGTGGGCGTAGCTGGGCTGGTCGGGGAGGGCGATGAGGGACACGTCCAGCCCGTCGCGCTGTTCCCCGGGGCGTAGCAGCGGTTCAATCACGGATCGTGTGGGCCATCCCGACCATTGCTCGATCCGCACCAGGCGGCCGACGCTGTCTGGATCGAAGGCATCAGCGGCGAACTGCGTGACCTCCATGACCAGGTCGCCGGGTCGGGGCTGGTCCATTCGGTCGCGCAACCGGGCCACCGCCGGCGTCGGATCGCCCAGGTGCGTGGCCGCCCACAGGGCCCGGCCGACGTGGGCGAGGTGCTCCACGAGCTCTTCAGGTGTGGGTCTTCTCGGCGGTGTTGTGCTCACGTGCGTCCCCCAGGTCGTGGGCCCGCCGGTGCGCGCAGCCGGATGATGCAAACCGGCGGGTGGGGGAGGGCCGCGGGGCCGCTCGCAGCTTACTCAAGGTCGAACCTGCCCGCATACAAGGGCCGGACGTGCCTCAGATCGCGGGTCACCTAAGGATGGTTGGAGGAGCCCTTCGACGGCTTGCTCTTGGTGCTCGGCTTGCCTTGGCCTTTGCCGGTCTTGTTCGCCTGCGGCGGCGACGGGTTGGTCTTGTCTGCTGAGCCGGTCGTCTGAGCGCAGTAGGCCGCCACCTGCTGTTCACCGCCTGCGGCCTGGATGAGGCGTTGCCAGGCCGTGGCGTCCAGGGCGTGGCCTCGGTTCTTGACGCGCTCGTGGGCGCGGCAGTGCGCCTGGACGTTCTTGGCCGTGTCGGGGCGCTTGGCGGGCGTGGGCGGTGTCGTGCTGGGCCCGGCCGTAGGACGCTGTTGGCCCGGGTGCGCCGGTGGCTGGTGAGTGCTGGCGCTGGGGATGGGATCGGGTGTGTCGTGCTGCTGGGTGTGCCACGCGGATGGAGGCGAAGGCGATGCAGCCCAGCAGGGCGCTCGTCACGACGGCGACCGCACCGTCGCGCACCCATCGTTGCCTTGGGACTGGGGCAAGGTGGCGCTTCCGTATGGCAGCCGGCAGCCGGCAGCCGGCAGCCGCATCCCGCGTCAGGGCTGACTGCCGCCTGGTCCATCGGCGTCCGCTTCCCTGCCTCTCAGTCTCTTCCGTGTTGTTCCTTCCCCTTCCTGCGCTGCTCGTCAATCGACTTCTCCCTGCTGACGTCGCGGTCCTCACGTGGTTGAGATGCCGTGGAGGGCGACGGCGTCGTCGAGGGTGCGTCGGACAGGGGAACCGCTTCGGTCGGCGGGGTACCTGTCGGAAGGGGAGAGGACGGGGCGCCGTCACCGGAGTTCAGCGAGGTGCCGAGAGCGGTCGCTGCCGCGCACAGCAGCACCGCTGTGCCTCCCAGCAGGGCTTTCGACAGGCCTCTGCGGCGACCGCGGGGGCGTGCGTGCGCTGCTTGGGCGCGTGCGACGCGGGTCGCAGTCGTGGCGGCGGGTGGTTCGGGCCGGGGGATGGTTTCGCGAGGGTGCTCTTCGTGCCGTAGCCCGGCGAGCGAGGCGGCTGCCTGCTTGGCGGTGGGGCGGTGCGCGGGGTCCTTGGCCAGTAGGCGCAGGAGAAAATCGGCCAGGGGACCGGGTATGTCGGGGCGCAGCCGGGTGGGCGGGACAGGGGTGGCATCGACGTGTTGCTGCACGACGGCGTGCATGGTCGCAGCCTGGAACGGTGGTCTGCCGGTGAGTAGTTCGTACAGCACACAGCCCAGCGAGTAGACGTCGGAGGCGAGTTGGGCGGCACGCCCCAGGGCGCGTTCCGGGGCGAGGTAGTCGGCGGTGCCGACGATCTTTCCGGTGGCTGTGAGGGTATGGGCGTCGTCGTCTGCGAAACGGGCGATGCCGAAGTCGGTGATCTTCGCGGTGCCGTCAGCGGTGAGCATCACGTTGGCGGGCTTGATGTCCCTGTGGATGACGCCCTGATCGTGCGCGGCGGACAGGCCCGCCGCCATCTGCGCGGCGATACCGGCCGCCTCGTGCGGGGGCAGCGGGGCCCGCAGAACACGCTCTTGGCGAAGGGTCCAGCCGTCGATGAGCTCCATGACCAGGTAGGGCCGACCGTGGTGGGAGCTGAAGTCGTACACGCTCACCACGTGCGGGTGGTTGAGGCAGCCAGCGGTCTGTGCCTCCAGACGGAATCGCTCGGCGTCCGTCTCGTCGTGCGCGCGCAGGAGCTTCACCGCCACCGCGCGATCGAGGGCCTGGTCCGTGGCTCGCCACACCTCGCCCATCGAGCCGCGAGCCAGCGGCTGGTCCAAGTGGTACCGATCCGCCAGAAGCACCCGCACCCTCACCCTTCTTCCCCGGACGGCAGCACCCACAGTGACGCCCAATTCATCTTGCTATGGACTGGGTTGCGGCGCTTCGGGCGATGAGCCTAGCGAATCGGCCCGGACGTGCGGAGTGCCGGTCTTGCGCGAGGCGGTCAGACGACGGGGTGCACTGCCCGACCCCAGAGTGCGTGTTCGCCCAACCGGGGGAAACGAGCGAACACGACAGGACCTGGTTGGGTGGTCCACCGGTTACAGCGCACCGGGCGCCGCAGGCGTCACACGCGCGAGACGATGCGCAGCAGAACCGGCATGAACCCGAGCCGTCGACGGGGCACGCCGTGGTGCTTGCAGCCTGGCCCCAGCCTGCGAGTGGGCCTCTGGATCGAGAGATCGGCACGTCGTACCTGGTCAGCGGCCCGCTGGTCGTCGACACGCCCCATAGCGTTCGCTCTGCCATGGCAGGCTGTCCGTAAGGTGCTTCCCTGATTCTGGCCCCGCCGTGAGCGCCGATACCGTCATCTGTGCCGAGGCTGACTACAGGCGTCTTCTTTCCGGTCAGGGGCAACTGGGATGGCGTCCTGCAGAGGTTGAGGACCGGCTGATCTGCAGCGTGTGCAGCGCAGGCGCAGTGCGTCTCCGCCTGATGACCAAGCGGGAGTGTGCGGTCATGGTGTCTGCCGTGATGTGGCCGCCCAATGGGTGGGCAGGACGATTCTGTGTTCCAGGCGACGAAGATCATGTCGGGCAACAACCGCGCCCTCGCCCGGCGCGTCCAGGCCGCCGGGCGTTCTGTTGCGAGGGGTGGTGCCGTGGTGCGGTATCAGACGCAGGGCGGTGATCTGCTTTCCCGTGGCGTGGGGTACGACGGCGACTCTGTCGCTGATCATGTGAACGAGGCGCAGTCCGTGGCCACCGACACGGTACCGGTCGCTTCTCCTGAGCACCGGTTCCTCGCGGGAGGTGTCCCACACGGTGATCACCAGTGCGGCGCTGGACAGCTGCAGGGTCATCCCGCAGGGGCCAGGGGCATGCTGGAGGGCGTTCGTGACCAACTCGCTGACGACGAGCTCGGCATCCATAGCGACAGGTGTGGGCACGGGGGCGCGGGCGGAGCGGTGGGCATGGGCGAGAAAGGCGTGTAGCGCTCGGCGCGCGTCCACAGCGCGGACCGTGTCCTCGGCCCAGGCCGTGCTGTAACGCAGCGTGCCGTGCTCGCCCTGCCCCTGCTGATCCACCGCCTGCTTCCCAAGCGGGATGACCATGGGCGCTCTTTCTTTGTGTTCACCGCATCCTCGGCGGCCTTCGCAGTCGTATACCCGGGCTTGGACCGCGCACACCGCTGCTGATGCTGGGGCGAACGTCCCGCCGACATCATGCGATTGCTCCAGCTGAGGCGTGCCGCCCTCCTTGTGGCGGGTGCGATGAGCCGACTGAGCGCCACGGGCAGGGTGTTGTGGGCGGCCGGGTGGACGTGGTGGTTGTGAGGGTGTGACACGTGCGGCGCCCGGTGCGCAGTAACCGGTGAGCGGTGACAACGGCCTCGCAAGGCCCGCTTTCCCCCCCGTGAGCGGGTCGTTGCCTGCGGGGGCGGGCAGGTTCCCCCGTCGCCTGCATGTCCCGTTCCCCCTCCGGCCTCCCAACTCGTCAACGCTCCGTAAGGTACGCACCGCCGAGGCATCGCGTCAGAGCGGCGCTCGGGCTGGTGATCAGGCCGGGTCGGTGGGCTTGTCCCGGACCCGCTGGGCGACGTCGCGCAGCTTGATGTTGTGGTGCTGGGAGATGCGGCGCAGCACGTTGAAGGTCTCGTCTTCGGTTCAGCCGGTGGCGTTCCATGAGGATGCCCATGGCCTCGCCGATGGCGTGCCGGGTCTGCATGGCGTGTTCGAGCTGGTCGATGGTGCGGGCATCAGCCAGGGCGACGGCGGCGTGGGAGGCGAGCAGCCAGCCGGCGGTCTCGATGCCCTTGCCGAAGGCTCCGGGGCGGCGTGCGTACAGGTTCAGCGCGCCGAAGTCGTCCTTGTCGGTGTAGAGCAGGACACCGGTCATGCTGCCCACGCCGAGCTTGCGGGCCTGAGCGGCGTACCGCTGCGAGGTCGGCTGGCCAGACGAGTGGACACCCGGGCGTACGACCTCTCTCCGCGGTGTCAGTTCTCATCGACATTCTGCGGCGATGAGAACGGAAAGTGCTGCCCAAAGCCCGGTCTGCGGCCCCTTTGGCCGTCCGCGAAGTCCCTGGTTCTTGCTAGCCATCAGGCAGACGTGCCCCCTGGTTGAGCCCGCAACCAAGTGAAGACGAAGAGCAGGCTGGGAATTCTCAAGGCTGTGACCGCGATTCCGTGAACGATCTTGGCGCTGCGGCAGGCTGCCGCCGAATCGGTCGTACCTCTCGACCGCACTGCCGAAGCGGCATGCCATCTGCCCGGCCGTCGGCCCGAAGTTTGATCCGTCACGGTGTGTGGTGCAGGCGACTTGATGCCGTGCGGTCCCGGAGCGACAGCACGGGCGAGCGCCGGATTACCTATGAGGCCTCTGCCTTCGGCAGGATGGGCGCCATGACCGAGATCCGCACACCCCGCCTGCTCCTCCGTCGCTGGCATGATGACGACCTCGCGCCTATGGCGGACATCAACGCGGACCCGCGAGTCATGCGCTGGATCGACGACGGCTCGGTGCGCGACCTGGACTACACGGCAGAGGCCATCGAGCAGTGGGAGGAGGAGTGGGACGAGGAGGGCTTCGGACTCTTCGCCGTCGAGCTGCTGGCCTCGGGCGAACTCGCAGGATTCACGGGTCTGTCCGTGCCCGAGTTCCTGCCGGAGGTACTGCCCGGCGTGGCCATCAGCTGGCGGCTCGGCTCACAGTTTTGGGGCCAGGGATACGCGTCCGAAGCCGCCCACGCCACGCTGGAGTTCGCGCTCCAGGACCGCGGCCTTGACCGCATCATCAGCATCAACCGGGTGGGTGACGACGCCTCCGAGAACGTCATCCGAAAGCTCGGCATGGTGCCCGAGCGAGAGGCGGCGCACCCGGTGTACGCCTATCCGCTGCGCTGTCACACCATCGACCTCACCGAGTTCCAGGCATGAACCGGCCGCGCCATCGATCATCACAAGACAGCCGACCACGGTCCATACGTCCCCGATTGATCGCCACGGAGCGGACACCCCGGCGAAGGATGTTGCATCTCGCCCCTGACCTGCGCCTTCACGGAACTGCGGCCAGAGCCATTTTCAAGGAGATTCAACAAGCCAGGCGCCTCCGATCTCGAACCTTCCAGCGCTGGCGGGTGAGCGGAGGTTCGACGGCGGGAAGCCGGTCAATGGCCGCAGTGGGAGACGTCCACCGCCTCGTCCCACCCAGGCCCAGGTGCGGCACCACGAAGGCGAGCTGCACCGCCGCGTAGGCGGTGGGAACCAACGAGCCAGGGGATTCGCCGTGCCGGGCGGC
The DNA here is from genome assembly GCF_040704615.1 of Streptomyces sp. NPDC046862. Taxonomy (NCBI): domain Bacteria; kingdom Bacillati; phylum Actinomycetota; class Actinomycetes; order Kitasatosporales; family Streptomycetaceae; genus Streptomyces; species Streptomyces sp. NPDC046862. Next base: position 111,689 of record NZ_JBEYXP010000015.1, on the reverse strand, counting down.
GCTGGGCAGCGAGGTCCGGCGGGGTGTGGGTGCACGGGTTGGTCATGCGGTGAGGACCCCGCTGCCGAGCAGGCCGAACAGCAGCACGCCGACAGCGATGCGGTAGGCGACGAAGGCGTTGAAGGAGTGCCGGGCGACGAACTTCAACAGCCAGGCGATGGAGGCGTAGGCGACGACGAAGGAGACGGCGGTTGCGACGACGAGCGGCGCGCCGCCGACCCCGGCGCCCGCGGCGTCCTTCAGTTCGTACAGCCCCGAGCCGGTGAGCGCGGGGATACCGAGGAAGAACGACAGGCGGGTGGCCGTGAGCCGGTCCAGGTCCAGGGCGAGTGCGGTGGACATCGTCGCGCCGGAGCGGGAGAAGCCGGGAAAGAGCAGCGCGAGGATCTGCGAGCTGCCGACGAGCATCGAGTCCTTGAAGCCGGTGTCGTCCTCGCCACGCTTGTGCCGGCCCGTCTGGTCGGCCGCCCACATCACACCAGAACCGGCGATCAGCGATCCGGCCACCACCCACAGGGAGGCGAGCGGCCCTTCGATGAGCGGTTTGGCCACCAGGCCCACCGCGACGATCGGGAGGGTGGCGGCTATGACCCACCAGGCGAACTTGTAGTCGTGGTGGTGGCGCTCCTCCCGGTTGACGATGCCGCGGCCCCAGGCGGAGACGATCCGCGCGATGTCCTTGAAGAAGTACACCAGTACCGCGGCGATCGCGCCGACCTGGATCACGGCGGTGAAGCCGACCACCGAGGTGTCGTCGACCGGGATGCCCATCAGCCCCTCGGTGATCTTCAAGTGGCCTGTGGAGGAGACCGGGAGGAACTCCGTGAGACCTTCGACGATTCCGAGAACGGCGGCTTGGCCGACGCTGATGACACTCATCTGGGTCCGTTTCCGCGTGAGTGGATACCTGCTGGGGGCGAGTGTTGGTGTGGGTGGACGCGTCGACGCAGATGGCCCGACTGGCCGTTGACCGAAGTGCGTGCGGGGTCAGCGGCGCAGCCGGCGCAGGGCCCGGCCTGCCCGGCCGCGCCAGCGGGCCCTGCTGCGCTGCCAGGCGCGCACACGCCGGGTGGCGGCGAGGTCGGCGAACAGCTCCTCGTAGGCGTCGGCGATGCGGACGGGATCGAAGCGGGCGGCGCTGGTGCGTGCGGCCTCGCCCATACGACGCCGCAGCGGCTCGTCGGCGATCAGGTCGCACAGCGCGGCGGTCAGCGCCTGCCGGTCGCCCATCGGGACCAGGCGGCCGTCGACGCCGTCGTGGATGATCTCGGCGGGGCCGAGCGGACAATCGGTGGCGACCACCGGCACGCCGCACCGCATCGCCTCCACCAGCGTCATACCGAAGGACTCGGCCTCGGAGGCAGAGGCGACGATCGACGCCTTCGCGAACTCGGCCTCGATCGGGAAGACCGCGCCCATCAGCATCGCCTGCCCGTCCAGGCCCTGCTGGTCGATCAGCTGCTTCAGCCGCCGCTGGTCGGTTCCCGCGCCGTAGATGCGCAGCGTCCAGTCCGGGTACTTGAGGGCGACTTCGGCGAACGCCTCGATGAGCAGGTCGAACCGCTTGGCACGCACCAGTCGCCCGGCTGCGGCGATCACCTTGGGTGTCCCGTCGGCGGGCGGCAGTCCGGGATCGGGAACGCTGTTGGGGATCGCCTGGACGCGAACCCCCGGCAGGCGCATCCTCCTCCGGTACACAGCGGCGTCCGCCTCGGTGGTGGTGACCACCGCGTCCAGTGCGCGGTAGCGGCGGGCCAGGTGGGCGCGCAGCTTCTTGCTGTGGCTGTCGTGGGTCAGGTGCTCCTGGGCGATGCGCAGCGCGCGCGAGGGGCCGAAGCGGGCCAGGTAGACGTTGACGCCCGGCCGGGTGCCGATGAGCACGTCAGCCTCGCAGCCGCGCAGGTACTCCTCGGCCCGCTGGTCGGTGAGGCGGCTGTACTGCTTGTACCGCTTCTCGGCGGCAGGGAAGACCCGGGCGGGCTGGTGCAGCAGCGGATCAGCCGCGTCGCCGGTGTCCGCGCGGATGTCGACCAGGGGCACGACCGTCACCCGTGGATCGATCGCGAAACGCGGGCGGGCGCGATGGCGCAGCACGGAGACGATGGTCATCTCGTGGTCGTCGGCGAGCGCGGCGGCGAGATTGAGCGTGGTGCGGATGGTGCCGCCGATCCCGTAGACGTTGTGGATCAGGAAGGTGATCTTCATGCGGTCAGCTCCCGGGACGGCCCGGCGCCGGCACGGGTGCGGCGGCGCGAGCGCGGCAGCTCCAGGGCTACGGGAAGCAGGAAGAGGACGACGATCGCACCGACCATCGGGAGCAGGTAGCGGTCGACGTTCGGGATGCTCGCGCCCAGGGCGTAGCCGCCGAGCACCAGAGCCACCGTCCACACCAGACCGCCGGCCACCTGCCACACCGCGAAGGTGCGGGCGGGCACGCGGACCATCCCGGCGAGCGGGTTGAGCACGGTCCGCACCACCGGGATGAACCTCGCGACCACGATCGCCTTGCCATGGCCGTAGCGGGCGAGCGGTCCCTGCGCTCGCAGCACGCCGGCGCTCAGATGCCGGCTGCGGGTACGGGCCAGCAGGGCCCGTCCGGCGCGGCGGCCGATCAGACAGCCGCTCTGGGCGCCGAGCAGCGCCCCGGCCGCGGCGGCGAGCAGCACACCGGGCAGCGACAGGCGGGCGCCGCCGCCCGAGGCCGTGCACAGCAGTCCGGCGGCGAACAGCAGGGAGTCGCCGGGCAGGAAGAAGCCGGCCAGTAGCCCGGTCTCGGCGAACAGCACCAGGAAAACGCCCGCCGTGCCGAACGCTGTCAGCAGTGGGGCGGTATCCATCAGGTTGGGCACCGCAGGGTCCTTTCCGGCCGTACACCGCCCAGGGCAGAGTTCTGCCTGGGTACGAGCGCATGGCACACTTGGCCCACAGGGGCTTTTACACCGGTGTAGGAGTCCTACACGAGTGTAGGAGATAGAGGAAGGGAAGCCAAACGCATGGGCACCCGCACGCCAGGACAGGGCCCCAAGCGGCCCAACGGGGCACGCGAGGCCGAGATCCTCGAACTGCTGCAGCAGGCCGACGGCGCGCTGACCCCCCGCGAGGTCACCGAACGCCTCGGCAACGAGCTGGCCTACAACAGCGTGGTGACCATCCTCACCCGCATGCACGCCAAGCAACTGCTCACCCGCACCCCGCGCGGCCGTGCCTACGCCTACGCCCCCGTAACCGACGACCCCGGCTTCGCCGCCCGCCGCATGAACTCGGTCCTGGAAGAGCGATCCGACCGCCAGGACGTCCTCGCCCGATTCGCCGACGGCCTGTCCACCACCGACGCGGACCTGCTGCGCCAACTGCTCGGCCCCGACCAGTAGGGAGAGGCCGCCCAGATGCGCATCGCCGTCTACGTCCCCCTGCTGCTCTGTCTGATCGCCCCCCTGGGAGCACGTCCCCTGTCGGAGCGATGCGAACCCCGCCTGGCGACCTGGCTGCTCACCGCCTCAGCCCTTGTGCTGGGCACAGCGACCACCATCTGCCTGGGCATGCTGGCCGTCACCGGACTGATCCGCTTCCCCCAGCTGGCCGGCCTCGGCCACTGGTCGGCCCACACCGCACAGCTCGACGACCCCGCCGAACTGTCCATCGCCCTGATCGCCGGCCTCCTGCTCGGCGGCGCCGTCCTCATGGCCGCCCGCATGCTCTGGCGGCGCGCCCGCACCCTGGCCGCCGCCGCCCTGCAAGCAGCCTGCATGCCCGCCGAAGACGGCCTGGTCGTCGTCGAGGACGAAGCCCCCGACGCCTTCGCGATCCCCGGCCTGCCCGGCCGCGTCGTCGTCTCCACCGGCATGCTGCGCACCCTGGACGAAACCGAGCGCCACATCCTGCTCGCCCACGAACGTGCTCACCTGACCGCCCACCACTACGCCTTCGTCGCACTCGCCCAGCTGGGAGCCGCCGCCAACCCCCTGCTGCGCCCGCTGGCCACCGCCGTCACCTACACCATCGAACGCTGGGCCGACGAGAATGCCGCCGCCGCCACCGGCGACCGCACCCGCGTCGCCCGCACCGTCGGCAAGGCCGCGCTGGCCACCCACGACACTCATCCCCACACACCGGACGCCGCCCTGGGCATTCGCGGCCACCACCCCCCACTCGGCGGCGCGGGCCCCGTGCCCCGCCGGGTGGCTGCCCTGCTGGCTCCGCCGCTGAGCCGCCACCCCGTCCTCTCCGCCGCGACCGCAGCCGTCCTCACCGCCACCACCCTGTCCACCGCCGAAGCCGCCCACGACCTCCACCGCCTGCTGGAAACCGTCGGCGCCTGGTAGGCCAACCACGAGCCCACCGGCGTCCGTCAGTGCGTGCTCCGGCGCTTCGGACCCAGAGTGTTCCCCGAGGCCGTGTCCGCAGCGAGTTCCACTTCCAGCAACGAGGCGCTGTGCCGCTCGGCCTCGTATGCCGCCCGGCCGCCGCGCAGCCTGAACAGTCGCTTGGACAGCGCGATGTACACCACCACCAGGATGTTGAACACGAAGGTGGCGATCCTGAGCCCGCTGACCTTCTCGGTCAGCTCATAGATCTCCAGTGGCAGGAAGGCGGCCGTGGCCACCACCGCCAGGTACTCGGCCCACCGCTTGAGCATCCACAGCCCCACCCCCTCGACGAGCTCGATGAGCGCGTAGGCCAGCAGCGCGGCGGCCACGGCCAGGAGCGTGGAGTGCCGGTACTGGAAGACCCCGCGGATGGTGTCGACCACCGGGGAGTGATCGAGGTCGTAGTGGAAGTGCCGCGCGACCGGCCGGAACACCGTGAGGTTCTCGTTGAACAGCCGGTGCACGGCCGCCCTGCTGTTGCTGAACCGCCACACCGCGTAGGCGGCCAGGAGGACGAACAGGCCGCGTACAGTTCGCTCCACAGCGATCACACGCATGATGACGACATCGCGCAGCGCCCTGCCGCGGAGCACCAGCGGCGCCTCGGCCGCCGGGCCCGAGCCATGCGCGAGGCCGATGGCGAAGTCACCACAGCGCAGACAGCGCCAGGCCTCACCGACCGCGGTGGTCGCATGCAGCCGCTCCCGCAGCGCCACCTCGTCAGGTACGTAGGTGATGTGCCCTCGGCGCGCACAGGTGCGCCGATCCCAGTCGATCTTCATGCTCAGCGGCCCCAGTTCCTCCTGCGTACGCCCGAGTACCTGACGCCCGGCAGCCTCACACCCGGCTCCGACAGTTCCGCCCCGGCGGGCGGGTGCTGTACGACTCGCGCCGCGGCGACCGGGCTGCTGGGACTGGTCCGGCGACAGCGCCTGATCATCCGCACTCGGTCGGGCTCCGCACTCGGTCGGGTGAAGACACCGTAGCGGCGAACCCGCCCGGCAGCCCGGGCGTGGTGCCGTACTTGGACCCGATCAACGAGACGCACGTGAGCGAGCCGGGCCTGCTCGTCGTCGACGTCGCGGTCGCCGACGACGCCACCGCGCTCGCCTTCCAACAGCTACTCGCCGACCGGTGGGCTCGGACGGGCCCCTCACCCCCGGCGCGCCCCAGCCTCCCCCCACGGCTCGTGCCGTCCGAAACCGTGCATCAGCGCTACTGCCAGAGCGCTGACCATGAGCAGCCCGCTCATGTACAGGACCACCGGCCAGGGCTCTCCACCGGCCGCCTCCAGCAGCGCGGTCGCGACAAGGGGTGCGGTGCCGCCCGCCAGCGCGGCTGCGACCTCCCGGCTGAGAGCCACCCCGGTGAACCGGGTCCTGGTCGTGAACAGGTCCGCCAGGAAGCCCGCCTGGGCGCCGAGCTGAATCCCCAGCAGCATCCCGCTCACGCCGAACGCGAACCACACCAGCCCGACCTCCCTGGTGTCCAGCAACCAGAAGAAGGGGAAAGCGAACGCGGCCGCACAGACCATGGCCCCTCCGAACACGATCCGGCGGTCGACCGCGTCGCCCAGCGCCCCGGCCGGCGGCATGACCGCCGCGCTGCACGCGAAGTAGATCAGCGCACCGACGAGGGTGTCCGTGGGGGAGACACCGAGCTGCTCGGTGAGGTACGCGAGCGCGAACACCACCGGGATGTACGCGGCGACGTTCGGCCCCACACTGCTGACCACCCCGAGGAACAGGGTCCGTGGCGATCTGCGCGCCAGTTCCACGGCGGGCGCCCGCGCGACACCGTGCTCCCGCTTGGCCTCCTCGAACATCGGGCTCTCGGCCACGCTCACGCGGATGTAGAAACCGGTCGCTGTGACCAGGATCGTGACCAGGAACGGGATGCGCCATCCCCAGTCGAGGAAGTCGTCCGCAGGAAGGGTCGACACGGCGGCGACGGCCCCGGCCGAGAGCAGCGCGCCGACCGCCGCGCTCGCCGGGGGGATGGCGGCGTACCGCCCGCGATGCTCCGGCGTCGCGAACTCGGCCAGAGTGAGGGAGGCGCCCGCGTACTCGGCGCCCGCGCCGAACCCCTGGATCACACGCAGCACGACCAACAGCGCCGGGGCCCACGCCCCGGCGGTCGCGTACGTCGGCAGCGCGCCCATCAGGGCGCTGGCCAGGCCCACGGTGACCAATGTGAGGACCAGCATTTTCCTGCGGCCCAGCCGGTCCCCGTAGTGCCCGATGACCAGCGCGCCGAGCGGCCGGACAGCGAACCCGACCGCGAACGTGGCGAAGGACGCCAAGGTCGCCGCGACCGGATCACCGGGCGGGAAGAACAGCCGGTTCAGGACGAGCGTGCTCATGGTGCTGAACAGGATGAAGCCATACCACTCCAGCGCGGTGCCGATGGTCGTCGCCATCACTACCCGCGTCAGCATGGACGGTCTGTCACCGGCCGAGGGTGCTGCTCGTCCGGCGACTGCTCCGATGGGGCCCTTCGCATAAGGCCACTGTGAGCGAGCATCCCTGCCGACTGTCCGAACCTCGCCGAGACCAAGGGGGCGTTCCCGTCCGATGCAGGAACCGGCGCGGGGCCTGGAGACCCTGGGCCATCGCCGACGCGTGCCGGCTGCCGGTCCTCGCCGCCTTGGTCAAGTCGCCGTGTCCGGCAACGCGCTGCTCCAGGCCTGCGCGCTCGGCATCGTCCGCGGCACGCTGGCGGACCCGCGCGCCGGCCCGCGCCTCAGTCGCCCCGGTCCGGTACGAGGCGGGCGGGAACGCCGACGAATGGGACCGGGCGGAGCAGCGGCTCGCCGCGCCGCCCCTGCGGAGATTCGGGCGCCGCGCAGGCGGGACCACCGATCAAAGTCCGCGCGGCGGGGCGGGTGCCGGGGACCGCACGCGATCCCCGGCACCGGTGGGCGACCTGACCGAGGCGATCACCGCGTCCTTCGGCTCCTTCGCCGGCTTCAAGGCCCAGCTGACCAAGGCCGCGGCGACCACGCAGAGTTCGGGCTGGGGCGCGCTCGCCTATGAGCCGCTGAGCGGGCGGCTGGTCGTCGAGCAGGTCTACGACCACCAGGGCAACGTTGGTCAGGGCTCCACGCCGACCCTGGTCTTCGACGCCTCGGAGCATGCCTTCTGCCTGCAGTGCAAGAAGCAGAAGGTCGACTTCATCGACGCCATGTGGGCCGTCGTCAACTGGCAGGACGTGGCCCGGCGCTACGCCGCCGCCAAGGAGCGCGGCGACAGCCTGCTGCTCAAGCCGTGACGCCGTAGCCGCGTCGCACAGTCGTCCTGCTCGTGATCGTCTTCTCACCCTTCACGTAGCAGGCGGTACAACGGAAGACCCCCGCAGGCCCGATGCCTGGGGGAGCCGTCGTGTTGCCAGGCTGGCGTGAGGGGCTGCTGTACGGTCTCAGGCGGTGGTGAACCGCAACTCGGGACGCTCCCAGTCGACCTTGGGCGGTGAGGGGGCGACGGTCCCCACCCGCTCGGCGCCCAGGCGTCGGTAGAACTCCTCGGCCGGGGGATGGGAGACCACCCGCACTTCGGGCAGGCCGGCCGCTCTGGCCTGAGACATCATGCGCTCGATGAGGAGCCGGCCGACACCCCTGCCCTGAACGTCATCCGCCACGAACGCCAGGTCCAGCTCCGGTGGCTCCAGCAGCAGGGCGTAGAAGCCATGGAGCCGTTCGATCTCATCGATGGCCACGAAAACCCGGTGACGGGTGATGTAGTCGGCGGTGACCCGGTAGCCGGAGATGATCGAGGAGTACGGTCCCCGGTAGACGCCGGAGTTCTGGATCAGGTTGGTGAGGCGGTCGGCGTCCTGCGCGACGGCGCGCTTGGTCGTCGTGGACTGCATCCCTTTACGCCCTGACCTCTGTGGCGGTGAGTTTCTTCCAGTGGACGGTGAGGGCGCACCAGCGGTCCAGGAGCACCTGCTGTGGATTGCTGTCCTGAACTACGGTGTGACGCGTCCGGCTGCCTGGGGGGAGAGACGCCAGGTCGTGGCCGAGCTGATCCGTGGAGTCCGCGCACCAAAGGAACGTGTGTGAAAGCCGTGACCGAGAGCATCACCAAGAACAGGCAGTCGCCCCAGACCCTGCGGGCGATGATCGAGCGAGCCTATGGGATCGCTCAGGTACCCGAGGGCGAGGACTTCGCTGAGGAGATCACGCACGGCTGGTTCAACGTGGCCTACCGGATCCGGCTTCGCGACGGACAGCAGGCGGTGCTGAAGATCGCGCCGCCCGCCGACGTGGCGGTACTGACCCGCGAGCACGACATGATGCGGAACGAGCTTGCCGCGATGTCGCTGGTCCGCGAGCACACCAAGGTGCCGATACCCCGGATCGACCACGCCGATCTCTCCCGGGAGCTGGTCGAGACGGACTACTTCTTCATGGAGTACGTCGACGCGGACAACTTCGGCATCGCCACCTCGGAGGGACGCCTCCCGGACGAGGTTGTCGTCGCGGGCGGCCGGCAGCTGGGCGCGCTCAACCGGGAGCTCAACTCGATCGTGGGGCCGCACTTCGGGCCGCTGCGGGGCCCGGGATCGGCGACATGGCGTGCGGCGTTCAGCCAGATGGTCGAGGACACCCTCATGGACGGTGCCCGTGTCAACGTCGATATCGGCTGGAGCCCCGACGAGATCCGCGCCGTGCTCCACGAGAACGCGGGCGTGCTCGACGAGGTGACCGAGCCGCGGTTCGTCGAACTCGATCTCTGGACCAAGAACTCGATGATCAGGGACGGCCAGATCGTCGCGGTTCTCGACCACGAGCGTGCCCTCTACGGAGACCCGCTGATGGAGGCCGGATTCACGGGCATCGACCTGCCGGTGTTCGGGGACCCCACCGACTTCATGCGGGGATACGGGATCGAAGAGCTGTCCGCGTCGCAGCGCGTCCGCCGACGGCTCTACTCCCTCCATCTCGCCGTCCTCATGGTCATCGAGACCAAGTACCGCGGCCACCAGGACCCGGCGACGTACAACTTCGGCCGCGAACAACTCGACCTGCTGATGACCCAGTTCGGCCGTAGCCCCGTGACCCCCTGATGGGAGTGGGCAAAGAGGCCGCGGCTCGCCCCGGCCCGCCCGCACGACCGCTCGACACCGCCCAGCGCGACCACACGGCGGCACTCGGCACCCGGCCGGTCGGGCGGCTGCTGTGGAGCACAAGTGCCCACACCACCATGTCGGTCGCCACCTACGGCATCTACGCCCTGACCAACGCCTGGTTCGTCTCCCGCGGGGCCGGCCCCGACGCGCTGGTGGCCGTGAACGTCGTGGCGCCCGTCCTGCTGATCCTTGGCGCCGTCTCCACCACGGTCGGCGTGGGCGGGGCGTCCATGGTCTCGCGCAGCCTCGGCGCCGGGAACGCGCGCCAGGCAGCGCGGGCCGCCGGCAACACCTTCCTCGTCTACTGGACGACGGCGATCACCATCACCGTCCTCGGCCTGCTCCTCCTCGACCCACTCCTCACTCTGCTGGGAGCCCGGGGCGACATCCGTGACCACGCCCACGCCTACGCCCTGATCATGCTGGCCGGCGCCATCACCGCCACCGGCTTCTCCAGCCTGGTACGCGCCGAGGGACGCCTGCGCTTCTCCACCTTGCTGTGGACACTCCCGGCGCTGTGCCAGATCGTGCTCGACCCACTGCTGATCTTCGGCCTCGGCTGGGGAGTGCGCGGCGCCGCCGTGGGGACGGTGGGCGGCCAGGCCGTCTCCATGGCGATGAGCCTGTGGTTCTTCTTCCTCCAACGCGATCGCCCCTACCGCGTCACCCTCGCCGACCTGCGGCCACACGGCCCCACCCTGCGCGAGCTGGTGGCGGTGGGAGCACCGTCGTTCCTCGCCGGCCTCGGCAACACCCTCATCATGTTCATCGCCAACAACCGCCTGGCGGCCTTCGGCGACCCGGTGGCTCTCGGCGCGTACGCCACTTCCGTCCGCGTCACCACGTTCGTCCTCATGCCCCAGACCGGCATCGCCCAGGGCATGCAACCGCTCATCGGCTACAACGTCGGCCGCGGCCTGACCGCCCGCGCCGAACGCACCCGGGTCCTGGCGCTGCGCGCGACCATGCTCTACGGGGTGGCCGCCTGCCTCGTCCTGCTCGCCGCGGCCGACGCGCTCGCCGCCGCCTTCACCAACGACCCGAGCGCGGCGGAGACGACCGCCGAGGTGATGCGCCTCATCGCGCTCGGCTACCCCTTCGCTGGGGTGACGGCACTGCTCGCCACTTACTTCCAGGCACGTGGCCGGGCCCGCCCATCCTTCGTGATCTCCGTTGGGTCGATCCTCGCCGTCCACATCCCGCTCCTGCTCACCCTCAGCCTGCTGGGGACACCGTGGCTCTGGGGCAGCTTCCCCGCAGCCGCGCTCCTCTCGGCCGCCGCAGCGATGCTCATCCTTCGCCGCGCACGCGTGCCCGGCCCCGCGGCGCCACCGTGAACGCCAATACGGCGCGCCCGCGAAGAACGCGGACGCGCTCGCGGCGGTGCACGCGGTCGTGGAGTGCGAGGGGCGGACGACCGCCCGACCGGCCCGGTCTGGTACGCCACCCCGACCGTCGCGTACGCGCAGGGGCTCGGGTTCGAGGTCGCGCCGATCGAGGCATGGGCGCGCTTGGAGTCCGGCCGCTACCTGGCCCCCCCGGAGGGCCCGTTTTCGAGGGCACGGGACCCCGGAGCCCGGTTCGAGGCCCTGCGTTCAACGAGGACCCCGGTATCCGCGTCACGCTGCGGCCCGCGCTGGAGCTGCCCCCTCCCCCCCCGGCGGCGATGGCCTTTTGCGGGCGGGGGCAATAACAGGAGCGGGCCGGGGGCCGGGCCCTCGGTGCATCCTGGACCACCTATGAAACAGGCGGCGCGCCCTCCTTGAAGCCCAGCTGGCCCCTGGCAGATGTCGGGGGAGGGCTTGTTCTCGCTGGCCGCGGCCACGGTATAGGCCGCAGGGTCCGCCAACAGCCCTGTGAAGCCTTCTTTGCGCGGTTTGCGGACCTTCTCCTACCCCTCTCGCTGCATACCCATAGCCGTCACCTAGGAGTACTGGAGCGCTCAATGGCGTGCGGCAGTCGGTGGCTCCCGTGGCGATGGGAGGAGTGGCTCCATTGGCTATGGGCGTGGAAAGAGCCTGCGGCCCATAGCGCACGGCCCCCAAACGATCGTGCTCAATACCGCGTTCCGAGCTTCGTGCAGCCACCGTCATCGCTCTTGCCCCGGATCAGTTCGTCGGCCGGGACGCAGATGCGGTGGGTGAACGGGTCCGCCGCAAGCTCAAGCGCCTCGGCATGCGGCACACCGATCGTGCCGCCTCGGCCGCCGCTTGGAAGGCGGGCTGCGGGAAGCAGTCGGCCGACTGAAGGTCAACGAGGTGGAGGGCTTCCAGGTCCTGCGCCCCGACTCACGGCTCGCCCACCAGATCGAGGAAGCCGCCGACACCTCCCTAACGCGTCGGTGCCGACGGCTGGCCTGGCGCCTCTGCATTGAGCAGGGGTTTCAAGGTATGCCGAAGGTTGTCGCAAGGTCGGCACTTAAGGATTGCTGAGACAGCCCAAGTACCCGGGTGTGAAGTCTCGGCAATGGAGGTGGCGTTCCTGTCCGTTGAACGCGGACTTGTACGGGGCGTCCCATCGGCTCATGGCTTCGGCTCTCCCGGGAGTTTCTGGCGTCCAACCAGACCCAACCGACCTTTGTCCAAAGAGGAGTCAGCATGTCGAAAGTCACGCAACGTGTAGTACAGACCCTTGCAGCCGCCGCGCTGGCGCTCGGCGGCTCAGTCGCCATGACGCCGCCCGCGTCGGCCGCCGCCCACACGTGCAACGGGTCGGAGGAGTTCGTTTCCTCCACCTCCGGCTCACGGGTCTGCTTCTACGGCGACACGTGGTCATTCAAGGTCTGCGACACTGCCTCCGGCAACCACCCGGCGGCCAAGGTCTACATGAGCGGCGAGACCACGGTGTACCACGAGTACCCCGGCTACAACTCGTGCAGCGAGGAGATCTACCTTCCCTATGGGGTGCCCCTGAACTTCCAGGCCCGCACGTACAGCGGAAGTTCGCTCGTCAGCTCGGGCACCACCATCGGCATCATCTGACCTCGGGCTTCCACGAGACAGCCTGCCCGGCAGATCACCCCCGAGATACGTCGGCGGGGTGCCGGGGTGGTGCTGCGGGGCGGCCAGAGCTGGTCTCAGATGCCGTCTCTCAACCGATCTTGGAACCTGCGAGTCGAACGGAGTTCCTGGTCGGGTGATCTTCCGCCCGTACGCGCATGCAGGCGGGGCCTCCTGGTGGCTCGGGGGTGCGACCCCATTCCGAGCGGTTCCCGGAGGCCCTGTTGTCGTTTCCTCGGGGGCACCCGGCTATGCGCCCGAGGAGGAGATCCGGCAGGCCGGCCGTGCCCGCGCCCGCCGGCTCGGACGGCACAGCCGCGTCCCGGTGTCGTCGGCCGTGGCCACGGCCAGCCGCATTCGGGTCACTCGGTCCCTGTCCGAACGGGCACCGTACGAGTGGCACCGGCACCGGTACCGGCGTCCGCCCAGCCAAGCGTCGAGCAGTTGGGCCGTTATGGGCAGCAGGCGGGTGATGAAGTAGGTGTGCAGCGCGGACGAAGCGTGCGCCGTAGGACTGCAAGGCGTTGGTGAGTCCGTGCTTGGTGACCAGGAAGTCGACGAAGAGGTCGACTCATTGGTGCAGTGCGTCGAACGGCGAATCTGCACCGGCCAGCAGGCTCGGGCCCGCCTCGGCGCATTCCTCGATCTGGTGGTGGTAGACGGCGGTGACGAGATCCGCCCGGGTCGGGAAGTGGCGGTAGATCGTGCCCGTTCCGATGCCCGCCCTGGCCACGATCTGGCGGATCGGCACGTCGACGCCGGGGGTGACGAACCCCTCGGCGGCGGTGAGTACGGCCCGCTGGTTGTGCTGCGCGTCGGCCCGCTTGCTTCGGGTCGAGGGCTTCCCCTGGGGCTCTCGGCGGTCATCACGCGTTCCTTCCAACGCCACTTGACAAAACGGAGCGCCGTTCCGGATATTAATCGGAGCGGCGTTCCACTTCGGATTGGCCGAAGCGGGACGTCCCTGGCCGCCTCGTCAGTCGCCGGTCAACCGAGACGGGCGGCAGGGTGCACAGAAGGGCAACCAACGCATCATGAGCACATCCACATCCACATCCACATCCACCCCCGACACCTTCAGCTCGCCCCTCCCGGTCCTGTCCTACAGCGCGGTGGTGCTGCCCGTACCCGGACGTCCCGTGGATCTCCAGATCCGTGTCTCCGCGCCTGAGACCGGAAGCGGCCTACCCGTCATCCTGCTCTCCCACGGCCAGGGCCCCTCGAACAACCTCTCCTCGCTGAACGGCTACGCGCCGCTCGTCAACTTCTGGGCGGCACACGGATTCGTCGTCATCCAGCCCACCCATCTGACCTCCAGGACGTTGAGCCACCTGGTCGCCGATGCTCCCGGCGCCCCCTTCTTCTGGCGCTCTCGCGCGGAGGACATGAGCCACATCCTCGACCGGCTCGACGTGATCGAGAGGGCCGTGCCACTGCTCGCCGGGCGGATCGACCACACCAAGGTCGCCGTCGCCGGGCACTCCTTCGGCGGCTTCACCTCCAGTCTCCTGCTCGGCGCCCGGGTCATCGACCCCGACACCGGGGAGGAAGTGAGCCTTGGCGAGCCCCGGATCAAGGCGGGCGTGCTGTTGGCCGCGCCCGGCAGGGGCGACGTCCTCAACGGGCCGATGGCCAACGCGCTGCCGGTCCTTGGGACCATCGACTTCTCCACGATGACCACACCCGCGCTGGTCGTTACCGGTGACGAGGACGACTCCCGGCACTTCACGGACATGGGGCCGGACTGGCACGCCGACCCCTACACCCTCGGCCCCAGCCCCAAGTCCCTGCTCACCCTGTTCGGCGCAGGACACGCACTCGGCGGGATCCCCGGATACGACGTCGCCGAGACCACGGACGAGAGCCCCGAGAGAGTCGCCGCCGTCGGCCGGCTCACCGCGGCCTACCTCCGCAGCCGGCTCCACCCCGGTTTCAACGCCTGGCAGGCCGCACGCGAGGCGCTGGCGACCAGCCCAGACCCGGTCGGACGCGTCGAAGCCAAGTAGTCACCCGCGGTCACTTCCTGCACCGGGCGGCCCGCGCCGTCGCCGTCACCGACCGACCCGACTCTCCGCCCCTCGCCGTCGTGAACGTAGCGGACCTTGCCGGTCGGCATCCCTCTAATATGCGGGTCTCCTTGTCAACTCCCTGGAAACCAGTTGGTCCTCGCGGTGCGGTCGGACAGGATGACGGGCGTGATTCTGAAGTACCCCTGCGTGTGTTGCGGCCGTCTGTCCGTGGACGAGCCGCCAGGCTCGTATCAGATCTGTCCGGTCTGCTTCTGGGAGGACGACGCTGTCCAGCTTCGCTGGCCGGACTACTCAGGCGGAGCAAACCGACCTTCGCTGATCGAGGCCCAGGAGAACTACCAGGCTTTCGGAGCGTGTGAGGAACGGTCCGTGGAGCACGTCCGCCCGCCCGAGGATGACGAACCGATGGACCCGAGCTGGCGCCCCATCGATCCCGAGCGTGATCTCTTCGAGCCCAGAGGCATTCAGCTGGCCGAGTGGCCCGACGATCGCACTGTCCTCTACTGGTGGCGCTATCGGAACACGGGTTTCTGGCGTCCCGCCAACGGATGATGCCGTCACCCGGCCTGTTCGTCGGGTCGGGCCTGGAGGCCGTCGAAGAGCTGCTCGCGAGCGATCTGGCCGACCCTTGGCCGCCGCCGCGTCGTCCCGATGCCTCCTCGTACCAGTCGGGGGCGTTCTTCTTGAACTTGCGGCGCGGTGGGGTCACCACGCGTCCGCCGGTCTGCGCGCCCCAGGCCCTGGTATCCGGCATTGGCGAGGATCTCGACCGCATCTGCGCAACAGGCACGTGCAGCACCTGCGCGGCGTCAGCGATCCGGCCCCTGTGCTGCTGGACGACTGGCTGCTGCAACGGCCCGCATCGCCGCACTCCTCGGCCACCGGTCCCTGTCCATGACACGCGTTTATGTGCGGATCACCGACCGGACCGTGGCCGAGGAGTACTTCGCGGTCTCCGAGAAGGGCGAGGCACTTTACGACGCCCCGCGCCAATTGCCGGCCGACGCCGAGGGAACGGAGATGGCCGAGCTCCGCCGGGAGATGCACCGCCGGACAATCGGCAACGGCTACTGCGCCGCCCCGTCGAGATGGACTGCCGCTTCGGATGTACGAGCGCCAGCGCAAAGCGCACGCTTCGCGACGTACCCGAGTCGACACGGCATCGCCCACCTGAAGAACTGGCGATGTCTGGCACGCCACCTCGGCCGCCGCGAGCACATGAGCGACATCGTCCTCGCCATCGCCGGTCCGCTGTCCCATCAGCAGACCGCGAACCTGATCCCGGCACGACAGATGTGAACACCGAGGCCCGCTGGAGTCCTCGACGTCTCACCGCCTACTGTGCGGGTGGCGATCCAGGACTGTGGTCGCGGACTCCGGGCTGCGCTGGCCGACGAGGATGCTGGTGCCGAGTCCCGCAGACATGGCAAGCACGCGGGCTGCCTCCAACCGTGCGTCCTCACCGGGCTCAAGTAGTGCCGCTTCTTGCGCCTGCCGGAGGAGTTCGGTCAGGGCATCTTCGGCGGCATCAGGGTTCTTGATGAAGGGCTGGGCTGCGAGCGTCGGGTCGTTCACGGCCAGAACTGCGTATGAAGTGTAGAGGTGGTGGAAGGTGCGGCTCTCGTCGTCTGTCGGCAGCGCCGCCATCAGCAGCGCCTCGACCATCGCCCGCGGACCTGGACTGTCCCCGGCGGCCCGTACACGGGCGGAGACCTGCTCCCCGAATCTCTCCGCCAGAAGCTAGAGCCCGAAGAGCAGCAAATTTTCCTTGGTCTGGAAGTAGTACTGCACCAACCGCAGCGCTACGCCCGCCTCCCTACCTCGACTGGCGCTGGCAGGAAGGTTGCACCCACGCCTGGAAACTGTGGGAGGAGATCAAGGAGCAGGGTTACCCGGACGGCTACGGCGACGTCCGCAACTACGTCACCAGGATCCTGCGCGACAAGCCCCAGCCGGTCGGGCCCCGGCCACCATCGGCCCGTTCCGTCACCCGCTGGATCCTCACCCACCCCGACGCCCTCCCCGAAACGGACCGGCTCAACCTCAAGGCCGTCCTGGCGCCAACTGCCCCGGCCTGACAGCACTCGCCGAGCAGGTACGCTCCTTGGCACACATGCTCACCCACCTGCAAGGCGACCAACTACCCGAGTGGATCGAAGCGGCCGCCGCCACTGCTGAGCTGTCCAGCCTCCGCCGGTTCGCCCAGCACCTCGAACGCGACCTCGACGCCGTGACCGCCGGCCTCTCCCTCCCTTGGGACTCCGGTGTCGTGGAGGGGCACGTCAACCGGATCAAGATGCTCAGACGCCAGATGTTCGGCCGCGCGGGCTTCGAACTCCTCCGCAAACGCGTCCTGCTTGCCTGACAGAGCGTCACCGCCCCGGTCCTCTCCCGCGTATAGTCCCGCTTTTCCGTAGACATGTATGGCTTGAGCCCACACCCGTCGTGAACTCCTCAATCAGCCTCCTCGACAATGCAAAAGGGGTGCCCAACCGGATCGGTGAGAACGCGCGCCTTGGCGCCATGAGGTTGATGATTGGGTTTGCCCGCACCCAGCGCCAGCAACCGGGCTTCGATCTGGTCCAGTCCCTGCTTGACCTTGAAGCACATGTGAAGCTGCTGAGGAACGGTCTGTTCAGGCCAGCGCGGAGCCCGGTAGCCATCGACCCGTTGAAAACCGATGAAGACCTTGTCCTCGCAGTCGAGACCGGCGAAGTCAGCGTTAGACTTGGGATGGAGTTCCAGACCGGTGGCCTGCTGATAGAACGCTGCCAAAGCCAGCGGGTCCGGGCAGTCGAGGGTTATGGCGCTCAACTTCATCTGCAAGGGCATGACGCCTCCCGGACGATCAATGGACTTCCCTGATGCACACCCTAGAGACGGCTGCCTACGGCTGAGTGAGAACCGACCACCTACATGGTCCGCCCAGGCGTAGGCATCGCAGGTCGGAACCTCACATTGCCTGCAGCCACCTGAGGCAGCTCAGCTCCACAAGAAGTGGACCAGAGCCCGATGAACAACGTCACAGCCAGGACTGGATGGTGAGTTCACGGTGGAGGCGTCTGGCGCCGACACTCTCGTCGGCGGCGGATCAGGCCCTACCGCGTCGCTGGGTCGTGGAGAGGTCGCTCGCGTGTGGATCATGCACGCCCACCGTCGCGCCGGGGACTACCAACGGATCGTCCAGCATTCGGAATCATTGATCATCTGGGCTGCGATCACGCCGAGGAGAAGCGGGTCGGCGAGTACGACCTGCACATTCGTGCGGACAGCCTCGGCATCACGGACACCTCGGGTGTCGACGGGCGTCGGCCCGTCATGGTCTCTCTCATGGGCCCGGTATCGGTGACGAGGCCGTCTTCGAGGCCGAGCACGCCGGCGAAGCCGACCAGGAACCTCTCCTTGGCTTCACTCCGACCCACGCGGTCCCCCGACGCGCGGAGGCCGACCACTTCCTCATCGCCATTCCATTTTTCGTGGCCTCGGCCTCCGCCTGAGTGCTGTCCGACCATCCGCATCGGAAGCCGTTCGAGAACTTCGTGGAACCAACGTCCCGAGACACCACATTTAGTCCAGGATGCGGAGCTCGACGCAGGGCTTCGTCCCGCCGGAGCTCGCACCACGCCGACAGCGGCGGCTCAGGGGCGACGGCGAGCCCGTGCCGAGTTGTTCCTCAGGCGTTTCCTTCGCCAGTACGACTCAACGGAAGGGGCCGCCGTTCGCGAAGGCGTGGGTGGCGAAGTGTTTGCCCATCCGGCGGTATGCGGCGGCGGTGGGGTGGAGGCCGTCGCTCAGATCGTCAGCCTCGTCCGGGCCGAGCAACTCGCGGCCGTCTAGGTAGTGGAGGTGGGGATCGCGTGTCCGGCGGGCCGTCACGGTCCGTTCCAGCTCGGTACGGACGACCGCCAGTGACAACGCTCCACCAGCAACGTCTGCCGGGTCGCCCAGGGCTGTGATCTTCCCGTCCGGGCCTGTCGCGGTCGGGCCGGGGGTCTCCTCGAGTGCAGGGCAGATCACGGGGGAGATCAGCAGGAGCGGGGTGTCCGGGTGCCCGTCCCGGATCGTGTCCAGGAAGCCGTGCACCGCCGGGCCGAACGTCCGCAGCCGAAAGGCGGCCAGGCTCACGATGTTGATGCCCACCTTGAGACTGATCAGATCTGCGGGCATGTCGCGGATTGTCCGGGCGACGTAGGGATCCAGCAGCGCGTTGCCCGCCTGACTGAGGTTGATCACCTCCACTCCGCCCAGTGCCGCCGACACCACCGGCCAGGTGTCGGTCGGGCCGTCGGCCTCGATGCAGTGGCTGATGGAACTGCCGTGGTGCACCCAGCGGCGCCTGTCGTCCGGCAGCGGTGGCAGCACGTCGCCGTCGGCGCGTAGTGCCACAAGTTCCGTGGGTGTCTGCTGCGGCAGCCACAGCTCGACACCCTTCATGCCGGACGGTAGCCCAGTGAACCGCACGGTCCCTGGATCGCCCGGAATGAGTCGCTGCGCGGCCCCGGGGCCCGCCATCCGCAGTACGTTGCCCACCGGCGCTTGGCGACGTCCGGCCAGGGTGCCGTTCACGAGGAGATCCAGCATGCCCGTCGGGCGGGGCTGAGGGTCGGTGTCGAGCTGCCCTGTCGAGGTGAGCACCTCGAATTCCAGCTCACACGCATCGGTGCGGAACACCAGCCGTACGCCCGAAGGCATCACGGTCACCCCGTAGACCGACGGGTCCGGGTACTGCTCTTTGGTCCAGGCGGGCAACCGGCGAGGCATCACCCCGGCTTGTGTGATCTCCAGGTCCAGCGCACCGCGTAACTCCACCAGCCCGCTCACCAGCGAAACCTCCCGCATTGCCACTGTCGCCGCTCCTGCTCCAGATCATCCACGGTCGGGGTTGGTGTACGCGCCCGCGAGTTCCCCCACTGACCCTCGCGCGGCAGCATTCCCTGCCACTCTGACTTCGCCGGCACGAACCCAGTGATCATCGACCTTCGATGACAATCGATCAACCTCGCTGACTCAGGAGGGCGGTTCGATGCGCCTCGGCGGGCTGTTTGGTCGTGGTCATGCTTCCGTGGCGGCCGTCTGAGGGAAGGCCGTCGCGTTCGGAGCGTGTGGTCATCGTTGCGAAAGTCCGTTGAGATGCTGCCGCGTGTTGGGCAGGGTCCAGAGGCATGGAGAACTTCTGTTCCCACCGTGACCGGCCCGGATCCCTCGCGTTACGCGAGGAGTTGGTGGATGAGCACTGGCCTACATGGACCGGTACGCGAAGGCGCTCGCGGCCCGACGTTCGCCGAGGACGGTGAGATGCCGACCGGCAGCGTTTCCCCGGCGGCCGGGCCGGTGGCAACCGGTACCTGGTGCTCGGCCTCGGCTCAGGGGAGGCCGCCGACGTCGACGTACCGCCTCACCGGGAGGAGTTGATCGCGTACGGGCCGCTGGGTTCCGACGACGGTGCTACCTGGCTGGGTACGGCGGTACTGCTCAGGGCCCCGGGCCCGGACACGGCACGCGCCGTCCTGATCGCGGTCCGGTATGCCGACATCGAGGTCCACGACTGGGAATTCGGCGGGCGGCGCTGATGAAACCAAGGACGCACCACGCCGACGGCCCCTGACGGGACTGCCGAGACGGCCCAGGCCCTGCTCCGCAAGCCCTCCCACGGGGGCGTTCGACGACTGCGTATGTTGATGAAGGGCACGGAGTGTTGCGCTGATCGGGGTCATCACCCGACCGAGTGCATCGGGCCCGGAGTGGTCGGCGTGCCCACTATGCAGGTGGTGCCCTCCGGCTGCTCACCCTCCAGATGCTGCAGGGCGGGCCTTCGCGCGTGGACACCGCATTGCCGTCGGCCGAGCGTCTGAGGGCGCGCATCGAGGATGTCGTACGCCGCGGCATCGACCGCGGCGAATTCCGGCCGGTCGACGACGCACTGACCGTCGCCATGATGGCCGGCGTCATCTCGGCTGCGGTTCAGGTACTGGGCCGCAGCGACCGGACTTTGACACATGTGTCGCGCGAGGCCAAAACCGTGATACTCCGCGCCCTCCGCGCCTGACCCGGACGCGGTCGGTCCGAGCGCCGGTCGTCGCTGTAGGCATCCCTCACTCGGCGTCGATGCCGAGTCCCGGTGGGATGCCTGATCCGCGTACACCGTCGGCGCGGTCAAGGGCGATCGATCCCGGGCCATCCGGGCACGCGGTGCGCTGATCGACCTCGATCAGCGCGGCCACGAGAGGGGTAGCGTCCGGCTCGTCGTCGTATGCGGTGGCGGGCTCTCGACCAGCCCTGGCTCGCGTAGAACTTCAGATCGCGTGCCGCTGCCTCGCCGTTCGGACCGCCGGCGTGCCGACCGTCGTGGGGGTCACCAGCGGGCCCGAAACCCTTGAACAAGGGGGGCAGCCGTAGCTGCACACGAGCCAATCCGACCGCCCGGCTCAGGACGGTAGTGGTACCCGAGTACCACCACCCCTCGAAGTGTCGCCCATGGTCCCAGAGACACGGCCGATGCCGGGCCTAGGTTGATGGCGCGGCCGGAAGACGGCCGTGACGCGGCGGCCGGAACGCGCCGGACTCGTGTGCCGACCAGGAGCTCTGGGGGGATCGCACCCATGATCGACGTACGGCAGCTCACCAAGCGCTACGGGGACAGGACCGCCGTCGACGGTCTGACCTTCACCGTGCGGCCCGGGCAGGTGACCGGTTTCCTCGGCCCGAACGGAGCCGGGAAGTCCACGACCATGCGGATGATCATCGGGCTGGACCGGCCCTCGAGTGGTTCGGTGACCGTCAACGGGAAGCGCTACGACCGGCATCGCGCGCCCCTGACGGAGATCGGCTCGCTGCTGGAGGCCCGCTCCGTGCACCCCGGCCGCAGCGCGTTCGCGCACCTGATGGCCCTGGCTCACACCCACGGCATCCCGCGCCGCCGGGTCGACGAGGTCATCGAACTGGCCGGCCTCACGAGCGTGGCCCACAAGCGGGCGGGGGCCTTCTCCCTGGGCATGGGCCAGCGGCTCGGCATCGCCGCCGCCCTGCTCGGCGATCCGCAGATCGTCATGCTGGACGAACCGGTCAACGGCCTCGACCCGGAGGGGGTGCTGTGGGTGCGCACCCTGCTGTCCTCGCTCGCCGCAGAGGGCCGTACGGTCATGCTGTCCTCGCATCTGATGAGCGAGACCGCCCTGATCGCCGACCACCTCGTCGTGATCGGACGCGGCCGGCTCCTCGCCGACACGACGGTCGACGCGTTCGTCCAGGAGGCCGGCGGGCGTGGCGTGCAGGTCGCCACCACGGAGCCGGAGCGGTTGCGCGCCCTGCTCTCCGGACCGGGCATCGCCATCACGTCCACCACGGCCGAGCACCTCGTCGTCGACGGCATGGACAGTCGGCGAATCGGCGCACTGGCCGCACAGCACGGCGTCCCGCTGTACGAACTCACCCCGCAGACCGTGTCGTTGGAAGAGGCTTTCATGGAACTGACCACAGACGCCGTGGAGTACCACAGCGCCACGGCCCCGGCCCTGAAGGCAGCCTGATGAGCACGACGGCCGTCCCGTCCCGTGAGTCCTCTCGCCCGGCTTACAAGGTGACCGCCTTGGGGGTGCTGCGCTCGGAGTGGAGCAAGTTCTGGTCCGTACGGTCGAGCTGGATCACGCTCGGCCTGTCCGCGACCGTCCTCGCCGTCATCGGAGCGCTCGCCTCGGCGGCCTACAGCCCGGACAGCGGCGGCGGGACCGGGCCGCCCCTTGCCGACGGAGCGGTGGGCCTGGCCCTGACCGGCACGACCTTTGCCGCGCTCGCCGTCGGCGTGCTCGGGGTGCTGTTCTCGGCCGGTGAGTACAGTACGGGCATGATCCGCTCCACCCTGGCGGCCGTACCGAAGCGGCTCCCGGTGCTGTGGTCCAAGAGCCTCGTGTACGGCGTGATCGCCACGGTTGTCACCGCGGCCGGCTCGCTGGCCGCCTTCCAGCTCGGGGGCCTCACGCTGAAGGACACGGACATCGCACTGAGCCTCGGGGACGAGGGCGTGCCGCGCGCGCTGGCGGGCGCGGGGATCTATCTGGGCCTGGTCGGCATGTGGGGCGTGGCCCTGGGCGTCCTGCTGCGCTCCACCGTCGGCGGCATCGCGGCCCTGGCAGGCACCTTGTCGATCGTGCCCGGCCTGGCCTCGCTGCTGCCGGATTCGGTCGCCGACGTCGTCACGCCCCTGCTGCCGAGCAAGGCCGGCGAGGCGCTGACCGCGCTGGAGCACTCGGGCAGTCTGCTGTCCCCGGGTGCCGGGCTGGCAGCCCTCGTGGGATGGGTCGTCGTGACATTGGCCGTGGCCTGCCTCCGGCTGACCCGCACGGACGCCTGAACGGACCCCGCGCACATGACCACACCCACCCACAGGCCCCCGGAGCCGACCGACCACCCCCCGGTCGGCCTCGGGCCCCGGCCCGCGTCACCGGGCGTGGAGACGAGCGAGGTTCCGGCCTTCATGGGCTGGCTGCTGCGCACCCTGCGCCGTTTGCGCTGGGTGGACCGGCGCTACCCCTGGCTGCTCGACTCCCTGGTCGTCACCGGCACGGCCACGGCGGGGCTGCTCCACGCGCTGTTGGGTCACGACACCGGGCCGTTCGCCACGACTCGGGCCCGTGCCGACCTGTCCCCGGTGCTGCTGGTCGCCGTCACCGTCGCGTTGGTCGTACCGCTGTGGTGGCGGCGCCGGGCGCCCGAGGCGGTCTTCACAGTCGTCGCGGTCGTCGCCGTGCTGCCCTGGGCACTGCACCTGTGGCTGCTCGCCGCGCTCTGTCTGCTCTCCGCCCTGCACAACCTGGCGCTGCACGGCCCCCTGCGCCGACTGGGCTGGGCCGCCGCGGTGACGCTGGCCGAGATGTGCGCGGCGGTTTTCTTCCTCCTGCCGTCCCAGCAGCCCGCGCTGGGCCTGCTGCTCCTGGTCAGCCAGGGGATTGCCGCCGTCGCCCTGGGCCTTGCCCTGCGCACCCAACGGGTCTACCGGGCGGCGCAGGAGGATCGTGTGAGGCGTCTTGAGGTCGAGCGGGAGCAGCGCGAGCGGCTGACCGCGGCGGCCGAACGCCAGCGGGTGGCCCGGGAGATGCACGACATCGTCGGCCACAACCTGTCCGTGATGGTGGGGCTGGCCGACGGCGCCGCTGTCCTCGCCGCGAGTGAGGGCGAGGAGTCCGCCGAGGCACTGCGCCTCATCGGCGACACCGGCCGCCAGGCGATGAGCGAACTCCGCCGGGTCCTGGGCGTGCTGGGCAACGCGCCAGACGCCACGACGTCGCTCAGCCCGCAGCCCACGCTCACCGATCTGGACCGGTTGCTGACCCGCGTGCGCGCAGCAGGGGTCGGCGTCGCCTACCGCACTGAGGGCGATCTCGCCGCCCTGAGCGGCGGGGTGCAGCTGACCGTCTACCGCATCGTCCAGGAGGCCCTCACCAACACCCTCAAGCACGCGGGCACCGGAGCACGGGCCGAGGTGAGCGTGGGGGTCGACGAGGACGTCATCCGGGTCCGGATCACCGACACCGGACCGCCACGCGGCACTCCATCGCGGCACCCGGGCGGTGACGGCTCCGGGCACGGCCTGGTCGGCATCCGCCAGCGGGCGGCGATGTACGGCGGCACGGTCACCGCCGGCCCGCGCGCTGACCGGTTCGGCTGGATCGTCGACGTCACCCTCGAAGCCGTACAGGAGGCCTGACCCCCATGACCACCGTGCTGATCGCCGACGACCAGCCCCTTCAGCGTCTCGGATTCCGGATGTTGCTGAAGGGCACCCCCGGCCTGGAGTGCGTGGGCGAGGCCGGACACGGCGCCGAGGCCGTCCGGATGGCCGCCGAACTCCGCCCCGACGTCGTGCTGATGGACATCCGCATGCCCGGCATGGACGGCATCGAGGCCACCCGGCGAATCTGCGGTACCGGTCGCCGCACCCGCGTCCTGATCCTGACCACCTTCGACCTCGACGAGTACGCCTACGACGGCCTGCGCGCGGGCGCCTCCGGCTTCCTCCTCAAGGACGCAGGCCCCGAGGAACTCGTCGCCGGCATCCGCGCGGTCGCCAGCGGCGACGCAGTGGTCGCACCCCGCCTCACCCGGCGGCTCCTCGACGCCCACGCACACCGGCTGCTCTCTCTCGGCGACACCGCCGACCCGCGCGCCGATCCCCGGCTCGGCGCGCTCAGCGAGCGTGAGCACGAGGTGCTGCTGGCCATCGCCCAGGGCTGGAACAACACCGAGATCGCCGATCGCCTCGTCCTCACCGAGTCCACGGTGAAGAAGCACGTGGGCCGCGTGCTGGCCAAGCTCGGCGCCCGCGACCGCATCCAGGCCGTGATCATGGCCTACGACGCCGGACTGGTTCGGCCGCGTACCGACTGAACAACACTCCAGAACAAGTGAGTTCGCCGCCCCGGCGCGGCGTAGCCGTGCCCTTTCCCCACCCGAACCTTCCCAGGGACACCCCGTGAACCCGACCAGCCGCATCTTTCAACGCCTCCTCCGGCTCCCCGCGCCCCGCACCCGGGACGTGACCGTCGAACGTGATCTGCGGGTTCCGATGCGCGACGGCGTCGTCCTGCTCGCCGACCGCTGGCAGCCCGGCTCCGGCGGCGACGGCCTGCCCACCGCCCTGCTACGTTCCCCCTACGGCCGTACCGGCATGATCGCCAACCAACTCGCCCGGCCGCTGGCCGAACGTGGCTACCAGGTCGTCGTACAGAGCACCCGCGGCACCTTCGGCTCAGGCGGCGACTTCGACCCGCTGCGCCGCGAACGCGACGACGGCCTCGACACCCTGGACTGGCTCAGCGAACAGCCATGGTGTGGGGACGGGATCGTCCTCTTCGGCGGCAGCTACCTCGGCTTCGTGCAGTGGGCGGTCGCCGACGCCGTACCGCCACGAGTGAAGGCGATCATTCCGTCGGTCTCCGAATCGGCCTTCACCCTGGAGCAGTTGCGGACCGACGGCTTCTCGCTGGAGGCGCCCTTCGGGTGGGGCGTCCAGGTCGCCGGCCAGGAACACCCCCGGTCCCGACTGCGACAATTGCTCGGCGCGGGCAAGGTCCGCCGCGCCATGGAGTCCCTGCCGCTGAACCAGGCCGACGTCACTGTGCTCGGCCGCCCCTCTGCCTACTTCCAGAACGTCCTCGATCACGACGCGGAGGCAGCGTTCTGGCAGCCGGTCGACCACAGCGCCCGGGTTAAGGACATCGCCGTGCCGGTCAGCACGGTCGGCGGTTGGTACGACATCTTCCTGCCCGGGCAGCTGCGCGACTTCCAGACGCTGCAGAAGAATGGCAGAAGGGCCCGGCTCACCGTCGGCCCCTGGTCCCACATCTCCATGGGTGTCGGAGCGACGGCGGCGGAGGAAGCCCTCGAATTCGCCCTCCCGCTCGCACGAGGGGAGGAGCCCGCGGGCCGGGCCGACGTACGCCTGTATGTGATGGGCGAGGAGAAGTGGCGCGACTTCGCCAGTTGGCCACCGCCCGGCTACGAACCCAAGCGCCTGCGCCTCCAGCCGGGCGGCGCCCTGTCCTCCGAGGCCTCCGCCCCCTCCACCCCCGATGGCTACCGCTACGACCCCGCCGACCCCACCCCGGCGGTCGGCGGCGTCCGGATGGCCATGGGAGTGAAGGCAGGCCGGGTGGACAACCGGCGCCTGGAGGCACGGTCCGACGTGCTGACGTACACCACGGCCGAGCTGGAGCGGGACACCGAGGTGATCGGTGAGGTGAGCGCCGAGATCTGGTTCTGCTCCAGCCTGCCGTACGCCGATGTCTTCGTCCGGCTGTGCGACGTGGACACCGAGGGGCGCTCGACCAACGTCTGCGACGGCCTGGTCGGCCTCACCGGTGCCGATGAGATCACCCGGGCCGAGGTCCGGCTGTGGGCGACCGCCTACCGCTTCCGGCGCGGTCACCGCATCCGCGTCCAGATCTCCAGCGGCGCCTTCCCGCGCTACAACCGCAACCCCGGCACCGGCGAGCCGAGAGCGACAGCGGCCACTCTCGAGGCCGCGGACCAGCTGGTCTTCCACGACCCGGACCATCCCTCGACGGTCATTCTCCCCGTCCGGGCCGGAGAATGACGTGGCGTCAGAAGTCAGTGACCGCGTCCGCCTCGCTGCGGATCTCGTCCGCGTCGGCGGGCAGCAGCCAGCCCTGCCGCTCCAGCCGGTCGGCCTGCCGTCCCACCTTCTTCACGTAGGCCTCCTTGCCGCCGTAGAGCTGCTTCAACTCCTTTGCGGACAGCGGCTCCTGGGCTCCGGCGCTGGTGCAGATCGAGTACCGCTGGTCGGTGGTGTTCGCGAAGTAGCGGGCCGTCGGCAGATCGCTGTAGGTGGAACGGACGCCGCCGAGCGGGATGCCGTAGGCGTCGAGCTTCGCGGAGCCGTCGGTGTTCCGTGCGAGCTGTTGCGAGGGTGGCGGGGTGACGCCCCTCGATGCCCAAATGTCGAGGCGGGTGAGCGAAGACTGGAAGAACTGGTTGAAGGGAAAGCGGCTGACGTCGTAGTCGCAGGCGAAGGGGCCGGTGGTGAGGAAGGCCTCGGGAGTCTGGCCGTAGGCGCGAGCCGCGCGCGGGGACGCCGTGGAGGCGCCGGCGACCTCGTAGACACGGTAGGTGGGGCCCTCGGGACGGCGCCGTTGCTCCTCCTGCGGGCCGGTCATCAGGACCATGACCGGGACATCCAGGTTCTGCACCTTCTGCCGCGGGTCGTCCTTCGCGACGGCTGGTGCCGTGGAGTTGATCGGCATGTAGTGCCCGGGGTTGCCCAGGAGGTAGCCGTCGAAGATCGGGCGGCCGTTCGGCAGACGCAGGCGCTGGTGGAAGCCCTCGCCGGTGTATGTCAGCCAGACCGAGGCGGCGAAGGCCCAGCCGTTGGCGTACACCTGCCGAACCTTGTAGCCGCCCAGCGGGTTGTCGGCTGTACGGGTCTTCAACAGCCGTCCCACCTGGGCGAGGATGTCCCAGTTCTGCCCGAACTCCGGGAGGCTCAGGGCGTCGTAACGGACCGGATCGGCCGTCTTCATGCGCTGCGTGGACGACGACAGTGCGTGGGTGAGGACGCCGACCCAGGCGTCGCCGTCGGCGAAGACCTTGTCGGCGGAGCGGGACAGGCCGTCCAGGCCGGAGGGACCAGCCTCCAGGTGCACCTTGCCGCTGAAGTCCTTCGGGTTCTTCGGCATCCGCACCAACACCCGTGTCGTGTATGGCACATCCGCTTCCTTGACCCGTACCTCGCCGTCCGGGCCGTGCTCATAGACGTCTGCCGTGCCCGAGACCAGGACCTCCTTCTCCGCGTAGTCGTCCGGGAGCTGGAGCTTGCCGCTGTAGTCGATGATCGGGTTGTGGTGGAAGGCCCTGCCGTTGCCCGCCGGAGGCTCGGTGACCTCGGTCGGCAGAGCGGCCGAGACCGCCGACGTGACAGCCGACTGAGGGGCGGCGGCCACCGGCGCCACGGGGACGGCAGCCGCCAGACAGGCCAGGCCGATCACTGTACCGAGGTACTTGTTCCGGGTTCGCATGACGTTCCCTTCTCTCCTTGTTCGAGGTCGGACGAAGCCAACACGGACCGCCATAACCCACGCGTAACCACATCAACAGGGAGAGAGCGCATGCGCATCCTCGTGGTGGAGGACGAACAGATACTGGCCGACGCGGTCGCGGAGTGGCTGCGCCGCGAGGCCTTCGCCGTGGACATCGCGCACGACGGGACCGAGGCACTGGACCGGATCGGCGTCCACGCCTACGACGTCGTCGTCCTCGACCGGGACCTGCCCGGCGTGCACGGTGACGACGTCTGCCAGGCTGTGACGAAGGCGGAGTCGTCGGCGCGGGTACTGATGCTCACGGCGGCCGCCGGGATCCGGGACCGGGTGGCGGGGCTGCGGCTGGGCGCGGACGACTACCTGCCCAAACCGTTCGCGTTCGCCGAACTGTCCGCCCGCGTCCACGCGCTGGCCCGCCGCGCCCGCCCCGCCACGCCGCCGCTGCTCCAGCGATCCGGCATCCGGCTCGACCCGGCCCGCCGCCAGGTGTCCCGGGACGGGCGACCGGTCGCGCTGGCCAACAAGGAGTTCGCCGTGCTCACCGAACTCCTCCTGGCCGACGGCGCGTTGGTCTCCGCCGAGCAGCTGCTGGAGAAGGCCTGGGACGAGAACGTCGACCCGTTCACCAACACCGTCCGGGTGACGGTGATGAAACTGCGCAAGAAACTCGGCGAACCGCAGCTGGTCGAGACCGTGACGGGGGCGGGGTACCGGGTGCGATGACACGCCTCTGGACCCTGCGCACCCGTTTGACCGTGCTCCACAGCGCTCTGTTCTTCCTTGCCGGAGCTCTACTGCTTGGCATGACTCACGTCATGGTCGACGGGAGCCTGGACCGCAGAATGGGCTCGGACCCCGCCATCGCGGCCGCATTGCCCTCGAACGCCGGAGAGGCGGCGGAGAACGAGGAACTGGCGGCGGCGATCGAGCAACTCCACGCGGCGCAACGCCGGTTCCGTGCTGAGACGTTAGAAGCCTTACTCACTCAGGGTGGCGCCGCACTGCTCTGGGTGGGGCTTCTGACGGCGCTCTGCAGCGCCGTGGCGACCGGTCGGGCCCTGCGTCCCTTACGGAGGATCACGGCGACCGCGCACCGGATCGCAAGTGTCGGCGGTCGCCAAGGCGCGCTGCGCGAACGCATCGCCCTGACCGGGCCCGGGGACGAGATCAAGCGGCTGGCCGACACCTTCGACGCGATGTTGGAACGGCTCGACCACTCCTTCGATGCCCAACGCCGGTTCACCGCCAACGCCTCCCACGAACTGCGTACCCCACTCGCCCTCAAGCGAGCTCTGGTCGAGGTGGCGGTGACCAGACCGGACGCGTCGGTCGGCACGAAACAGCTGGGGGAGGCGCTGCTGGCCGTCAACGAACGGCACGAACGCCTTATCGAGGCCCTGCTCCTGTTGGCCGAGGCCGAGAACGAACTCACGGAGCGTTCCCCCGTGGACCTCGCCGACACCGTCGCTCACGCCCTGGAGCAGACCGTGGTCA
This sequence comes from Streptomyces sp. NPDC046862, assembly GCF_040704615.1. NCBI lineage: Bacteria > Bacillati > Actinomycetota > Actinomycetes > Kitasatosporales > Streptomycetaceae > Streptomyces > Streptomyces sp. NPDC046862. Next base: position 82,119 of record NZ_JBEYXP010000015.1, on the reverse strand, counting down.
ACGGCTTTGTGTTCCGGCGCGCCCTGAAGCCGGCCCTCACCCGCGGCGATCCGATCCTTTTGGAGAGACTGGCACAGAATCTCGTCGAGAACGCCGTGCACCACAACAGGCCTGGCGGGTGGATCTCCGTCACGACCGCCACCGAGTCCGGCCGGGTGGTCCTCACCGTCTCCAACACCGGACCGGCCGTGTCCGGGCCTGAGGCCGAATCCCTCTTCCAGCCGTTCCGCCGGCTGCGCCGTGACCGGAGCGAACGGGCCGATGGCAGTCGCGGCTTCGGGCTCGGCCTGTCGATCGTCCGCGCGATCGCTCACGCACACGGGGGAGAGGTCCGTGCGGTCGCTCGCGAACGCGGGGGGCTCGTCGTGACGGTCACCCTTCCTGCGTGACCGAGCGGGACGACGTCCCTCCTCGGAAGCACTGAACGCAGCAGGAAGGCGCCGCCTGGGGCCGCACACGCTGCGACCGCGACGCGTAGTAGGCATCGCGCTTCGCGCCCCTCACCAAGTCGTATCGTCGCGTCATGAGCCGGATGAACCGGCTGCTGATGGGGAACGAGGCCGGTCCGGACACAGCCGCCCGCGCCGCGACGCTGATCGCCGTGATCAGTGGTGCGGCTGTGCACCCGTTGGTCGCGGACTTCGACGACGACTCCCTACAGGAGCAACTGCTGCCGATCGCGCAGCGCTTCCTTGACGAGAGCTGAGTGGTTACGCGGAGGTTAGGTCGTGTGCCGCAGGCTTCCGGTCCGTACTTACTGCAGCAGGACCCGTTGAGGAGGACCCATGCACTCTGACGACCAGCCATTAGGCCGCGTCCTCAGCAGACGCCAGGCTCTTACCGTTCTTGGCGTCGCAGGCGTCGGCCTGACCATCGGCGAGATCGACGGGGCGTCGGCATCGTCCGCCAGTTCCCAAGGCGCCGTCACCGGACCGGTCGACTGCGTCGCCAAGCCGGAGATGACGGTCGGGCCGTACTTCGTCGATGAAGGGCTCAACCGCTCCGACATCCGCGCGGACCCGTCCGACGGCTCGATCGTCGACGGCACACCGCTGCTCCTGAACCTCAATATCGCCCAGATCACGGGCGGAAAGTGCCTACCCCTGCCGGGTGCCAAGGTGGACATCTGGCAGTGCGACGCCTTCGGCCTCTACTCCGACGTCGAGTACGAAGGCACGGTCGGCCGGAAGTTCCTGCGCGGCTACCAGGTCACCGACCGCCGCGGCGGCACCACCTTCGTCACCATCCTGCCGGGCTGGTACCCGAGCCGGACGATCCACATCCACGTCAAGGTGCGCACGACCGGCACGGACGGCAACCCCTACGAGTTCACGTCCCAGCTCTACTTCGACGAGGCCTTCAAGGCCGCCTACCTCGCCACCGACCCCTACGCCTCGACCGGCACACCGGACACCACCAACGACACCGACATCTGGTACGGCGAAGTCGGCGCCCAGATGCATCTCGCACCCCGCAGGAAGGGCACCGGCTACGAGGCCACCTTCACGATCGGACTCGACCTGTCCGACACTGCGGTGGGCGCACCGGACGTGTTCACTGTGCCCACCGCTCCGCCGTCCACCTGAGCCGCTGAGAACCATGCCCTGGTGCGACGGCCGATCGCCGCACCAGGGCATGGCACTGCTCCGGAAGGGGCTCTGCGGCAGTGGCGGCCCGGTCGGGCCGTGGCTAGCGGAATGCCGCCTGGCCCGTGAGCGCCTGGCCGACAACCAGGGTGTGCATCTCGCTGGTGCCCTCGTAGGTCAGCGCGGACTCCAGGTTGCTGGCGTGGCGCAGCGGCGAGTACTCCAGGTCGACGGGGAGCGAGATGCCGGACCCCGCGCTGTGGAGCAGGGACATCGGCTGCCCATCCAACTCGATCTCGCCCCCTGCCAGGAGCGTCCGCAGCTGCGTGGCGTACCGCTCCACCATGGCCCAGGGGGTGCCGTGCCCGCCCAGCAGGGCCGTACTGCTGAAGCCGGCACCGAGAGCGACGGTGACCCGACCGGGTGCGAGTTCCTCCAGGGTCGCGACGCAGGACGCGACATCGGCCACGTGCCGGAAGTGGGGGACGACCACCGAGACCCCGAGGCCGATGCGCGAGGTGCGTTCGCTCGCGAGGGCGAGCATCATCCAGGGGTCGGCGTAGATGGCCGGCGAGTAGTGGCACCAGGCGCTCACGTAGCCGAGTTCCTCGGCGATGCGGATATGTTCCGGTGTCGCCAGGTGGAGAGGGTGCACCCCAGTTCCATGTCCATGGCTACGCCCCCTGCTCCGGCGTACCGTTCGCGTCCCGCGCGCCGACGAGCACGGCCAGCAGCGTGGCCGGCCGGTCGCTTCTGTTGCGCCAGGCGTGGCGGGTGCCGTGCTGGACGACCACGTCTCCCGCCGACAGGCGCACCTCGCCGTCGTCCAGCTCGAGCCACAGCTCGCCGTCGAGGACGACGTCGTAGTCCAGGGTGGGAGTGGTGTGCATGCCGGGGTTGTCCGGCTCGAAAAGGTCGGCGATGCCGGGGCTGTTGCGGGCCGTCTCGGTGGCGGCCGCGGCCGGGTCGAAGGCAGGGTCGGCGTACACCGTGTCGGGCGGAAAGGTGAGGACGATGCAGCTGGTGCCGCCGTGGCCGGGCAGCAGGGTGGGGGTGGCGATCGTGGGATCGCCGCCGGAGTAGGGCAGTTCGGGGACGGACGGGTGGTGCCAGACGACGGTCTGCTCGAAGCCGGGGGTCTCCACTGCCACGGTGGCACGCGGGGGTTCCCCGTCCTCGACGACGCGGCTCTTCCCGTCGGAGTTCGCTACGAGGACACGGCGGACCTTCATGGGATGCCTCCGGTGGTTCACAAGGGGTGGTGACGACTCAGACGAGTGCCGGGTAGCTGCCGCCGTCGAGGTGGATGTTCTGGCCCGAGATGTAGCCCGCCAGAGGGCTGCACAGGAACGCGCAGGTGGCGCCGAACTCGCGGGGGTCGCCGAGCCGTCCGGCGGCGATGGAACGGACCTGGCGGGCGCGGGCCTCGTCGTAGGTGATGCCGTCGCGCGTGGTGGCGACCTCGGCCATGTAGCGCTGGCGTTCGGTGTCGAGGCGTTCCGGCAGAAGGTTGTTGACGGTGACGTTGAAGCGGGCGACGTCGAGGGAGAGGCCCTTGACGGCGGCTGTGAGGGCGGCGCGGGCCGCGGAGGAGACGGCCATGGTCGGGCGGGGGGTGGTGACCATGGCCGAGGTGATGTTGACGATCCTGCCGAAGCGGCGGTCGCACATGTCGCCGATGACGAGGTTGATGAGTGCGACGTGGGCCAGGAGGTTGGCGTCGAGGCCGTGTTCCCAGTCCGCGCGGGAGGACTTCTGGAAGGGGCCCGGGGGCGGGCCGCCGTTGTTGGTGACCAGGATGTCGGGTGCCGGGCAGGCGTCCAGGAGCCGTTCGTGAGTGGCCGGTTGGGCGATGTCGCCGGGGACGGCCATGACGTCGGCGCGGCCGTCACCGACGGAGCGCACCTCCTCGACGGCGCGGTCGAGGGCTTCCGGGTGGCGCCCGTTGATCACGACGTGCACGCCCTCGGCGTGCAGGGCCTTCGCGCAGGCGAGACCCAGGCCGCCGGACGAGGCGCCGATGATCGCCCGGCGATCGGCGAGTTCAAGATCCATGGCTGTTCCTCGGCCGAGGGTGTCCCGTGGCAGTGCGGCCTATGTCTATGAGGCCTACGTCTGTGCGGCAGTCCATGCGTCGAGGCATGACAGGCGGGTCCTTTCGATGTGGGCGTGCAGCAGTTCGACGGCCCGGTCGGCCTGTCGTGACACCACCGCCTGGGCGAGCTCGGCGTGCTCCCCGGCGACGTCCCGCTGCTTGCCCCGACGCAGTTTGGCCATCTGCCGGATGACCTCGGACTGGTCGTAGAGCTGGGTACGGAAGGCCAGCAGGCGCGGGGAATCACACCCGGCCGCGCACGCCTCGTGGAAGGCCCGGTGGGCGCTCGTCCACTGCTCGTTGGCCTCCGGGTCCTCGTCGAGCGCGGCGTTCGGAGAGACCATCAGCCGATGGTGGGCGGCGACCACACCGGTCTCCCAGTCGATCCCGCCCTGTTCGATCGCCCGGCGCACGGCGATCGCCTCGATCTCTTTGCGGACGAAGGCCACGTCGTTGATCTCGGCATCCGTGAGCTGCGGCACTGAAAAACCCTTGTTGGGCTCAAGCACCACCAGCCCCTGCTCCGCGAGGCGGGTGAGCGCCTCGCGCGCCACGCTCACACTGACGCCAAGTTCGGCGCAGAGCTTGCTCAGCTTGAACCGATGACCTGCCGGGAAGGACCCGCGCAGGAGATTGCGCCTGATCTCCAGGTAGAGCGTGTGGTTGCGGGTCTCGGCGCCATCGGTTCGGGCCACTACTGCTCTCCTGCGATCTTCACGGCTGTACGTGGGGTGACGTAGAGATCCTCGAAATCCGCGCACGCGCGACCGCGCAGAAGGGGCGTGGATTCCGCAGGGAACTCCTGGACGATCTCGACGCCCATGCTAGCGACGGCGTCGAGGAAGCCGGGCAGCTCGTCCATGGCGCCGCTCGGCAGATCGTGGACGACCAGCACATGCCAGTCCCGCTCCGGCAGGCGCAGCAGGGCACGCTCGGCCCAGCCCTCGGGCATCTTGGAGTCGCGTACGAACAACGTCCATAGCACCACCGTGTAGCCGTCGGACACCAGCAGGTCGGCGGCCGTCGGGCTGAGCAGGTGGGGGCCCACCTTGCCGTGCCCGGTGGGCCGGAAGCACCGCTCGGGCGACGTGAGTTCACCGAGCACTGCCTGCGCCTCGGCGATCTCCGCGACCTCGCGCTCCGGGTCCTTCAGGAGGCCGAGGGGTTCTCCGTGGGTCATGGTGTGGTTGCCTAGCCGGTGGCCCTGCGCGTGCGCCCACTCGGCGAGTTCACGGCCGGCCGGGGTGGCCAGCTTCTCGCCGATCACGAAGAACGTGGCCTTCAACTCCCGCTCCGCGAGCGTGTCCAGCACCTGCTCGGTGACACCGGGGGTGGGCCCGTTGTCGAAGGTCAGGGTCAGCTTCGTCATCCGGTGGCCGCCTGACCTGCCGGGTAGTGCGCGACGGAGTGGGTCTCCGGGCGCCAGTCGTTGTTGGTGCGGTGGTCCCCGGCCAGCCAGCGGGCCAGCTCGCTGCGCGCGTCCGCCCGCCGCTTGTCCTTGATCTCCTCGACGTTCGGCGGGTCCACGGCAATCTCGATCTCCAGGCCGTCGGGCGAGACGACGTACAGGGACTTCACATAGCCGTGGTCCTGGATGAGGTGCGGATACTCCTCGGCGAGCAGGCGCTGGTGGATCGCCTCCTGCGTTGCCGCGTCCGCGTGCAGGGCCACGTGGTCGTAGCGGTTGGTGGGGCCGAGCAGGAATTCCCTGTCGTGCGGCTCGGACATCTGGAAGAAGGCCAGCGCGCTTCCGTCGTCGAGCTCGTAGAAGGTGTGGCAGAAGGTCATGCCGGGCGTGGTGACCGACTCCTCGCACCAGGTGGCGGTGAGCGGCAGGCCGATGAGGTCCTCGACGAAGTGCCGGTTGACCCCCTGGTCGGCGACGGGCGTTGCCGAGTGGTGCAGGCGGCCCAGACCGGTGGTCACAGTGGGGCGGGTGGGCGTCGGTGCTTGGATCATCGTCGGGCCTCCGGTGCGTACGCCTCTTCGCGTTCACTCCGAGGCTACGACCGTCATATCGTTTGTCAAGCAAAGAATCGAATCTTTTCAGTGAACTCGATTTAGTGCATGCTGGGGGAGCGGCAGCACTGACGGAAGAGGGCGGTGATCATGGAACTGCGCTGGCTGACGTCCTTCGTGGCGGTCGCAGAGGAACTGCACTTCGGGCGGGCCTCGGACCGGCTGCACCTGGCCCCGTCCGCACTGAGCGCACAGATCAAGGCGCTCGAATCCCATCTCGGGGTGCTGCTGATCGACCGAGGCCGACGCCGCCACCTACGGCTGACGGATGCCGGAGAGCTGTTCTTCGTCGAGGCGCGGCTCACCCTGGAGCAGGCCGAACGGGCGGTGACCGTGGGGCGCCGGGCCGGGCGGGGCGAGGTGGGACGGGCCGAGATCGCCTACGTCGCCTCCGCCGCCTTCTCCGGAGCGCTGACCCGAGTCCTGGCGGCCTGCGCGGAACGGGGAGATCTGACTGTGGGCGTACGGGAGTTGGAGACACCGGCGCAACTGGAGGCCCTCGCGTCGGGAGAGGTGGACGTGGGTTTCCTCCGCGGACGTCCCACCTACCCGCCGGGCTTGACGGCCGTCTGCCTGCTCGAAGAACCCATCGTCCTGGCCCTGCCCGAACGGCACCGGCTCGCCGGCATGGAGGCGGTGCCATCGCCCGAGTTGGGCGCGGATACCTTCGTCGTCCCGCATTTCGACGAGGAGCACGACTTCCGCGACCACGTCCATGAACTCGCGCGAGTCGGCGGCTTCGCGCCCCGACTCGCCCCGCCCGTCAAGGACTTCGTAGCGGCACTGACCCTGGTCGCCGGCGGCCTCGGTGTCGCCCTCGTCCCTGATTCGCTGCGCTGCGTACGGCTGCCCGGAGTCGTCCACCGTCCGCCGGCGGACGCGCGGTTGACCACCCAACTGGTCGGAGTCCACCGACGGCGGGACACCTCGCCGGCCGTACGCCAGGTGATCCGCCTGCTGCGGACGGCCGCCGCGCCACGAGCCGTCGCTTGAACGCCCCCGCACCCTTGGAGATCATCGCCATGGCCTTCTCGCTGACCACCCTCCGCGTCGACGGCAGCCCCACACCGGCCCTTTGCGTCGACGACCGGTACTGGGCCCTGGCCGACATCGCCCCCGAGGTGCTGCAGCCGGAGCCGTCCCGCGGCCTCATGAACGTCTTCGGCCACTGGGAGCACAGTGAACCCCTCCTGGTCGCGGCAGCCGAACGTCTCGCTTCGGCCCCACCGCTCCCGGCGCCCCACTCGCTCGAAGACGTCCTCACTCCTCTCCAGTACCCCCGCAAACTGGTGCTGACGGGCGCCAACTACTACGACCACATGCGCGGCGACGCGGGCCACAGCGACTGGGACAAGGAGTCCAAGGCCCCGCTGTTCTTCCTGAAACCGCCCACGACCACGCTGGTCGGGCCCGGCAGGACCGTGCGCTACCCGGAACAGACCGCGAAGCTGGACTACGAGATCGAACTGGCGCTGGTCATCGGCAGAAAGGCACGCCACCTGACCCTCGCGGACGCCATGGACCACGTCGCCGGATACACGGTGGCCGTCGACCTCTCGGCACGTGACTGGCAGCGCGACCCCAGGCACCTGGTCAAGTTTGACCTCTTCGGAGGCAAGGTCTTCGACGACAGCTGCCCGCTCGGTCCGGGAATCGTGCCGGCCCGCTACGTCGACCACGACGATCTCCGGCTGCGGTTCTGGCTCAACGGCGAACTGAAGCAGGACGCCCACACCCGCGACATGATCTGGTCTATCCCTGAGCAACTCGTCGCCATCACCGAACACCTCACTCTGGAGCCCGGCGACATCGTCTCCACCGGCACCCCCGCCGGCGTCGGCCTCGCCACCGGCCAGTGGATGTGCCCCGGCGACCTGATGGAGGCCGAGATCACCGGCCTGGGCCGGCTGACGGTCGAAATCACCAAGTAGTTCACCAGGTAACCGCACAAGGAGCCGCCATGGACGTCGGTCTTGTACTCATGAGCTACCACGGGTCGTGGGACGACGCGGCCCACGCCGAGCAGCACGGATTCACCAGCGTCGGCTTCGTCGACTCGCCCCTCATCGCCGGCGACGCGTTCGTGGCAATGGCACTGACCGCCGAACGCACCTCCACCCTGCGCGTCGGCACGATGCTGGCCGTACCGGGCACCCGCACCGCCTCTGCCTGTGCCACCGCGATCGCCAGCGTCAACCGGCTCGCGCCCGGACGAGTCTTCCTCGGCGTCGGAGCGGGCAACACGGCGCGGGCGGTGATGGGTCTGAAGAGCGTGCCGGTGTCGCGCCTCGCCGATTACGTCACCGCGTGCCGGGCTCTGCTCGACGGCGAACAGTCCCTCCACCACGAGGGCGACACGAGCAGGGCGGTCCGGCTGTGCCACATGCCGGAGGAACGGTACGTCGATCGCGCGGGCATCCCCGTGTACGTCGCGGCCGACGGCCCGCGCGCACGACGGGTCGCGGGTGAGCTGGGCGACGGCTGGATCACCACGCTCCAGGGCGCCGACGTGATGGTGAACTCTCCCGAGGTCGTGGCCATCTCACTGGAGGCGGTACGGCGGGCAAGGGCCGAGTCCGGCAGAGAACCGGAGGACTTTCCCACCATGTCCTCGCTGGGCCTGTGCGTCCTGGAGGAGGGCGAGTCGCCGATGTCACCCCGCGTCCTCGCACGCGTCGGCCCGATCGCGATGCTCCCCTTCCACGCCTACGCCGACAACCCCGCCATCGCCGACCACCTTCCCGCCCGGATCCAAGACCGTCTGGACCTCTATGAACGCAAAGTGCTCGCACGCTTGGAGGTCCCGCGTGACCGCTTGTACCAGGAGACCCACCGAGGACATCTCTCCCACCTGCTTCCCGGTGAGGAAGAGGTGCTCACCGAGGAGATCATCACCGCGAGCACCCTGACCGGCACGGCCGACGAGATCGTCCACGTGCTGCGCCGCCTTGAGGCGGCCGGCCTGCGCAACGCCGGCCTCACCCCACCACCGCACCTCGTGCGCGAGACGGTCAAGGAGTACGCGGAGAAGATCGCGCCGTTGCTCGGTTCGAGTGTGTCTCCCTGAAGGCCCGGACCGCTGACCGGACCGTCTGCCTGTACGTCTCTTCACGGTCTCGCCCTTCTGGAATGAGCGGATGGGGGGTGTTCAGACGCGAGGCACGTCCAGCGGCTGGAACTGGGCGCCGCCGACGAGCAGATCGGGATAGGGCTTCCACTGCCGGATGAGGGTGCCGCCAAGGCCGTTGGTCAGGGTCTGCCTGCGGCGGTCGGAGTGGGTGAAGGTGCCTTCGACGCGGGGCCAGTCGAGGAGGATGGTCGGAGAGTCGGGGGATTCGCCGACCGAGCTCGCGGCGTGGCTCCCCACCGCGCTGCCGGTGAACTCCAGGACTCCGGCCTCTGTTTCCGTCGTCACCACGTAGCGGGACGGCACGAAGGTGCCGGTGGTGGGGTTGTAGGCCCAGTCGTGGTGGTCGATGCGGAAGTCGCCGGCCTGGACATAGCGCTTCTCCTCGTTGAGGTAGAGAGCCATGTCCTTGTGCTTGCTGAGCTTCATCTCGTCGAGATTTCCGGACAGTTCGTCGAAGTGGAACCACATCCAGGCGTGCCACGCCCCGACTTCGGCCGGGCAGGCGTCGACCGCGTAGTACCGCTCGCGCTGGTCGGCGCCACGGATCGTGACCTCCTTGCCCTGGATGGTGAGGGTGCCTTCGACTTTGCCGGCCCAGATGTAGCCGTAGGAGATGCTGTGCGGGACGTACGTCTGCGGGGTCTCCTTGCCGTACCACATTGGGAAACCGTTGCCGGTGTGGGTCCACTCGCCCGCGATCCCCGAGGCCTTGTCCTCGACGGAGAAGTGCCAGGTTCCGTCAGGTGTGCACCTGATATGGGCGCTCTCCATGTCGACCGCCACCTGCTCGTCGGTCCGGGTCACGGTGAGCGCGCCACGGGTCTGGACGTGCCACTCGGTTGCGAGGCCGGGTGGGAACCGGCCACCCGGTGCACCGATCCGGAGGGCTGCACGACCTGTCCTGGAGTACTGCGGACGCACATCTGCCAGAAGTCGAGGTTGCCCCAGCCCTCCGCCAGGGACATCAACCCGGTGTTGAACCAGTACTGCTTGCCGTCGTCCCCGTGGGCTGCGGCGACCAGATTCCAGCCGATCACCGCTGTGTTGCGGGCTTCCGTGGGGAAGCCGTGCGCTTCCTCGTCGAGCGTGACTTCGGGGTTCGCCACCTTCATCGGGCCGTACTCCTTGTCTGTGACGGGACGTTGCTGGGATGTCAGCCCAAGTGGGCAATAATCTGGGGCAGTTCGAAGGATGTGACGATGCCGGGCGCGGACCGCGCAGACGTACGGGACCGCGTTGACGGGGCGGCTGGCGTTGCCGTAGCCGACGAGGGAGCGCTCCTCCTCGGTGGGCCAGGTGAAGCGGATGGTGGTGTCCAGCGGGACGTCGCCGTCGACCACGACGCGCCAGCCCTGGCCCTTGAAAGGGAATTCCCAGGCCGGGTCGAGGTCGGTGCCGATGTACCAGGTGGGGATCATCCGCAGTACGGGTTCTCCGGCCCGCAGTCCCTGGATCCCGATGCGCCAGGCGGCGACGGTTCCGGCGTCGAAGGTGCCGACGAGGGTGGTCACCGACTGTTTCGACCCCGCCACTTCAGCTGCTTGCCGTGACCTCGTCGAGCGGCATGCCGAGGGTCTTGGCCAGGTGGCGCAGGGAGGCGCCGTAGTGCTCCTTCGTGGACGCGGCGACGCCGGTGACATGGGCGGCCGCGGGGTCGCCGCCGAACAGCATGGACAGCATCTCGGGTGAGTTGCGCTCCGAGATGTCGGCGTACTCGTGGATGGTCAGGCAGTTGAGGCGGCGCTGGAGCGAGGTGAGGGCGATAGGGAGAGCCTCGGTGACGAAGCCCGGGCTGTTCGGATGTCTCCCTGAAGACTCGGACCAACGGCGTACGAGGGACGGGTGAGGATCTTGCGCCCCCGCGGACCGAAGGCGTGCAAGCCCTGCCCTTGAGCGCGGCTTGGTGCGGTTCGAGCGACGAGGCTGTCGCGATAGAGCATTGGCCCTCGCTGGCTCCGCCTTGAACTCCTAAGTTACTACCTGTAAGTTACGGTTGGTAATAACGGTAGGCTCCGGAGGGAGAGGGCGACATACATGGAAAGAGCCAGCTCGGAGAGTCCCGTGAAGCGGCGGCGAGTGTCGGCCGTGGCGCGGAAGGAACTGTTGCTTGAGACCGCTCTGCGCAGGGCCCGGGAGGAGGGAGCAGGTTCCCTTACGCTGGCCCGGCTCGCGGATGCCTGCGGGGTCAGCAAGCCGATCGCCTACCAGCACTTCGGCTCCCTCGCCGGACTTCTGCGCGCCATGTTCCAGCAGGTGGGAGCCGAGTACGAGGACAGGGTCATGGCCGTGATGGCTTCCCACAGGGAGGCCAGGACGGCACACGAGGGAGCGCTGCGCGCGCTGTGCGATGCCTATGTGGCATGCACGCTGGAAAACGGGGCCCTGCACGCGGACATCGGTGCGGCCCTCGTCGCCGAGGGGGAGCCCGTCGCCACCGTGTACGCCGACGACGCCGAACGCTATTGCCCGCTCGTGACCGAGCTGCTCGGGGTTGATCAGCGCACCGCGTACGCCCTGACCATGGCTTTCCTGGGTGCTGCGGACCGCCTGTGCGAAGCGGTGGTTGCCGGGCGCCTGCGCCAAGAAGAGGCCGTGGAGGTGCTCCTGCGGCTCTTTCCGTCGTCGGCCTGCCCAATGGCTCCTCCTGGCCCGTAAGGACTTCCGCTTCGGTGACCCCGCGACCCGCCGATGGGGAGGTGTTCGTGGAGGTCAGAGCCGTCGCTCTTTGCGCAGAGGGGCAGAGCTTCGCCTGAGACGGCGTCCGTCGGGCCCTGTCCGCCAATGAGTAGAACCCCTTTGAGGAGACCCCGTAGCTATGCCGAAGGAAGGACGTCACATGACGCTGTCCCGCAAGGAACGCGAGGAGTTTTTGGCCGAGGCCCACGTGGCCGCGTTGGCGGTGGAAGCTGGGAAGGGGAGGGCCCCCCTGACGGTGCCGATTTGGTACCAGTACGAACCTGGCGGCGACATCTGGGTGATAACCGGGCTGGACAGCCGCAAGAACCGGCTGATCCAGGCAGCCGGCCGCTTCTCTCTGATGATCGACCGACTCGAACCCAGCGTCCGTTACGTCACGGTCGAGGGCCCGGTCACGGAGACGGTCCCCGCAACCTTCGACCAGCTCCGTGAGATTTCCAGCCGTTATCTCCCGGCAGAAAGAGTCGACGAGTACATCGACGTGTCCAGCAGGAACAACGGCGAACAGGTCGTCATCCGCATGCGCCCCGAGCGATGGCTCTCGTCCGACTTGGGCACGGTGTAAGGCCCTCATTCATGATCAAGCTCTCTCCCCGGCCGCAGGGTCACTGATGCTGCCCGACCATTGAACGGAGAACTTCGCATGGAAGCGGTACTGATTGATCCCAGCAAGAAAGGCGCCGAGAAGTTCTACCTTGGCACGGTGCCCACCCCACGGCCCTCCGACGGCGAGGTGCTCGTCGAGGTGAAGGCCGTGGCCTTGAGTGCGTGGGAGAAGGGGTTCGTCCAGAACAACGACCCGCGTTCGCTGGCCCGCAGGACCAGGCGGAGAGCGGTCGGTCTCGGCCTGGAATTCGCTGGCGTGGTCCGCTCGGACAGCCGGTGCTTCACGCGAGGGCAACGTGTCCTGGGCGGCCCGCACCTGACGAAGGGTGAGAAATCCCTAGCCCAGTACGTGGCCGTTCGAGAGGAGTACCTCGCCGAACTACCCGACAGCCTCGGCTTCGCCCAGGCGGCGGCCCTGCCTATCGGCGCTGAGACCGCGCTGACCGGCCTCGACAAGGCCGCCGTCGGCAGCGGGGACCGGGTGCTGGTCGTCGGTGCGAGCGGAGGCGTTGGCGTGTACGCCGTCCAGATCGCTGCTGCCCTCGGCGCTGAAGTCACCGCGATCGGCGGCCGGAACTCAGCACCGCGCCTCAAGGAACTCGGCGCGACGACCGTCCACACCTACCGCGACACGTCCTTCGAGGACCTCACTCACACCTACGACATCGTCCTTGACCTCTCCGGGAGGCTGCGCTTCGGTCAGGTGACGAAGAAGCTCACCCGGACTGGGACTTTCGTCAACGTCAATCCGCACAAGGACCTCACGGGCCTGGCCGCATCCCTATTCGGCAGAAGAAAGGCACCGTTCATCTACGTCCCGCACTCGTCCGCCGCAGCACAGACCCGCATCCTGGACATGGTCGCCCGAGGCGAACTCACGCCCGTCGTGGAAGCGGTCCACGACATCACCCAGTTCCGCGCGGCCTTCACCGACCTGACGCGGAACGAAAGGTTCGGCAAGATCGTCATCTCCTACTGAAGCGCTGGACTAACACCTGCAACACAGACCATCACGACACTCCGCCTCGCTGCCGAAACAGCGGGCGGGCTATCGATCCTCAGACGATCGCTTGTCGGTCCAGCGCTTCTTCTTGCCGGAGTGCCGAGCAACGCAGCGTCAGGCTTTCGTACCTCCACGTTGCAGAGACTTCGCAACTAGGTATTCCTCGACACCATAGACACCGCGCTCGCGCCCGTACCCGGAGTCCTTGACGCCTCCGAACGGAGCGTCCCACGCGGTCGGAGCATCGCTTTGGATCACGCCGCCGACGCGGAGCTGTCGGGCGACCCTCTCGAAGCGCGCATCGTCATCGGTCCACACGCGAGCGATGAGGCCGAACCTTGTTCCTTCGGCGAGCTCGATGGCGTGGCCTTCGTTGTCGGCAGGCTGAATGGCGAGCACGGGCCCAAACACCTCCTCCTGCACGATCGGCGCGCTGGGATCGGCGGCCACGACCACCGTAGGAGCGGCATACCAACCGCGTGTGAGGTGGGAGATGTCCTTCGACGCGACGATACGTACACCCGGGGTCTCGCCGGCCGCACGGATGTGCTCGACTACCGTGTTTCGTTGCCCCTCGTTCGCCAGAGGCCCCACGGTGCTGGCCGAGTCGAAGGGATCTCCCACGACGATCTGCGACATCACCTTGCGAACTTCGTCTTCGACCTCTTCGAGGAGGTGGCGCGGAACAATGAGCCGAGAAAGCGCCGCACACGTCTGACCCGCGTTGGCGTAACAGCTTCCGATGGTATGCCGCACCGCGGCACGCACCTTGTCATCATCGAGGATGATCGCAGCGCTCTTCCCACCCAGCTCGAGCGACGTGCGCGTCCCCTGCCGAGCAGCGGACACGGCAACCTGTCGTCCCGCTTCGATGGAGCCCGTGAAGGAGACGAAGTCCGCGCGCGCATGGCCTGCGATCGCACTGCCCACGCTCCCGCCGCTTCCACAGACGACATTGAGTACGCCTGCGGGGAGTCCGGCCTCAGCGAATGCTTCAGCCACAAGGAACGTCGTAAGCGGGGCGGCGCTCGGCGGCTTGATGACGATGCTGCATCCGGTAGCGATCGCCGGCGCCACCTTCAACGCTGCCTGCATCAGCGGATAGTTCCATGGAGTGATCGCTCCGACGACGCCCGCCGGCTCGCGGACGACGTCCGAGTTTCCGATCGTCTTGCGCTCCGTGACGGCGTCAAGAGCCGAGGCCGCGGTGTGGCGGATGGCCACGAGGCCCAGTGCGACCTGTGTCGCGTGGACCTGGCTCACCACGGTGCCGACTTCCGCCTGCATCGTGGCGGCGAGGTCATCCGCCATGCCGTCCAGGATGTCTGCGGTCTTTTCGACGACAGCAACGCGATCAGCGGGCGAGGTGGCGGCCCACTGCTTCTGCGCGCGTGCGGCGGAGTCGAATGCGCGGTCGACATCCGCGGGGGTGGCTGATCGCACTCGGGCGATCTCCTCACCGGTGGCGGAGTTGTCCACCGACGCGTACGACGTCCCCGACGGGACACCCCGGGCGTTATCCAGCCACAACGAATCATCGACGATACCCCTGGGGGATGCCATGAATCTCATCCTTCCTAAATGTGAATTGGTGAGCTCACGAGGCTTGAGGCCCACACTGGCCCGTCGCGTCATTGCTCAGCCGATGGACGGTTCAGCCAGCAGCTTCCACGGAGAGGGAACGTCACCGAACGGAACTTCGATGAGCACGGGCGCGTCCGTCCCACGGGCGTTGCGGATTGCCTTCCCGAGCCCTTCTGGCGTGGTGACCCGCTCGCCGGCAACTCCGAACTCCTTGGCCAGCGCCACGAAGTCAGGGTTTTTGAGGTCAACGCCGATGTTGCGACCGAAGGTTTCGGTCTGAATGCGCTGCACATTGCCGAACGCATCGTTGCGGAACACCACGGTCACGAGTCCGATGTTGTACTTGGCGGCAGTGGACAGTTCCTGAAGCGCCCACCCGAAACCACCGTCACCGTTGATCGAGACGACCTGTCGGCCCTTGGCACCGACGGCGGCGCCGAGGCCGGTCGGAAAACCGTAGCCGAGCGTCCCCTGGTATCCGGGCGTGACGTACGTTCCCGCCTGGTACACGGGGAACGCCAGACGCGCCGCGTAGCCGACCTGCGTGAGTTCCTCGATGAAGATGCCGTCGTCCGGCAGGGCCCCGCGGATCGCCTGAAGCCACTGCACTTGAGGGGCGATCGCACTCAGGGCATCGCTTTCCCGCTTACGGTATTGGTCGAGCGACGGAGCTTCACGCTTGCCCTCGGGCAGGGAGTTCGCGATCGCTTCCAGCGCGGCCTTGGCTTCGGCGATGACGGCGACATCGAACTCGCGCGGCGCGCCCACATCGGCGCGGTCCGCGTTGATCGCGATGAGGCGGCGGCGGCCCGGCCGGATGACCGGCTGCCCGGTCATGGTGATGAAGCGAGTACCGACGGCGAGTACGACGTCCGCGTTCTCGAGGACGTCCGCGCCGGCCAAGCGGGACAGTGCGAGCGGGTGCCGGTCGCTGATGGCTCCCTTCCCGTTCCGGCTGGTGATGACGGGCGCACCGAGGCGCTCGGCGAGTGCCTGGAGTGCAGCGCTCGACGCCGTATCGCGTACCCCTCCGCCTGCAACGATGACGGGCCGCTCGGCGGCGGCGAGGAGCTCAACGGCACGGTTGACCGATTCCTCGTCGATCTCACTGGTGTGGCCACCGGCAGGGTGCACCACACCGGCAGTCGTTTTCGCCTGGAGTACATCCGGGGGAATCTCGAGGCCGACGGGCCGCGGACGGCCGCTCGAGACCTGCTGGAACGCTTCGCGTACAAGGCCGGCTATCTCCTCAGGAGACCGCGCGATGGCGTTCCACTTGGTGAGCGAACGCAGAAGGTCCGTCTGTCCTTGAATCTCATGGAGCATGCCGAGACCCCGCCCGATGGTCGGTGAAGGAATCTGGCCGGTGATACAGACGACAGGGCTGTTCGTCGCAAACGCAGTCGACAATGCCGCGCCAGCATTCAGAAGACCAGGACCGGGCACGACCATGCAGACACCGGGCCGGTCAGCCACACGTGCATAGCCGTCCGCCATGTACGCGGCCCCCTGCTCGTGCCGCGCCGAGACGAAATCGATCGACTCGCGGTTCTGCGCGAGACCGTCCACGGCGTAGTCCAGCTGGATCCCGGGGACGCCGAAAATCGTCTTGACGCCCTCCGCGATCAGTTGTTCGGTGAGGATTTCTCCACCGGTCTTCGTCATCTCTTGCCTTTCTTCCGCCCCTAGGCGGGTGTAACGGGGCGGGCGCTGCTCGCGAAGTGCCAGCGCCCACACGCGTCTTTCAACTAATGCATCTTGCTGAGGAATCGATAAGCGCGCTCCAACATCCACTGCCTGCGGCGCAACTTCGTTTCCGATACGGCCGCGAAAAGGAGCCGAGGCGATATCCGCCAGCCGCTGGGTGCGAGTAGGCGCAGACGAGGCTCCATGACATTCGAGGGACGGGAGCGAGAGTGCCTCGAACCGCTAGATGGCGCTCAGATCTCGCGTTCGGCTCTCCGATGCGATCAGGATCGTCACGAGGCAGACGGCGAGCACCCCCAGCCACACCCAGCCCAGTACAGCGATACCTCCGGTCGCGGTGACCAGGGAGGTCGCGATGAGGGGCGTGAAGCCCGAGCCCAGTGACGCTGCGGTCTGGAAACACAGCGAAGCGCCGGTGAAACGGAGGCGGGTGGGGAACAACTCCGCAAGGAACGCAGCGAGCGGTCCGAGGATGGTGCCCTGGATGAACTGACCGATGATGACAGCAGTGGCGAAGCTCTCCGCAGTCCCCGTCTGGATCAGGTTGAGCATCGGGAAGACGAAGATCAGCGCGGCGACCGTACCAATGGCGAGGAGCGGACGGCGCCCCCAACGGTCGCTCAGCCGGGCACTGATGAAGGCCGCGATGAAGAGAGCGACCGAGCCGAGGATCTTCAGATTGAGGATGGTCGTACGGTCAGCACCCAGCTCGACGACGTGGTTAACTGCCCACGAGCTGGCGATTCCATCGATGGTCAGTTGGCTGATAGCGACCACGATGCCCAGTACGACAGGCTTCGGGTGGTAGCGCAGGACCTCCAGAACTGGCACCTTTCGCTTCTCCGCTTCCTGATCCAACGATTTGAACAGCGTGCTCTCACTGACTCTCAGGCGGATGAACATCCCAACCAGGACGAGGAGCAAGCTGAGCAGGAAGGGAACGCGCCATCCCCAGGAGAGGAACTGGTGCTGCGGGAGCGTGGAGGCGAGGGAGATGGACCCGGTGGCGAGCATCGCGCCGGCGGGTGCGCCGAGGTTCGCGAACGAGGCTGCGAAGCCACGCTTTGCGCCGGGGGAGTGCTCGAGGGCAATGAGCATCGCGCCGCCCCACTCGCCACCGACGGCCACACCCTGTAGGAGCCGACAGGTGACGAGAAGGATCGGCGCCGTGACTCCGATCAGTTCAGTGGAAGGAATGAGCCCGATCGCCGCTGTCGAGAGGCCCATGATGAGCATGGTGGTGACGAGCACGCCCTTGCGGCCGAGCTTGTCGCCGAAGTGCCCGAAGATCACGCCTCCGAGCGGCCGGGCAACGTACCCGATCGCCAGCGTGACGAAGGATGCGACGGTCGCCATGTTCGGCGACAGGTCGTTGAAGAAGACATGCGGGAAGACGACTGCGGCCGCTATGACGTACAGAACGAAGTCGTAGAACTCGATCACGCTTCCGCTGAAGCTGGACAGCAGAATGCGTCGCATGGGCCCATGCCACAGTGAGTCAGAGCGGTCCTGCCGTATGACTGCGGCGTTTTCGGTGGATACCATCGGAGATCCCTCACATACGGCCGCGACCGGGGAGATCAGCGGCGAAGCTCGGCTCAGGGAAAATCGCTTCGGACTTGGTTTTGACGAGACTCCCGGCGATGTAGCGCAGCATCGCCGGGGATCCCATCGCGCGACCGCAATGCGGTCGGAGGGCCGGCCGACGTGCGCGAGGGAGGGTGTCGCGAAGCTCCACGTACGGCAGGCCCGGGTACCGGTGCGCGTCCTCGAGCGTCTCCTTCATCGCTTCGACGATCGCCGCCTGCGGAGGCCTGGGGGGACCTCGTTCAAGGCAAGGCACGCCTGCCTGGGTGCTTCCCCGCCTGCCGGGCGTTGGCCCGGCACGGACGGAGGCAGCTCCTGAAGCCGGTGGGCGATTCTCAGTGATCCCACGTGCTCTCCTCGAACATCTCTGCTGAACGAGCGATGTCCAGCCGCGCTGCCGGTGCCAAGCAGATTGCGCCACTCACGGGATTACGGCAATCACAAATATCAGGCTAGGTAGTTCAAAAATCCTAAACATCTTGCCCTCGCTCGCGCTCCCGCGACGGGACAGCTCTTGGTCAACTACCGGTTCTTCAGCGTGGTCCGCTGGGTCTTGAGGCTGAGGCATACCTCAGCAACCACGCGTCCGGCGGAGTGAGCAGAGAGCCTCGAACCGTCTCTCGCGGAACGAGGCCCTCCATACCTGCCCCGCGTCCCGGTGGTTCCGCAAGACGGACTTAAGGGCCGTGGCTCCGCCTCTTCCGGCCGACCGTCACAGCGGCCGGGGACTCACTTGTGGGCGGGGCTGTGGTAGCGCGGGGCGAGTGTGCTGGTGGAGGAGGAGCGGAGCTCGAATTCCGCTGCGGCGATGCGGTTCACCGCCTCGCCGTCGACCAGTCCGGGCACGCACACCACCTCGCCGGTTTCCAAGGCCCTGAGCGAGGCGGTCACCACGTCCTCGACGGGCATGCCTCCGTCGTCGTGCACCCGCGCTACATCACCGGCTACCGGGTCCTGGCCCTGCGTGAGATGGAACTCGGTGGCCGTCAGCCCGGGGCACAGCACCTGGACACGAACCGGCGCACCGTCCAACTCTGCGGCGAGGGTTCGGCTGAAGGTGACTACGTACCCCTTGGCCCCTCCATAGACCGCCCGCACCGGCAGAGGGTCCGGCGGAAGCGAACCGGCGAAGGCGAGGGTGGAAGCCACATTCACCACAGCGCCGCGGCCGCGTGCCAGCATGCCCGGCACGGCTGCACGAGCGAGCCGGGTGAGCGCCACCACGTTCACGGCCATCACCTTCTCCAGCAGTGCTGTGTCGGTCTCGGCGAAGGGGCCGTAGCCGTTGATGCCCGCGTTGTTCACCAGCAGCTCGACGTCGTCCTCGGCGGTTCGCCGGGCAACCCGGTCCAGGTCACCGGCATCGCCCAGATCCGCGACGACGGTTTCCACCCGCACGTCGTGCTGCCCGGTCAGCTCTGCGGCAAGTGCTCGGAGACGCTCCGAGCGACGCGCCACCAGCACCAGATCGTGACCATCTGCAGCGAGCCGACGTGCGTAGGCTGCACCGATGCCGGAGGAGGCACCGGTCACGATGGCTGTTCCCCTGGCGGGAAGCGATTCGGGATGGGTAGTCATGAATTCCTCCTTGCATTCGTGATTCCACGGAGGCGTCCCTCAGGTGGACACCACCCGGGTCCAGGGCCGTCGCTGTCTACGCGACGGCGATGTTCCTGGCCTCGGCAGTGATGATCTTCAGTGCCTCGGTGATGCGGTCGTGGTGGGTGCGGTGGGAGACCACGCAGACGCGCAGGGTGTAGCGGCTGTCGACGACCGTGCTGGAGAGCACGATGCGTCGGTGGCCGTTAATCCGCTCCAGTAGACGGCGGCTCGCCTCATCGGCCCGCTCCGCGGCGTCCCGGCTGGCGTCGGCGGGGCGGACACGGAAGATCACAGTGGACAGGTCCGGACGCTGCGGAACCTCCAGCTTCGCGACGCCGGACAGCGCGTCGTGGACCTGTTCGGCCAGGTCGAGCTTCTCGTCCAGAGCCTCGCGGAAGGCGTCCACCCCGTGCAGGTGCAGGGGCAGCCAGGCCCGCACACCGCGGATCTCGTGAGTCAGCTCGGGCCCAAGTTCACCGGAATTCGGCACGCTCCCCGCCGCCCCCATGTCCTGGAGGTAGCTGCCGGTGCCGTCGTGCGCGGCGTGCAGGGCGGAGAGGTCGCGCACGACCAGGGCGCCGGTGCCGAACGGCATGAACAGGGTCTTGTGCGGGTCCAGGGTGATCGAGTCGGCCTGCTCCATACCGGCGAGGCGTTCTGCTCCGCGTGCGGTGAGGCGGAAGAAGCCTCCGTAGGCCGCGTCGACGTGGAACCACACGTCCTCGCGGCGGGCCAGGTCGGCCAGCTGCGGCAGCGGATCGACGGTGCCGGTGTCCGTGGTGCCGGCGGTGGCCACCAGCAGGAACGGCCGCAGTCCGGCGTCCCGGTCGGCGCGGATCATCGCGGCGGCGGCATCGGGGTCCATCCGCAGGTCCGGGGTGTGCGGGACGGCACGTATGTGGGCGGCGCGGATGCCGGCGAGGCGAGCTGCCTTGGCGACGGAGTGGTGGGCGAAGGCGGTGGTGTAGACGGTGCCGTCGACGAGGTCCTCGCCGAGCTTGTGGTGGCGGGCGGCGACCGTCGCGGAGAAGGTGGCCATCGAGCCACCGCTGGTCAGCAGCCCGCCGCTGCCTTCGGGGAGACCGCACACCTCTTGGGCCATCCAGCGGATCACGCTCTCCTCCAGCGCGGCGAGGGCCGGGGCGACGGAGGCCAGGCCGCCGTAGCGGTTGATGGCACGGTTGTAGAACTCGGCGAGCGCGGCCGCGTACAGGCCGCTGCCCGGGATGTAGGCCAGGTGGCCGGGACCGGCCGTCTCCAGTGCGCAGTCGGCGGCCTCGTCCAGGCGTGCGAGCAGGGCCTTCAGGTCACCGCCGCGGGCGGGTGGCGGCGCCAGGAAGGACTCCACCAGGTCGGCTTCGGCCTGCGGGGACAGGGGGTTGGTCGCGGGGCGTGCCGCGAGCTTGTCGGTGCGATCGACGACACGGTCCAGGACGAGACGGCCCATTTCCGCCATCGCGGCGCGGTCGGGTTCCAGGGGGAAGTAGTGCATGAGGCAGTCCGATGTCGTTGAGGGGCTGAGGAGCGGCAGTCCGGCGTAACGGCCGGAGCACGTGACCAGGATGCATCGCCAAGTCCAGCATGCGATGGCGTACGCAGTGCCCAGAAGGCCCTGTGGCGCAGGATTGTTCGCCGATGCGGCCGCTACGCTGCATTTCATGCCACGCCCCCTGTACGACCGCATCGACCGGGCGATCCTGGACCACCTCCAGCGCCACGGCCGCACCCCCAACGTCGACCTCGCCGAGGCCGTACGCCTGTCACCCTCGTCCTGCCTGCGCCGCACCAAGGCGCTGGAGGAGGACGGGGTCCTGGCCGGCTACCGGGCCGATCTGGACCGCGAGCGCCTCGGGCTCGGGCTGACGGTGTTCCTCTCCCTCAAGGTCGAGCACTCCCGCACCACCTCCCAGGTGGTTGAAGAGGCGCTGAAGGCGATCGACCACGTGGTCGCCTGCCATGTGGTATCCGGCGACGCCGACTTCTTCGTCGAGCTCGCCGTGCCGGACCTGCGCACCTTCGAAAAGGTGCTCACGGACCAGATCCTGGCCATCGGTCCCGTTCGGGACGCCCGCAGCACCTTCTGCATCCGCACCGTCATCGACCGAGGCCCGCTCCCCCTCAACTCCTGGCCCGCCCCACGCCCATGACGGCCCAGCAAGCGCCACCGCCTGGCGCAGGACGGCAGCCGCGCGCAGAGGTCGAGGCGGCCGTGATGCGGCCATACCGATGCACCGCATGTCAGACGCGCCCGGTGGGTGGCCTCACAGGTTGACCCGACTACGGGGGTCGGTCGGGAACGTAGTTTGAGCATCGCGACGGAAGTCAGGCGCCGAGGCGGTCCTGGAGCGCATCCCGCGGAGCGCAAGCAAGCTCAAGCGCGAGGCCCGGGTATCCGGACATCGCCGTCCGGCTGCCACCGGCCGTTGTGCCCTTCGGTAACTTGACGCGGACTCCGTGCCCATTGCGGGGTTTACACGTCCATACCAACGCCCTAGTCTCAGTGTCCGTAACGCATGTTGCGTAGACAGTAACGTTGTCTGGCGGGGGTCAGCGTCGGCTGGTCAAACAGCCGGCGCGCGACCGGTCGCCGCCGTCCGTGACCCCGGTCGGGCCGTTCGGGAACCTCGCCGCAGGTTCGACTCCCATCCCTGGCGAGGCCGGAGCCGTATGCGCCGACCCCGCCAGCCGCGCCGGTCTACGCCGGGTGCGCGGCCTGGTCGCCGCCGCCATCGCTCGAGATGGCCACAGAGGCGTTCGGTGAACAAGCCGCACTCAAGACAGCGGATTGAACTGGAGTGACGATGGCAAATACAGCGAGCGAGGCCGCCGGCGTGTCTCAGGCCGCCGAGCTGCGGGCGTTGGACATGGCCCACGTGCTGCACCCACATGCGGTGGTGGGGCAGCCGTCGGTGCCCTTCATCGTGGACAGTGCGCACGGAGCGATCGTGCGCGACATCCACGGTGATGAGTACCTGGACGGGACATGCGGCTTGTGGCAGTGCGCAGTCGGTCACGGCCGCCCGGAACTGGCACGGGTCGCAGCCGAGCAGATGCGGCAGCTGGAGTTCTACGCATCGTTCTGGAACTTTTCCAACCCGCCCGCGATCCGCCTGGCACATCGGCTGGCCCACATCGCGCCTTCAGGCCTGGACTCCGTGTTCCTCACCAACGGCGGTTCCGAGGGAAACGAGACGGCCATCAAGCTGGCCCGACTGGCCTGGCACACTCAGGGGAATCCGGACCGGACCATCATCCTGTCGCGCCAGGGCGGATATCACGGAGTGGCTGCCGGGGCCATGGCCGCGACCGGCCTGCCCGCCTTCCACGAGGGCTTCGGCCCGCTCCCTCCGGGGTTCGTGCACTTGAGCAAGCCGCATGCCCGGCGACTGGGCGAGAACGCAGCGGATGTGCTGATCGACGAACTCGAGCAGACCATCTCGGACATCGGTCCGGAGCGAATCGCTGCGTTCATCGGTGAACCGCTCCTCGGTGTCGGAGGCATGGTGCCACCGCCGCCGCACTACTGGGATCGGCTGCAGAACGTGCTCCGCAAGCACGGCATTCTGCTGATCGTCGATGAGATCGTCACCGCCTTCGGCCGCCTCGGGTACTGGTTCGGCTGCGAGCGGTACGGCATCGAACCGGACATCGTCGTCACCGCGAAGGGCCTGTCCAGCGGGTACGTTCCGATGGGTGCGGTGCTGATCGGTCAACGCGTCATGGGGATGCTGCACGGAGCCCCGTTCCGGCACGGGTTCACCTACAACGGTCATCCGGTCGGTGCGGCCGTGTCGCTCGCCAACCTCGACCTCATCGAGTCCGAAGGGCTTCTGGAGCGCTCCCGCACTCTCGGCGCGCGAATCCTCGAAGCACTCAAGCCGTTGGAGGACGAGCCGACGGTCTTCGAAGTCCGCGGAGAGGGCTTGGCGTTCGGCCTGGAACTCGAACTGGAAGATGCGACCCCGGTCGTCGAAGCCGCCCGCCGGGAGGGGGTCCTTGTACGCGGAACGGGTCCGAACATCGTGATATCGCCGCCCCTGGTGCTGACCGACGCTCAGGCCGATCACCTGGTGACCGCGGTGACCAAGGCGGTGCGATCGCTGTGACCTGTTCGTCGGGGTCGCCGGCGTGCTCATCGCGCCGGCTGCGCTGGTGTTTCGCTTCGTGCCCACGCTGACCAGCGCCTACGTGGCCTCGCCCGTCATGGCATAGCCTTCGGCAGCTCCATGGCCGTCGACTCGCGTACGGCGGACGTCGAGGCCGAACTGTGTCTCTTCGAGGCGACCGGCGCCGGTGTCGGCCGTGACACCCTTCGACCCCGTCGTCGAGCGCAGGTTCGGTTGGTCCAGGAGCTCGGACCCGGCCCGGTTCATGATCGATCCGGCGCTCGCCCACCGGTTCGTGAGAGTCCTATGTCGACGATCCGCGTCACGTCCCACCCGGGCGCGCACGGAATGCGACGCACTCGCAGAAGCCCATTGACCGTCCCAGCGAGAATCCAGAAGGTGACCCCCCATGCAAATCCAGGCGGCGGTGACGGAATACAAGGGTGCGGAGTTCGCTCTTGTCCCACTCCAGCTTGAGGCGCCCCGAGACAACGAGGTGCTCGTTCGTATGATCAGTTCGGGGGTCTGTCAAACCGATCTACACGCACGCGACCAGCTGGACCCGGTGCCGCTCCCGGCAGTGCTGGGACATGAGGGAGCCGGGGTGGTAGAAACCGTCGGCCGAGGCGTTGCGATGATCGAGCCAGGGGATCACGTTGTTCTCACGTTCGGCAGTTGTGGATCCTGTGGCATGTGTGAGCGCGGTCGGCCGTCATATTGCGGCCACTTCTACGCGCACAACTTCTCTGGTGCCCGGCCTGACGGCACGACGCCTCTCAGCCGCGCCGGCCACGCCGTTCAGGGGGCGTTCTTCGGGCAGTCCTCCTTCGCTACCTACGCGGTGGTGCCCGAGCGCAACGTCGTCAAGGTCGATGAGGCCGCGCCCCTCCAACTGCTGGGCCCGCTTGGCTGCGGCATTCAGACCGGCGCCGGCGCAGTCCTCAACGCGCTACGGCCCGAGGTGGGGACAAGCCTCGCGGTTTTCGGGGCCGGATCAGTCGGCCTCAGCGCGGTCATGGCCGCCGTTGTCGCCGGTTGCACCACCATCGCCGTGGTCGACCTCAACGAGAATCGTTTGAAGCTGGCGCGGGAACTCGGCGCGACCCACACTCTCAATGCTCCTCAGGGCGGAACTGTCGAGGGCCTCCGCGATCTGGCGGCGGGCCCTGGGCTCGACTTCGCGCTGGACACGACCGGTATTCCGGCGGTCTTTCGTTCGGCAGTCGACGCCCTCGCCGTCGGCGGTGTATGCGGGCTTATCGGCGGCTCCCCGCCCGGCACCGAGGTGAGTCTCGATATGGAGTCGCTGCTGTTCGGTAGGACCGTCCGGGGGATCGTCGAGGGCGACAGCATCCCGCGCTCTTTTATCCCGAAGCTGGTTCAGCTTCATCGCGAGGGACGGTTCCCGTTCGACAAATTGATCAAGACGTACCCGTTCGCCGACATCAACCAGGCGGTCGAAGACTCGGAGTCCGGAACCACCGTCAAGCCCGTCCTGACCTTCGCCTAGCCGCCAGACTCATCGGGAAGCCAGCACCACTGCGCTACGACAAGTTCTTCGTCGGCGGATCCTGGATTGCGCCCGCAACGAACCGAGTGCTCGCCCTGATCAACCCCAGTACCGAGGAGCAGGTCGGAGAAGGACAGGAGGTGATGCAGGCAGACACCGACGCAGCGGTCGCGGCAGCCCGTCATTCCTTCGCCGACTCCACCGGCTGAGCACACCGGGATCCGTCGGCCCGTGCGGATGCACGGATAGGCTCGCGAATCGATCAACCACCGCGCCGACGGCTTCGCCGGCCTTCGGCAGGGTCAAGGCGAGCGGACTCAAGCGGGAGCTCGGGCCTGAGGGCTCGGCTGCATACCGGCAGATCCAGAGCGTCTTTCTCTGACGCAGGTCTAGGTCGACTAGGGCGTGATCGTTCACATGCATAACATGAATCAGAGAATACGAGCCGCATCTTGCTGCGCGTCCGAGAGGATGGGCGGACCAGATCTGTCGGCCTCTGCTATTTCATTCACCGAGTGGCAGGAACTTGTATCACGTTCATTCGTCCCGCTGGAAATGCACCGCAGTGGTCACGGCCGATTCCATGGTGATTTCCGCAAGCGTGTCCTGTCCGATGTGATGTTCTGCGAGATGAACGCCACAGGCCACAGTTTCGAGCGGACGCCAGAGTTGATCGCTCCCAACGACGACGGTTTCTACAAGATTTGCATCCAGATCGCCGGGGCAGGAATCCTCATCCAGGATGGCCGTGAGGCGATGCTGAGCCCCGGCGATCTGGCGATCTACGACACCGAGCGACCCTACACACGCGAGTTCAGTCAGGATTTTCGATGCCTGGCGGTGATGTTCCCCCGACGTGCCATCGACCTTCATGCGGACGTCGTTCGCCAGGTGACTGCGGTACGGATCGGTGTCGACGTGCCCTTGGGCCGGATAGCGGGTTCGTTCCTCACCCACGTCGCGGAGAACCTGGACCAGGTCTCCGGTCCGAGTGGCGTTCGGTTGACCCACCACCTCCTCGATCTCATCAGTACGTTGCTTTCGGACGAGTTCGGGCCGGGTCGTCGCCTGGTGAGCCCGGCCGAGGACCTGCTTGGGCGGATCAGAGCATTCATCGAGAAGAATCTTCAGGATCCGAACCTGGGTCCGACCATGGTCGCTTCTGCGCACTACATCTCGACGCGGCACCTTCATAACCTCTTTCAGTTGGAAGGGGCGACGATCAGTTCGTTCATTCGGTCTCGTCGTTTGGAGCACTGTCGCCGAGACCTGTCGGACCCGATGCGTCGGAAGTGCTCTGTGGCAGCAATCGCTGCCCATTGGGGTTTCCTCGATGCCGCGCACTTCAGCCGCATCTTCAAGGGCGTATACGGGGTTTCGCCTCGGACGTACCGAGACACAACGCTGAGTGCGGAACCGAACCTGTTGAGTGGTCCCGCACGTGCTGTTCACAACGCTCGCGATACAGCCGGCGGACCGCCGAAGTTCGATCCTGCCGCAACCGTCACTGCTGGCCGTGATCAGACCCACCGGTGGACGTCGAGCGGTCATCTGCCGCCAGGGGTCCGTCCTGATTCGAGTCGCCCGAACTGAAGGAAGAGTGGGTGACCCGGCGCGGGAGGCGTGTCTAGCGAGGCTGAGCGGCAGGGACGTCGTTTTGCTCCATCAAGCGCTGCAGAGACTGGGCTGCAGAAGCGGCAGCCGCCGCGAACTGAGGCGCCCCGTCCTCGTTGATGTCCTGGGCGAGGCCGGTGACTGAGATGACAGCCCGGCACTGGTCGCCTGCGCCGAAGACCGGCACGGCGACGTCGGCGGTGAGCGGATCGAGTTGGCCAGAGGAGTGCGCATAGCCGGAGTCCCGGATCATCTGCAGTTGCTCAGCCCAGTTGTCGATGTCGATCCCTGCGGCAGCTGCAGTGTCGAGGAAGGTGCGTTGTTCGCCTGGAGTGGCGAAGGCCAGGAGGGTCAGACCGCTGGCAGAGCGCCAAGGCTCGAAGAGTTCACCGCTGAAACCGCGGAAGCGCTGGTAGCGCGGAGAGCGCACGGTTTCGATGACCCGGCAGCCGCCGGACTCAAGCACCTCGATCCCCGCGATGCGATCGGTTTCGATGGCCAGCCGGTTCAGTACGGGGCGGGATAGCTCAGCCAGGCTGTGCCTCGCTCCCGGGCTCTGTGTCATCCGCAGGAATGCCCAGCCGAGGATGTACCGGTCATTCTCGTCGCGCAGGACGAAATTGCGATCGGCGAGTTCGGC
Source organism: Streptomyces sp. NPDC046862 (assembly GCF_040704615.1). NCBI lineage: Bacteria > Bacillati > Actinomycetota > Actinomycetes > Kitasatosporales > Streptomycetaceae > Streptomyces > Streptomyces sp. NPDC046862. The sequence goes on along the minus strand of NZ_JBEYXP010000015.1, from coordinate 54,633 downwards.
CAGCGACCGATGGGCGGTGGCCCGGTGGAGTCCGACGCTCTCAGCCAGTTCGGTAAGCCTCTGTGGCCCCTCGGCGTCGGCGAGCGCCTTCAGCAGATCGAGGGCCTTGGCGACTGCGCTTCGGTCCGTCCGTGCCACAGCGGACTCCTTTCCTCTTGTCCGGATCACACATGCTCGAAACGCCTAGTGCAACGTACGTTGCATTCTAAGTAACGGTTTCGCGGCTGGAGAATCCCGCCTGGGGGGTCATCGCCAGTGTCTGTGTGGCATGCCCCGGGCGAGGCGTTCGCTCACTTCGGCGTCGACGACGCACACGTAGCGACGCGGTGATTACCGCTTGCCCTCAGCCGCGGGCACTCTGCCCACCTGCCGTCGTGGAGATGCTTGGCTCCTGTCTCTTCGGCGGCGGGCCACGAGGGGGGCGACGGGGTCGGCGCTGCGGTGTTCGTCCTTGGACCCTGTGGAACTATTGCACCGATTTGAGAAGGATTGCCTACAAGGAGAATGCAGGCGTGGTGCCGGGGTGGGCCGCTTCGAAAAGCGCTACGGCTCAGGTCAGTGGCTAGGCCGTGTAGGCGGGCTGCCGGCCGCGTTCCCCGGGGGGTCTGTCTCGGTGCGCATTTTCTCGTACAGGGCCGGGTCGTGCGCACAAATGATCGCGAGGTCGGGGTCTGCCCGCCGGTACAGCTCGGTGAGGCGGGCGTGGTTGTCCCGCACCTTTTTCAGGTCGTGGGCGATGAGGGTTTCCATGACGCGGAGGCCGACGGGTACTGGGGTGCGGGGATCGAGTGTGCCGCGGTGGTAGAAGGCGTCGCCGGCGTGCAGGATCCAGCGGGCGCCGGTGTCCACCGCGACGCAGGCGTGCCCGCGGGTGTGGCCAGGCAGGGAGATGAGGACGATGCCGGGGGCCACGTCGGTGAGTTCCATGGCCGCGGCGAAGCCGCGCCAGGCCTCTCCGTCAGGGCTGTGTTCGACGAGATTCGGGCCGTGCGCCCATTGGGCGGGACGGAAGCGGAGCCGTTCCCGCCAGGACGGGGAGTGGACGGCCCCTCGTGCCTCGGCCGCGGTGACGTGAACCTGAGCCTGGGGGAAGTCGGACAGACCGCCGATGTGGTCCGCGTCGAAGTGCGTGAGGACGATGTGCCGGACGTCGTCGCGACGGAAACCGAGCCGTTCGACCTGGCGGGCGGCTGCCTCCCGGGGGTCCAGGACCGGCCGGACGTAGTGGCGCGAGGGCCCGACGCGCCGTCCGGGATCCGCGATGTCGTCCAGACCGTAACCGGAGTCCACGAGGACCAGGCCGCTGCCGGTCTCGATCAGGAGTACGTGGCAGACCAGATCGGCGCCTCGCGGGCGCATGGTGCCGCAGTTGAGGTGGTGGACCCTCATGTGGACCTCTTGGGAGTTCAGTCTGCGAGGGCGGGGGGTGTGGTGTTGACGAGGCGGGGGTCCGGCTGACTGCTGGACATCCTGAGAAGGCCCCTGACGCAGCGGGCGATCAGCACCCAGTTCCTGGGATTCTTCATGTTCAGACCGCCGAGGAGTTGCTTCAGCAGGGTAAGGCTGTCGAAGTAGACGCGTTCGCAGACCAGGTTCTCGTCGGAGTCGAAGATGAAGTAGGCGGTCATGCGTATGCGGAAGGGGTTCCCGGTGGGCGGGATGGCGCCGAGCTGGCCGAGGTGGGTGCCCAGCAGCCAGAACTCCACGATCACGGCGTCGTCGCTGTGGCGGAGGGCGATGATCTCGTGGTCCTGGTCGGGGAACGCCACGCGGGTGGCGTGGTAGTAGCCGCGCACCGCCCGGTCGCCGTCGTGGACCTCCATGGTGGGGATGAGCTCGTAGTGAGGGTGCGGGAAGGTGGCCAGGACATCGTCCCAGTCCTGGCGGACCTCGTCGTGGAAGTGGTCCAGGACCACCTTCTGCCGGGCTTTGCGGATGTCGTCGGCGAGCATCAGTGAGTCAGCGCCTTGTGGGTGAACGTGGGCTTGGTGCCCGGGTTGCTCCAGGCCGCGGTCAGTTCGCTGGAGGGGAAGAACTGCAGGAAGCGAGGGTCGGTCTGGGACCGGTCGACCAGGGTCTTCTCGACGATCAGTGAGTTGTACTGCTCGGCGGTGGTCTCGATGGTGTTGGCGTTGAGGACCACTTCCTGCTGCCAGGTGCGCGCCCAGCGGGCTATGCCGGGCATGCGGGAGTGTTCGGGGGTCAGGCACTCTGCGGCGATGGCGTTCTCGCTGCTGGCCCAGACACCGGTCGAGGTGTTGAGTATCAGCGTCTGGTTGCCGAAGACGTGGCCGGGGGTGGCGATGACGGCGATGCCCGGGCCGAGAAGCACGGAGCCGTCGACCGCGAGGAACGCCTCGGGGCGTACGGCCTGGTATGTGTCCGCCTGGTACCAGGGCTGCTGGAGGGGGTGCAGCTGGGACATGGCGAGCAGTTCGTGGCGCTGCACGATGACCCTGGCGTTGGGGAAGGCCGGCTCTGTTATGCCGCCGAGGTCGGCCTGAGGGCTGGTAGTGCCGATCCAGCGGCGCAGGTCCTGGGTGTGCAGGTGGTCGAACATCAGGTAGTCGACGTCCTGGGGCTGGATGCCGAGCCGGGCCAAGTGCCCGAGGACTGTGCCATGTTCGGTGACCATCACAGACTGCAGTGGGCCGGGAGTGCGCCGGGCGAGGGCGGCGAAGTAAGGGGTGTTCCGGCCGAGTTCCACGTCGCTGGGCTCGAAGAGCAGCACGCGCTGCCGTCCGTCGCTGTCCGTCCAGCGGATGACGAGCATGCGGTTGGTGATGGCGAGAAACGGGGTGATGGCCCAGCTCGCCCGGAACAGGCCGAACCTGGTGGGGTAGGGCAGGGTCACCAGGTCGCAGGTGGTGACGCTGTCCGGGGATCCCGTCGCGGTGAACTCGGCGCGCAGTGCCTTCGCCCGCGTACGGGCCCACGCGAGTGCGGCGCCGTAGCCGCCCGGCACCTCGTCCAGGCCGTCGAGGGTGGTGATGCGGGTGCCGGGCCCGGGCATGTCGAGGACATCGGTGTCCTGCCAAGCGAGCTTCATCGGTCCTCCTGAAAGCGGACATGGTCCGGGGCGGCAGGTCGGTGCGGCCGAGTTGCACGGATGAGTGCGCGGCTGGCGCAAGCTGTGTCCGGAGCCAGTAAGACTTGCAGTGCAAGTGTTTGCTGGACGCTAGACTTGCATCGCAAGTGATGTCAAGGGAGAGGCCGAATGACAGCTCGAGGAACTGGCCGCGGCAGGCGGCTCGGTCTGACGCGAGAGAAGGTGATCGCGACAGCAGTGACGATGATCGACCGCGACGGACCCGATGCCTTCTCTCTGCGGAAACTGGCCGTTGAGCTCGACATCGAGAACATGTCGCTCTACAGCCACGTGTCGAACAAGGATGACCTGCTCGACGGTGTCGCCGAGGCCCTGCTCGCCAGCGTCGACTTTCCCGGAGAGGACGCCAGTACATGGCAGGACCGCATCCGGGCCCAGGCCGCCGCCTTCCGGGCCGCCGCGCAACAGCACCCAAAGACGTTTCCCCTGGTGCTCACGAGGCCCACTCAGTCTCGCGCGGCCCTGGATGCCATGCGCTCAACCTTGGCCTGCCTGACCGATCTCGGGCTCGCACCCGAGGAGCTGGTCCTCGTCCTGCGCAGTTACACCGCCTTCGTGGTGGGCTCGATCATGCGGGAGCTGGGCTATGCCATCTACCTGGGCGCCATGGACGAAGGCCAGATCCAGCAACGTATCGACGACATCGCGGGCACGGGCGACCCCCTCCTGTCTGCTACCGCGCCTTTTCTGGCGACCGGCGATCACGACGCCGCATTCCACTATGGACTCGAACTGCTGATCGCCGGACTGGCCGCCCGGACCGGTGTGGCTTACGACGGAGGGCCGCTGAAGGCCGGGTGAAGCTGCTGTCGCCGACGGAGGAGTGGATGCCCGGCGGGCGGATGGACGCTTACCCAACGTACGGTGCTCGGCCCCGTGCGGTTGAGGCGTCGCATCTCTTGCGGACGACGGACAGCCTCAACGAGCACTCGACTGGCGCGACACATCAAGGCGCCGCTGGCGTCATTTCTTAGTCCACTACCAGAGCAGGAGCCTGGCTCTCTGAAACATTGGTGTCTCCACGCCTTCGGCCGACGAGGGCCATGACGACCAGGGCGACCGCCAGCGTTGCGAGGGCGAGGTATGGGGCCCAGACAGTGGGTGCCGAAACCTTGTAGATGGCGCCGAAGACGGCGCTGACGGTGAGCGCTGTGCCGACGCCTGCTGCGATCCAGACCTTGACCCTGCTGCCGGCGTCACGGAGTCCGCGCACAGCGCTGACGGACAGGAGGAGGTAGACCACCATCATCGCGAAGCCGCCGAAGGTGGAGGTCCAGATGAACGTCGAGAAGTAGTCCGGTGCGCTGCCGAGGCGGAACGGACCGGCCGCCACGTTCGAGACCAGGATCCAGATGAACAGAAAAGCGCCCATGAGTACCAGCGCGTTGACCGGAGTGCCGTGCCGTCGGCTGACCTTGTCGAGCCGACGCGGAATCCAGCCGTCACGGGCGAGCGAGAAGATGCCTCGGCTGGCGGCAACCGCTACGCCGATGTACACGGCCAGCATGTCCAGCAGGATGACGAGTTCGAGAATCCGCCGCATGGCCACGGAACCGGCGCCACCGGCACCCGCGGGCCCGCCGAGGAAGATAAGCGGCGTTTCACCGGATCCGAGGGCGGCCTGGATCTTCGCGAGGTCGAGTCCGAAGCCGGCGACCTGTGCGTAGGTGGCGAGCAGGTAGAAAGCGGCGGCGATCAGCAGCGAGGTGAGGACCGCTCGCGGGATGTTCTTGCCGGGGTTGTCCGTCTCCTCGGCGAGATTGGCCGAGGTCTCGAAGCCGGTGAACAGCAGCACGCCGTAGAGGACGCCGAAGAGCACACCGCCCCAGCCGTCCGGGGAACTCGACGGGGAGAAGGCCTTGACGCTGTTCGCGTCACCGGCATGTGCGATGAGGTAGATGAAGAACCCGACGAGGACCAGCATGGACGTCAGGGCCAGTGCCATCTGCGCCTTGATCGACACACGGACACCCACGTGGGCGACCGCGAGCACCAGCGCGAGCAGGAGTACCTGCCAGCCCCAGACGGGAAGGACCCCGTGGTGGAACTCCGCCTGGAGCGTGTCATAGACGTAGCCGCCGATGTAGATGCCGAGGGAGGAGCCGAGCATCAGCATGCCGGCGTAGTAGACGACGCCGGCGGCGGCACCGATCCGCGCGCCGAGTCCGGCGCTGATGTAACTGTAGAGCGACCCGGCCGAGTGGATTCGCTTCGCGTATTCGGCGACGATCCATCCGAGTCCGAGAACGCCGATGGTGGCGATCAGAACGGACAGTGGCGCCGCGGGGCCCGCACTCTTTCCTGATGCGCCTTCGATGAGAAGGATCAGCAGGATCGAAGCCGAGAAGACCGGGCCGAGGAAGCCCACGGACTGGGCGATGGCGTCGACGAGCTTCAGTCTGTGGGGTGTCGCAGACGGCGGGGACATATGAGAACTCCTCGCTTGTTCACGGGTTGTGGGCACGAGCCTCGTGTGCCGTAGACCGTAGGGAAGCTCTGCTCCCGTTTCCTTGGCTCTGGGCGCAGCGTTCTTGTCGCTCAGCGAACTGATGCCGGTCCTTTGTGGGAGTCGATGCTCGCTGCGGGGCGTCTCGGGGATGCGGCGGCTACCCCTGCCGAGCCTGTGTGCACTGCGCGGCGCGAGCGTCCGACTCCTGCTCGCAGGCCTCGACCCAGCTGACTGTGAGCGCTATGTGGATCGGGCGCTGGCGGACGGCGCCCGCCCTCCGGGGAACGGACGTGAGTGGCTCCTGCACGACATCCAGCGTGACAGTGCCCGTGGGTGGGCTGTGTCCAACGATGAGATCGACGAGGGAATCCGGTCGGCCGCCGCCCCCATCACCGATGGCGACCACCGTCGCAACCCGTTCCGCACCGTGTCCCGCGTCCCGACTCGACGATTCTAAACGGGAGAAGATCATCGACCTGGTCCGCAAGACCGCCGCGGACATCCCGCACGCCCTGGGCACCTGACAAACAGCCCGGCGCTCCCACGCCGCCGGGCCGCGTGCTGTGGGCGATGCTGCGTGACAAGAGGCTGAGCCACAGGGTTCGCCGGCCATCGGCGGATCATCTTCTCGGTTCCGGTGGCGCTGGACAATGAAGCCATGACCTCTCGCAGGTTGGGACGGACAGCGCTGTCACCACCCCATGGCGCTCTCGCGGCCCGGAAAACCGCCGACCCAGCCCCATGCGAAGCCATGAGAGTGATCTCGTACGAACACCGGACTGCCGCTGCGGTGTCGAGGTGGACGAGCCGGTGCAACGGGGGCGCGGACTGTGATGGAGGACCCACTGATACCTGAACTGCTCGGGCTGGGCGCTGGGCGGCGAGGCAATCCAGACGTTCGCGCACTCGCCTCAGTCGAGGACGGCGTTGATGCGGCTCGTTGAACTCGGCTCTCTCCGCAGTTCCGTCAATTCCCATCACGAAGCCGTTGATCCCTCCGGCAGAGGTCCGGGCGGATGGGAACGGTTGGCTTCACAGCACCCGCTGCCCCTCTTTGCCGAACTCGTGGCGGCAGAACGCGATGAGCGTGCTCACCTTCGCTGTCGGGATGGTGCCGTCGGGGTAGGCGATCACGACGCTGTTGGGTGGGACATCATCAGCGATTCGGCGGTAGGCCAGCGGGAGGCCGTCGTAGGTGCGATCACCCTGCGGGCGGCCCATGATGATCGTGTAGCCCAGGCCCCTGGCGACCATTGAGCGGATGGTCTCGACGTTGGCGCTGCGCCAGCGCACCTGAGGCTCGAACCCGGCGGAGCGCAGGATGTCCTCCACATGGCTGGTCGCCGGCTGCAGCGCGACCAGGATGGCGGTTTCGTTCTCGAGCTCGCGAAGCGGCACCTCGTCGAACGCCGCGAGACGGTGGGAAGGCGACACCGCCAGCACCAGTCGCACCGGGGCGATCTCCGCACTGTCGATTCCCGGCCCCAGATGGTTGGAGTAGTTGAGCACGACATCGAGCTCCCCCCTGAGCATGCGGTCGTGCAGCACGGCGGACGCGTCTTCGACGAGATGCACTTCGACACCGGGGTGGTTCTCAGCGAAGTGCACGGCGATGCGCGGGAACAGCCAGGGCGACAGGGTGCTGAAGCACCCGATCCGCAAGGGGCCCGTCAGCTCCCCTCGGACGATCCGGGCTGCCGCGCTGATGTCCGCCGACCGGGCGAGCAGGGCGTTTGCGTGCTCGTAGACCCACCGCCCGGCAGGAGTGACGGAAACGCCTTTGCCTCGGCGGCGCAGCGTGAGCTGGACCTTCAGGGATGTCTCGAGTTCCTTCAGCGCGAGCGACACCCCTCCCGGGGAGACGTGGAGGCGCTGCGCGGCCGCCGTCACGGACTCGGCCTCGACGACGGCTACGAAGTACTCGAGCTGGCGGAGAGTGAAGTCAGCCACTTCAAAGATCCTAAACAAGTAGTCGAGATACTTGTGATTGTCGCATGAAGTGGGTCGCGCTCATAGTCAAAGCATCGCTCCGCCAGGACCGAAGTCCCAGCACTAGCGGCATGAGCGACGAGCGAAGGAGCCCACTGTGATGCAGCCGCGAAAGGTCAGGCCCACCGCCTCCTCCGTGGACGAGGAGCGGCTGTGGCGCAAACGCAGCCTTGCCGCGGCGTTCCGGCTCTTCGCCGGATTGGTGTTCGACCCGCAGGAGGGCAAGCGGATCGCGGGAGCGCTCGGCGGCACCAAGGCCGTCATCCTGCGCAACCACGGGCTCCTCACCGTCGGCGGGACAGTGGACGAGGCCGCTTGGTGGTTCATCACGATGGAGCGCTCCTGCCAGGCACAGCTCCTGGCCCGAGCCGCCGGCACCCCGAGGCGCATCCGGTCCGAGGTTGCCCGGCAGACGCGGAACGAGATCGGCACCCCGGCCGCGGGCTGGAACAGCTTCCAGCCGCTGTACGACCGGGCCGTCGCCCCATACCCCGCTCTACTCGACTGATTTCCGCATCCGTGAGCCGCATCACCAGAGGGGTGTAACACGTGGACGTCATCAGAGCCGTGTCAGGACAGGGGCAGGAGCAAAAGCTCAACGCCCCCCACATGCGGAGCATCCTCGCCTCCAGCTTCATAGGAGGCGCCATCGAGTTCTACGACTTCCTGCTGTACGCGACCGCCTCCGCCCTTGTCTTCCCCCGCGTCTTCTTCAACGACCTGACCCCCGGCGTCGCCGCCTTCGCCTCATTCGGGACCCTTGCGGCGGGGTACGTGGCACGCCCGCTGGGCGGGGCGATCTTCGGACACTTCGGCGATCGGATGGGCCGCAAGGGCGCCCTGGTGACCTCGATGCTGATCATGGGGATCGCCACGACGCTGATCGGCCTGCTGCCCGCGACTTCTCAGATTGGCGGCGCCGCGGTCGTGCTCCTGATCGTCCTGCGGATCCTGCAGGGCATCGCGGTGGGTGGCGAGTGGGGCGGGGCCATGCTCATCGCCATCGAGCATGCCCCCGGAGGCAAGCGTGGGCTTGCTGCCTCCTTCGCGAGCCTGGGCGCGCCGGCCGGCTCCATTCTCGCGACGGGTGCCATGTCCGCTGCCACGCTCTTGCCGGACGAGCAGTTCCTCTCGTGGGGCTGGCGCATTCCCTTCCTGCTCAGCATCGTCCTCGTGACCATCGGGTTGTTCATCCGGCTCAAGGTTGCCGAAAGTCCTCTGTTCAAGCGGTTCGAGGAAGAAGCCGAGCGCCGCCGGATCCCGGTCGTCGACGTCTTCACCCGCTACTCGAAGAGGCTCCTGCTGGGCACCGTCGTGGGCATCAGCCAGCTCACCATCTCGGGCATGGCCAGCGTGTGGGCCGTCAACTACGTAGTCGCACACGGGGCGGAGCGGACCGGTGTTCTCAACATGAAGACGTGCGCCGCGGTTGCCATGCTCGTGACGACGCTTGTTTCGGCACGCATGTGCGACCGGCTCGGCCGAAGGCCCGTCCTGATCGCCGGAATCGTCGCGGCGATGCTCTTCGCCTACCCGATGCTCCTGCTGGTCCAGCAGGCAACCGTGGCCGGCTTCGCGGTCGCCGTCATCGTCGGACAGGGCATTCAGGGCATCATCATCGGCCCCCTCGCCGCCTTCCTGGCCGAGCTGTTTCCCACATCCATCCGGTTCACCGGCTCGTCCCTGTGTTTCCAGGGTGCCTCGGCGCTCGGCGCTGGGTTCACGCCCATGGCCGCCGCGGCGCTGGTCTCAGCGGCAGGAGGCGGATTCGTGCTTCTGGGCGGCGTGTGGATCGGCGTGCTCGCCGTGTGCTTCCTGGCCGCGGTGGTCGCCGCTGAAGGACGGCGCAAGGACCTCGCCTCCATCGGCTGAGCCGGGGCCTGTTTTCTGTCCGACTTATCAATGAACTTGGAGAACGCATGACACGCACCGCTGAAGCCGACGTCATCATCGTCGGGGCCGGTCCGGTGGGTCTGACGGCCGCCATGGATCTCAACGCGCGTGGCATCTCGACCATCGTGGTGGAGAAGCGCTCCTATCAGGAGCTGCCGAGCGTCAAGTGCAACCACGTGTCGGCCCGCACCATGGAACGCTTCCGCAGGCTCGGGGTCGCGGCCGAGATCCGAAACTCGGGCCTGCCCGCCGCATACCCGCATGACATCGCGTTCCGCACTGTGTTGACGGGGCAGGAGATCGCGCGGATCCCCATCCCCTCCCGCAGCGACCGCTACACCTCACGCAACGGCCCCGACACCGGCTGGCCGACCCCCGAGCCGCCGCACCGTATCAACCAGACCTACCTCGAGCCCATCCTCGTCGAGCACGTTGCCGCACTGCCGCACGTGACCCTGCTCAACGACACGCAGTTCCTGTCCGTCACACAGACCGACGACCACGTCGAGGCCCTCATCAGCGACGCGGCCGGCGAGAACCTGCGGACGATCAGAGCGAGGTTCCTTATCGGCGCGGACGGCTCCCGTTCGGCGGTGCGCAAGCAGATCGGCGCGAAGCTCACCGGGGACGCCGTACTCCAGCAGGTCCAGTCCACCTGCATTCGTGCTCCGAAGCTGTACGAGCTCATGCCTGGTGCCCCCGCCTGGGGCTACTACACCTTCAACCCCCGGCGCAACGGCCACGTGTACGCGATTGACGGCCGCGAGGTCTTCATCGTCCACAACTACCTCACCGAACAAGAGGCCGCCGACGGCTCCGTCGACCGTGACGAGGCGATCCGCACGATCCTCGGAGTCGACGAGAGCTTCGAGTACGAGATCGTCTCCCGCGAGGACTGGGTCGCGCGGCGGATGGTCGCGGACCGGTTCCGCGATGGCCGCATCTTCATCGCCGGCGACGCCTGCCACCTGTGGGTGCCCTACGCCGGTTACGGCATGAACGCAGGCATCGCCGACGGACTCAACCTCACCTGGCTGCTCGGGGCGCATCTCTCCGGCTGGGCCGACTACGGCATCCTCGACGCCTACGAGGCCGAGCGCCAGCCCATCACCGACCAGGTGTCCCGGTTCGTGATGAACCACCAGCAGAAGATCGCCCGATCCCGCATCCCGAATGTGATCGAGGAGGATTCCGACGAGGGCCGGGAAGCCCGTGAGCGGATCGGCCGTGAGGCATACGAGTTCAATGTCCAGCAGTTCGCTGCCGCCGGCCTCAACTTCGGCTACGTATACGACACATCGCCCATCATCAGCTACGACGGCGAGCAGGCACCCTCCTACTCGATGGGCTCCTTCGTCCCGTCCACGGTCCCGGGTTGCCGAGCCCCGCACTTCTGGCTCGACGACACCACTTCCGTGTACGACGAGTTCGGGCAGGGCTACACACTTTTGAGCTTCGGCGACCGAGGCGACCTGGCCGAACTGATCGACGCCGCAGCCGCTTCAGGAGTGCCGCTCACCGTCATCGATGTCCCGGAAGGCGTAGCGGGCGAGGAACACGACCACGCCTTCCTCGTGTGCAGAGAAGACCAGCACGTCGCGTGGCGAGGCAACTCCGCGCCCGAGAACGTCACCGGCCTGATCGAACTGCTCCGCGGCGCCGTGCCGTCGAAGGCCCCGAGTGCCGAGATCCCGGTGGCCGCGGGCAGCGCCGCCGGCCAGTGAGCAGGTGCGACGAGCCGATGACAGCCTCCCCGAGTCCCCAATCCGATTCCCGGCCGCTGCGAGACGACCTCGCCCGCACGGCCGGCGCTCCGGCCCGTGACCCGTTCCAGGCCGAGCACCGCGCCTTTATGGAGCAGTCCTGATGCCACACCCACTGGGGACGTACCCCTCCAAGATCATCGCCGTCCATCTCAACTACCCCAGCCGTGCCGCCGAACGCGGGCGGGTGCCGTCGCAGCCGTCGTACTTCCTCAAGCCGCCGTCCTCCCTGGCCGGCACCGGTGACGACCTCGTCCGCCCGGCGGGCTGCGAACTCCTCGGCTTCGAGGGAGAGATCGCGCTCGTCATCGGCTCGCGCGCACAACGCGTGAGTCCTGAGGACGGCTGGTCGCACGTCCGCTGGGTCACGGCCGCCAACGACGCGGGCCTCTACGACCTGCGGTACGCCGACCGCGGCTCCAACCTGCGCTCCAAGGGAGCTGACGGTTTCACACCGCTCGGACCGCGGCTGCTGGATGCCCGTCAGATCGATCCGGACGCGCTGCGGCTGCGGACGTGGGTGAACGACGAACTGGTGCAGGACGACACCACCGACGCCCTGCTGTTCCCCTTCGGACAGCTGGTCGCCGACCTGTCGCGACTGGTGACCCTGGAGGCGGGGGACGTCATTCTCACCGGCACTCCGGCAGGCGCCTCTGTGGTCAAGCCCGGCGACATCGTCGAAGTCGAGGTCAGTGCCGATGAACTGTCGAGTGGCCGGTTGCGCAATCCGGTCAGCCAGGGCGGCACGCTCGCTGCGTACGGGGCGATGCCCAAGGCCGACCTGGCCGAGCGCGAGTCCGCCTACGGTTCGGCCTACGTGCCGGAGCCGGTCCTGGATCCCCGCCTGGCCGACGGGCTGCGTTCGGTCGCGGTGGCGACACTCAGCGCACAGATGCGTGCGCGCGGTCTGCCGCACATGTCGATCGACGGCGTCCAGCGCGTGGGACGCGGCGACCAGGCGATGGTCGGTGTGGCGCACACCCTGCGCTACCTGCCGCTGCGGGAGGACCTGTTCAAGCGGTACGGCACGGGGATGAACGCCCAGAAGCGGGCGATCGAGGAGCTGCGGCCCGGACATGTCCTGATGATGGACGCCCGGCGGGATGAGACCGCCGGCACCCTCGGAGACATCCTCGCCCTGCGCGCCCTCAAACGGGGCGCGGCCGGGGTCGTCACCGACGGCGCCGTCCGCGACTCCGCCGCCATCGCCGGCCTGGGCCTGCCGGTCTTCGCGGCAGGTGCCCACCCCTCCGTTCTGGGCCGCCGGCACGTTCCGTGGGACACCGGGGTGCCGATCGCCTGCGGCGGGGCCCTGGTCCAGCCCGGAGACCTGATCGTCGGCGACGCGGACGGAGTGATCGTCGTACCCCCCGACCTCGCCGAGGAACTGATCGTCGACGCGCGGGAGCAGGAGCGGCAGGAGCGGTTCATCACCGAGCAGGTCGCCGCGGGCGAGAGCGTCGACGGCCTGTATCCACTGGGGCCGGCCTGGCAGGACGCATACAAGAACTGGTGCAAGGGAGAATCACAGTGAAGTTCCGCAGCGACCCGTCGGCCATCCGCGGGTCCATCGCCCCGCTCATCACGCCGTTCACGGCGGACGGCGCCGTCGACCACGACAGCCTCCGCTCTCTGATCCGCTTCCAGCTCGAGTCCGGCTCGCACGGCATCTCGCTGGGCGGCTCCACCGGCGAGCCGAGTGCCCAGAGCGCCGCCGAGCGGATCGCCGGCATGCGCACCGCGGCCGAGGAGATCGGCGACCGGGTGCCATTCCTGCCCGGCACCGGCTCCCACAAGCTCGACGAGACCATCGAAATCACGGCTGCCGCACAGGAGTTGGGCGCGGACGCCGCCCTCGTCATCACGCCCTACTACGCGCGGCCCACCCAAGAGGCGCTCTACCAGTGGTACGCGACGGTGGCCCGGGAGTTCCCGGACATGCCGATCGTCGCGTACAACGTGCCCTCGCGCACGGCCGTGGACATCGCACCGGAGACGGTGAAGCGGCTGTTCACCGACTTCGAGAACTTCGTCGGAGTGAAGGAGACGACGAAGGACTTCGAGCACTTCTCGCGCGTGGTGCATGCCTGTGGCCGCTCGCTGCTGGTGTGGTCCGGTATCGAGCTGCTGTGCCTGCCGCTGATGGCGCTGGGTGGGGCCGGGTTCGTGAGCGCGGTTGCCAACCTCGCGCCCGGCGCGGTGGCCCGCATGTACGAGCTGTGGGAGGCCGGCGAGTTCGACGCCGCCCGTGACCTGCACTACCGGCTGCACCCGCTGGTGGACCTGCTGTTCGTGGAGACCAACCCCGCCCCCGCCAAATGGGTGCTGGCCCAGCAGGGACGGATCGCCTCAGCCCACGTCCGCCCGCCGCTGACGACGCCCACCGAGGCGGGTCTGACCAAGATCCGCGCGCTGCTCGCCGAGGGCGGCGACCTCACCGCACAGATCGGAGCCGTCAAGTGAGCACCCCCGAGAAGCCCGAGGGCCTGCCCTCCGCCATCCAGCACTGGATCGCGGGAGAACTCGTCAACGCCGCCGACGGCCGGACATTCGACGTCGCCGATCCCGTCTCCAACACCGCCTACGCCCAGGCCGCGCGCGGATCGGCCGCCGACATGGACCGGGCCGTCACCGCGGCCCAGGCCGCGTTCCCCGAGTGGGCTGCCCTGTCCAGCCGGGCCCGGGCGAACACCCTGTACCGCATCGCCGACGCCGTCGAAGCCCGGCACGACCGGCTCGCCGCCTTCGAGTCCTACGATTCCGGCCTGCCGATCACCCAGGCGAAGGGCCAGGCCCGGCGCGCGGCGGAGAACTTCCGCTACTTCGCCGACGTCATCGTCGCCCTCGGCGAGGAGGCCTTCCGCCAGGGCGAGGAGCAGTTCTCCTACGTCGTACGCCAGCCGGTCGGGATCGCCGGACTGATCACGCCGTGGAACACCCCGTTCATGCTGGAGAGCTGGAAGCTGGCCCCCGCGCTGGCCTCCGGGTGCACCCTGATCCTCAAGCCCGCCGAGTGGACCCCGCTGTCCGCGTCGCTGTGGCCGGAGATCTTCGCCGAGGCCGGGGTCCCGGCCGGCGTGGTCAACATCGTGCACGGCATCGGCGAGGAGGCCGGCCAGGCCCTGGTCGACCACCCGGACGTGCCGCTGATCTCCTTCACCGGCTCCACCGACACCGGCCGGCACATCATCCGCTCCTCCGCCCAGCACCTGAAGACGACCTCGATGGAACTGGGCGGCAAGTCCCCGGCCATCGTCTTCGCCGACGCCGACCTCGACGCCGCCCTCGACTCGGTCGTCTTCGGTGTGTTCTCCCTCAACGGCGAACGCTGCACCGCCGGTTCACGGGTCCTCGTCGAGCGGCCCGTGTACGAGGAGTTCACCCGCCGCCTGGCCGAGCGGGCCGCCAACGTCCGCGTCGGGCTCCCCTCCGACCCGGCCACCGAGGTGGGTGCGCTGGTCCACCCCGAGCACTACGAACGCGTGCTGAACTACGTCGAGATCGGCAAGAAGGAGGCCCGCCTGGTCGCGGGCGGCGAACGGCCGGCGCACCTGTCCGAGGGCAACTACCTCCAGCCGACGGTGTTCGCGGACGTCGAGCGCGATGCCCGGATCTTCCAGGAGGAGATCTTCGGCCCGGTCGTCGCCGTCGCCCCCTTCGATACCGAGGAGGAGGCGATCGAGCTGGCCAACGCCACCCAGTTCGGCCTGGCCGCCTACATCTGGACCTCCAATCTCAAGCTCGGCCACCGCATCGCCCACGCCGTCGAGTCCGGAATGCTCTGGATCAACTCCCACAACGTGCGCGACCTGCGCACCCCCTTCGGCGGGGTCAAGGCCTCCGGCGTCGGCCGTGAGGGCGGCGCCCACTCGATCGACTTCTACACCGAGTCGAAGATCGTCCACGTCGCCCTCGGCGACGTCCACACTCCTCGTTTCGGAGCCAGCTCATGAGCGCCCCCACGAACCCGAATGCTCCTGACGTCATCCGTTCCGCCTATGCGCAGCTCGCTGTCACCGACCTGGGCGCCGCCCGCTGGTTCTGGGTCGACATGCTCGGCTTCTACGTGCAGCACGAGGACAAGGAATCGCTGTACCTGCGCGGCACGGACGAGCTCACCCACCACTCGCTCGTACTGCGCAAGGGTGACATCGCCGCGCTCGACCACCTGTCCTATAGGGTGCGCACCCCGGAGGACGTCGACAAGGCGGAGAAGTTCTTCACCGACCTTGGCCGGCCCGTCAAGCGGGTGAAGAAGGGCGAGGGCACCGTCGGCGTCGGCGACGCCGTCCGCGTCGTCGACCCGCTCGGCTTCCCCGTGGAGTTCTTCCACGAGATCGACCGTGCCGAGCGGCTCATCCAGCGCTACGACATCCGTCACGGCGCCGAGATCGCCCGCCTGGACCACTTCAACATCTGCACCCCCGACATCCCCGCCGCCTACGCCCACTACAAGTCCCTGGGCTTCGGTTGCTCGGAGACCATCGAGGGCGACGAGCACGAGCTGTACGCGGCCTGGATGTACCGCAAGCAGACCGTCCACGACGTCGCCTTCACCGGCGGCGCCGGACCGCGCCTGCACCACCTGGGCGTGGCCACCCACGAGTCGCACCAGGTGCTGCGCTGCGCCGACATCTTCGGCTCGCTGCGCAAGGAGCACCACATCGAACGCGGTCCGGGCCGGCATGGCGTCTCCAACGCCTTCTACCTCTACCTGCGCGACCCCGACGGCCACCGGGTGGAGATCTACACCTCCGACTATTACACCGGCGACCCCGACCACGAGACCTACCGCTGGAACGTGAAGGACGACCGCCGCCGCGACTTCTGGGGCAACGCGGTGATCGAGTCCTGGTACAAGGAGGCCTCCCCGGTCCTTGACCTCGACGGGCGCCCGCAGCCCATCGCTGACGCCGTGCTGGACGAGTCGGCCGTCCAGGTCGGCGCTGACGGACTCGGCTGATCCCCCTGCCCCTGTAACTGAGCAATACGCGGCGGGGCCGCTCGGCCGCCCCGCCGTACCAACCATGAAATGTGCGTCGCACGCTCGACCGTGCTCACGGCCATGGAATTCCGGATGCCGCCGGGAGTCCCGCGACGACGGCGTCCCGCTGCTCAATGTGAGAGGAACGACATGCATCCGACTTCAACAGTGCCGGTGCGCGCACATCTCGAGGCGCTTCCGAAGTACCGGCCCGGCCGCGCTCCCGCGGACGGCGGACAAACCGACTTCGTCCAGCTGGCCTCGAACGAATCGCCCTTCGGGCCGCTGGACAGCGTGCGGGCCGCCATGGCGGCTCAACTGGACGAGGTCAACCGCTACCCGGACTTCGCCGGCACCCAGCTGGTAACCGCTCTGGCCGGCCTCCTGAACGTCCCACAGGACGCGGTCGCGGTCGGTACCGGCTCTTCGGCCCTGATCCGGGACCTCATCTGGGCTTTCGCCGGGCGGGGCGACGAGGTCGTGTTCGCCGATCCGAGCTTCCCGCTCTACCGCAACGTCACCATCGCCACAGGTGCTGTGCCCGTCACTGTGCCACTGAGCGAGCACAGGCACGACCTGGCGGCAATGGCGGCGCGGGTCACCGACCGGACCCGGGTGGTGCTGGTCTGCACCCCCAACAACCCGACCGGCACCGTGGCCGGTGCCGAGGAACTGCGCAGCTTCGTCAACGCCCTGCCCGACCATGTGCTCGTCGTGGTGGACGAGGCGTACCGCGAGTACGTCGACGACCCCACCGCGGCAGACGGTGTCGCCCTCGCCGCCCAGCACCCCAACGTGGTGGCGTTGCGGACGTTCAGCAAGGCATACGGCCTGGCCGGTCTGCGCGTCGGCTATCTCGTGGGCGCTCCGCAGATCGTCGACCTGGTACGCCGGCTGGGCATACCGTTCGGGGTCTCCGCTCTCGCACAGGCTGCCGCGCTTGCCTCGCTGACGTCGACGGCCCGGGAGGAACTGCACGAGCGGGTCACGGCAGTTGTCCGGGAGCGCGAGCGAGTGCACGCGTTCTTGGAGGCGACAGGCTTCTCCCTTCCCAGATCCCACGCCAACTTCCTGTATCTGCCGGTGGGGAGCCTGTCTGCGCGGTTCGCCGCCGCGTGCCAGGAGCGCGGGGTGCTTGTACGCCCCTGCCCTGAGGGCGCGTTGAGAGTCACGATCGGCACCGCGGCAGAAAACGACCAGTTCCTCAAGGCGGCGGTGGACGTGAGCCCGTCCGTCGGCGCGCGATGACAGGCGCCCTCCGCCGACCCCGCGTGCGGCAGTGGCTGCCGGCCACGACCGGCCCCCGTTGAAACCACCCCCCTCTGGCGAAGGAACCGAGAGATGCGCATCACCGCCGCTGTGACGGAGGACCGGGGTGCACCGTTTCGCCTGGTGCCCCTTGAGCTGGACGAACCCCGTGCAGGAGAGGTCGTCGTCCGGCTGGTCGGCGTCGGTATCTGCCACACGGATCTGAATGCCCGCGACCAACTGCGGCCGTTTCCGCTGCCGGCGGTGTTCGGACACGAGGGCGCCGGCGTGGTCGAGGCCGTCGGCGACGGAGTGAGCTACGTCGAACCCGGTGACCACGTCGTGCTCACCTTCAACTCGTGCGGCGCCTGCCGCATGTGCGTCCAGGGGCGCCCCGCATACTGCGACCAGCTCGCAGCCCGCAATTTCGCAGGTACCCGCGCCGACGGCAGCACAGCGCTGCACCGCGCGGAGGGGGACGTGCACGGCGGCTTCTTCGGTCAGTCGTCCTTCGCCACCCACGCCCTGGCCACCGAGCGCAATGTGGTCAAGATCGACCGGGCTGCGCCCCTGGAGTTGCTGGCCCCGCTGGGCTGCGGCATACAGACCGGCGCGGGCGGAGTCCTCAACTCCCTGCGCCCGGAGGCCGGCAGCAGTATCGCCGTCTTCGGCGCGGGCGGGGTCGGCATCAGCTCCCTGATGGCCGCGGTGATCACGGGCTGCACCACCATCGCCGTCGTCGACATCAACGGAGCCCGTCTGGAGTTGGCCAAGGAACTGGGCGCCACGCACGTGGTCAACGCAGCCGACGGCGACGTCGTCGCCGGCCTTCGGGAGATCACCGGCGGTCTGGGACTCGACTACACGGTGGAGACCACGGGCGTGCCCAGTGTGCTGCGCCAGTGCGTCGACGTCCTCAACCAAGGCGGCATCTGCGGTCTGATCGGCGCGGATGGACCCGCTTCCGAGGTCACCTTCAACGTGTCCACCTTGCTGTTCGGACGGACGGTGCGGGGCATCCACCAGGGCGACAGCGTGCCGCGCACCTTCATCTCCAAGCTCGTCGACCTCTACCAGCAAGGCCGCCTCCCCATCGACCGGGTCATCAAGACCTACCCCTTCGCAGACATCAACCAGGCCGCGGAGGACATGGCGAAGGGCCTGACCATCAAACCCGTCCTGACGTTCGCCTGAGCGGCAGGACCGGACGCCCGGCGCCCACGAAGGAGTCGGCCCCACTTCAGGCCACCGCTCGCCGAGCAACGTCATGGAACACCGAAGGAAGAAGGAGACTCATCGTGGAAACGCGCTACGACGCCCTCTACATCGGCGGCGCCTGGGTATCGCCCAGCACCGACCGGTTGATCACGCCCGTCAACGCCAGCACCGAGCAGCCCCTGGGCCAGGTGCCGGACGGTGCCGAGGCCGACATCGACGCCGCCGTCACCGCGGCACGCAAGGCCTTCGACACGCCGGGAGGCTGGGCCGACTGGGAGCCGCACCGCCGTGCCGAGGTCATGGAACGCTTCGCCGACGCGATCGACGAGCGATCCGAGGGGTTCGCCCAGCGGGTCAGCAGCCAGAACGGCATGCCGATCGCCGTCTCCCGCACGCGCGAGGGCCACGTCCCGTCGATCGTGCTGCGCTACTACGCCAAGCTGGCCAGGGAGACCGCGTTCGATGAGATCCGTCCTGGGTTCTTCGGCGGTTCCACCCAGGTACGCAGGGTGCCCGTCGGTGTGGTCGCGGCCATCGTGCCGTGGAACTACCCGCAGATGCTGAGCATGTTCAAGCTCGCGCCCGCGATGGCCACCGGCTGCACTGTCGTGCTCAAGCCGTCGCCCGAGACCGTGCTCGACGCGTTCCTGCTCGCCGAGGCCGCGGAGGCGGCGGGGGTGCCGGCCGGCGTGATCAGCATCGTCCCGGCGGGCCGCGAGGTCAGTGCGTACCTGGTCGCCCACCCGGGCGTCGACAAGGTCGCCTTCACTGGCTCGACGGCCGCCGGGCGGGCCATCGCCGAGACCTGTGGGCGGCTGCTGCGTCCGGTCACCCTGGAACTCGGCGGCAAGTCCGCGGCGATCATCCTGGACGACGCCGATCTCGACCTGGAGAAGATCGGTGAAAACCTCTTCACCGCCACCATGATCAACAGCGGTCAGACCTGTCACCTCGGTACCCGGGTGCTCGCCCCGCGAAGCCGCTACACCGAGGTGGTCGACGCCTTCACCGAGCTGGTGCGCTCCCAGCGCATCGGCGACGCCCTGGACCCCGAAACCCGGGTCGGACCGCTCGCCACCGCCGTCCAGCGCGACCGGGTGGAGGCGTACATCGCCAAGGGCCTGGCCGAGGGCGGCCGGGTGACGACCGGCGGCGGCCGCCCGAAGGGACAGGAAAAGGGCTGGTTCGTCGAGCCGACCATCTTCGCCGACGTGGACAACAACGCGACCATCGCCCGCGAGGAGATCTTCGGCCCGGTGCTCTCCCTCATCGCCTACGACGACACCGACGAAGCCGTCCGCATCGCCAACGACTCCGACTACGGACTCGGCGGCAGCGTCTGGACAGCCGACCCGGAGCGTGGAGCCGCGGTGGCCCGCCGAGTGCGCACCGGCGCCGTCGGCATCAACCGCTTCCGCGCCGACCCCGGCTCGCCGTTGGGCGGCTTCAAGAACAGCGGGCTCGGCCGAGAGCTCGGCCCCGAAGGCATGGCCGCCTACCTGCAGTACCAGTCCATCTACCTGTGATCCGTCCCCGTCGTTTCCGGGCCGCCGACCAGCCCGGAAACGACGTCGGATCCGCATACCAGACCACCGGTGCACCGGAAGCACGACCTGCGACCCGGGCGACGTAGTTCTCCACCGCTTGGCCTGGCAGTCCTGGGCCGCATCCTGCCCCGCCTCATCGACATCGGCGTCGGAAGACCCCGCACCGCCGCCGGAAGGCGAGGACACCGCCTCCGTGCACTCCCTCACCAACGCCCCAGCGACTGCCCCACGGAGTCGTCCTCCTGGACCCCACCGCACCCGTGCCCCCGACAGACGCGGTGGAAAGAAAGGTGCGCCATCATGACCGCAGCACAGACCGAGCAGGACCACGGTGACAGCCAGACCGCAACCCAGACCACGCCCGAAGAGGGCTACCGCCGTGGGCTTGGATCCCGCCAGATCCAGATGATCGCCATCGGCGGAGCCCTCGGAACGGGCCTCTTCTACGGATCCAGCCAAGGCATCGCAGCCATCGGGCCCAGCCTGATCGCCTGTTACGCCGTAGGCGGCATCATCGTCTTCTTCATCATGCGGGCCCTGGGCGAGATGCTCACCTACCGCCCGACCTCCGGCAGTTTCGCCGACCACGCCCGTGAGTTCCTGGGCCCCTTCGCGGGTTTCACCACCGGCTGGAGCTACTGGGCCCTGTGGACCGCCGTGTGCATGGCCGAGGTGACCGCCGCAGGCGCGTACATCAACTACTGGTGGCCCGCGATTCCCACCTGGACCACTGCCGCCGTCGCGCTGGTGGTGCTCTTCGTCACCAATCTGGTCTCCGTGAAGCTCTTCGGCGAACTGGAGTTCTGGTTCTCCGCAATCAAGGTCATCGCCATTCTCGCCCTGATCGTCATCGGTGTCGGTGTCCTCACCTTCGGATTCTCCACCGCCGGTGACAGCGCCTCGATCAGCCACCTGTGGCAGGACGGTGGCTTCGCACCGCATGGTGCGTGGCAGTCCATGATCGCCATGCAGGGCGTCATCTTCGCCTACGGCGGCATCGAGCTCATCGGCATCACCGCAGGCGAGGCAGAAAACCCCAGGGAAAGCATCCGCAAGGCAATCAACTCCGTGCCCGTCCGCATAGGGATCTTCTACCTCGGCGCGCTGATCGTCCTGCTGTCGGTCTTCAGCTGGACGCAATACACCCCGGGAGTCAGCCCCTTCGTGCAGGTCTTCGCCAAGGTCGGCATCCCCGGCGCGGCCGGAATCATGAACTTCGTCATCCTCAGCGCTGCCCTGTCCTCCTGCAACTCCGGCATGTACTCCACCGGCCGGATGCTGCGCGGACTGGCCGTCAACGGGGAGGCCCCGGCTTCGCTGAAGAAGCTCAGCGGGCGCCGGCTGCCCCTGCCCGCCCTGGCCCTCTCGGCGCTGGTGATGGGCACCGGCGTTGTCGTCAACGCCGTCGCTCCGCACAAGGCATTCATCTACATCACCTCGATCGCCACGTGTGCCGGGCTGTGGACCTGGATCGTGATCCTTGCCGCACACCTGCGCTACCGCTCCCGGGTACGTGCCGGACTGCTGCCCGCCTCCGACTTCCGGATGCCGGGTGCCCCGGTCACCAACTGGGTCGCCATGGCCGCGCTGCTCTTCATCATCGGCCTGATGGCCAGCGACGCCGACACCCGCCTCGGCCTGTACGTGTGGGCGGTGTGGTCGGCCATCCTCGGCATCGGCTATCTGCTCATCAAGCACACCCGGTCCAAGACGAACCAGGCGGCCTGACAAGCCAGTGGGTGCATAGCCTGGTGCGTCGCAGCAGGCCGTTTCCGATCGATCGACTCGTCAGGGCTTACCGTTCGACCAGATCGACCAGGCATTTCGAGGACGCCCGCACCGGGGCCGCCATCCCGAGCCAGACCGTCAAGCTCGCCCTAGTCATGGAAGGAATGTGATGACCGGTATTCCCGAGGTCTCGCCCGAGGTTGCGAAGTTCGTCTCCTCTGAGCGCGGGATGCTCATCGACGGAAAATGGCAGCCCGCCCAGGACGGCCGCAGCTTCGCGACGTACGACCCCGCGACCGCACAACGGCTCGCGTCGGTGGCGCGCGGGGGAGCGGCCGACATCGACCTTGCGGTTGAGGCGGCTGAGCGCGCCATGCGCTCCGTCGCATGGCGCCGAATGACACCCGCCAAGCGCCAGAAGCTTCTGTGGAATCTGGCCGACCTCCTTGAACAGCACGCTGAGGAGTTCGCTGAGCTCGAAGTGCGGAACCAAGGACAACCCATCTGGCTTGCCCGCGACCTCAACGTCCAGGGTTCGGTGGAATCCCTCCGCTACTACGCCGGATGGGCAACCAAGATCGAGGGAACGACAGCGACTCTCAGCGTGCCGGACGAACGGCCCCTGGGCGAGTTCGGCCCGGCGTTTCACGGCTATGGCGTCCGGCAACCGGTCGGCGTGGTCGGATTGATCACGCCGTGGAACATGCCGCTTCTCATGGCCGCGCAGAAGTTGGCGCCGGCGTTGGCCGCGGGATGCACCGTCGTGCTCAAGCCGGCAGAAGAGACTCCGCTGTCGGCGCTGCGACTTGGCGAGCTGGTCTGTGAGGCGGGATTCCCGCCAGGTGTCGTCAACATTGTTCCCGGCCTGGGGCACGAGGCTGGTGCCGCCCTCGTCGCGCACCCCAAGGTTCGCAAGATCTCCTTCACGGGATCGACCGAGGTGGGCAAGAAGATCGTCGAAGCCTCCGCCAACGACCTCAAGCGGGTGTCGCTCGAGTTGGGTGGCAAATCGCCGGTGATCGTGTTCGACGACGCCGACTTGGACCGAGCGGCTGAGACGACGGCGTTCTCGATCTTCGTGAATGCGGGTCAGATGTGTTTCGCCGGCTCTCGCCTGCTGGTGCAGCGGACAGTCCTCGACGAGCTCTCATCGAGGGTGGTCGATGCCGCGCGGGAGTGGACGGTGGGCCACGGCCTCCTGGAGTCGACTCGTCTCGGTCCGCTGATCAGTGAGAAGCAGCGAGCACGGGTCCTCGACTACGTTGAAGGCGGAGTCGTCGAGGGCGCAGAAGTATTGGTGGGTGGCCGGGCGGTCGACCGGGAAGGCTTCTACTTCGAGCCGACGGTCTGTGTAGCGAGCGATCCGAGCGTTCGGATCGCTCGAGAGGAGATCTTCGGTCCCGTCCTGGTGCTCACGCCGTTCGACACCGTCGAGGAGGCGCTCGAGATTGCCAATGGGACCTCCTACGGGCTGGCCGCCACCGTCTGGACCAAGGATGTCTCGCGAGCACACCGTGTGGCAGCGGAGCTCGATGCCGGCTTCGTCTGGGTCAACACGAACTTGTCATTCGATGACACCTTGCCGTTCGGTGGCTTCAAGCAGTCGGGGCTCGGGCGTGAATCGGGGTTCGAGGGCATCGCGCAGTTCTTGGAGTGGAAGTCCGTCGTGCTCGGTCTGTGACCCGACTGGAGAGGACCCGTGCAAGGCCCGGAAGGAGTGGATGGAGAGGGCCCGCTTCGGTGAAGTGTACGGCAACGAGGGTTGCCGACTGTCCGCTCTCGAACTCCCGCCGGTGCCGTTGAAACCTCGGGGTTGGGTGCGCTGAACTGCGGTTATGGCCCTGAACTGGGCAGCCACATGAGGGAGAAGGGGAAACCGGCAGCGGCGGTTCAGCGGATGGACGGCGTGGGCATCGTGGTGGAGGACATGGATGCCGCCATCGCGTTCTTCGTGGAGCTCGGCATGGGGCTGGAGGGCAGGGGGGTGAGGGTCTCTTCGCTGACCGGTGCAACGGTCTTGACGGCGTCCGCTGTGACATCGCGATGGTCCGGACCCCGGACGGCCACAGTAGGCTCGAGCTGGCGAAGTACCGCAGCCCCGCGGCGATCAGCGCCGGGCCGCGCGACCGGCCGCACAACATTCTGGGCATGCACCGCGTCGTGTTCGCCGTCGACGACATCGAGGACGTCGTTGCCCGCTTGCGCCCTTACGGCGCTGAACTCGTCGGTGAGGTTGCCCGGTTCGAGGACAGTTGTCTGCTCTGTTGTCTCCGCAGTCCGGAGGGCATCATCGTCGGACTGCCCGAGCAATTGCGCTGAGAAGGAGGAGCCGAATCACGCAGCGGAACGAGATCATCAGTGTTCTGAACTGCTCGATCGCCAGGAGTTGCTGGCTCGTGACGTGACCCGTCTGGCCTACGTTGCCAAGGATGGAACGCCGCGCAACGTCAGGAACGTGAGAGACCGGTAGCCGTCTGCCTTCTGCTGCAGGAGCAGACCCGGAACCTCGCCGGGGCGCGGCAGGATGTCTCGGGCCTGCGCCGGCGTCGGCTCGATCGGTGGTGTCAGCACATGGTCACCCTCGCGCACAGGCTCCTTACGGCGGCGGCATTAGTAGGTGAGGCACATCTGTGTGTCTGGATGACCGTCCCGCTTCAGCTGGCTGGCTCGCCCCGGCAGCAGGGCTGGATCAGTCACGGGGTGGCCGGCATCGGCTTCGGCAGCGTCCACGTCGCCCTCGATGCCCTCCATCCGGGCCGTCGGCTGCCTGGGTATCCGCCATGGCCCGCTCGGCGACAACCTCCACAGAGGCTGGTGCAGGCAGCTCACTGTCTCGGCCCGTGTTCGAGCGATGATCTCGTCATCGGTCACGGTGAAGGCTTGCGAGAACTCCATGTCACGGGAGGGGGCGATCGCGTCCCGCCGCGGTGCGGAACTGCCGCCCACCCTGCGTCCCAGCCCTTGTTTAACCTATCGAATTTCGATAGATTTCTATCGCGATTCGATGGAAGGGGTGAGGCGTGGGAAAGCTGGCAGTGCGTGCGCTGCGCACCGTGCTTGTGGTGGTGCTCGCCGGCACGGTGTTCGTCCAGGCATTGATGGTGTGGGCGTTGGCCACCGACCCGGAGGACGGGTCGCTCCCGCTGACCCCGCTGCGTGTGATCACGATCCTGGGCATGGTGTCGGCCCAGGCTGCCCTGATCTGTGTATGGCGGCTGGTGACGATGGTGCGGCGCGGAACCGTGTTCTCCCATGCCGCCTTCCGGTACGTGGACGTCGTGATCGGGGCGATCGTGGCGGCTGCCCTCCTGTGGTTCGCGGTCACGGTCCTCAACGCGCCGGGGCAGCGGGCCGACCCGGGCGTCACCGTCATCATGGGCGGGGTTGGCGTGGCCATCCTGGGGGTCGCGCTCATCGTGCTCCTGCTGCGGATGCTGCTTGCCCAGGCCGTCGCGCGTGACGTCGAAGCGGCGCAGATTCAGGCCGAGCTGGACGAGGTGATCTGATGCCGGTCGACGTCGATATCGATGTGATGCCGGCCTGGCGGAAGATGTCCGTGGGCGAGCTTGCGGACCGCGTAGGGGGCACGCCGGCCCCCCCGGGCCCGATCCACTCGGTCGGGTGATGCCCCCGGATCAGCGCAACCCTCCAGAGGCACCCGGGCTCAGTGCCGTACATGGACCCGATCAACCAGACGCACGTAAGCCGGCCGGGCCTGGTCGACGTCGAGGCCGCCGACGACGCCACGGCCCTGGCCTTCCAGCAGCTGCTCGCCGACCGGTGGGCGACGGCCACAGCAGGGCACACGACGCGGGATGCCGGTCAGCCCGGTGTTCGGCTGCGCTGCTACCTGGAGCTGCGGCCGGAAGCTCACCCCCGCCGACGTGGTCGGCCCGCCCATCGAGCCGACCACGGCCCGGCCCTGACTCATGGCAAAGCGCCGCCGTCGCCGGACAGCGTCACCTCCTGGACGTCGACGTCCGCGCGGATGTGGTGGGGGGCGGGCCGGGTGCCGCCACCGTCCGGCGCTGTCGCGGGCGACGTCGGCGTCGACTTCCGTCACGGCATCGGGCTGCACCAGGACGGCATCGAGGGGGCGCTGCGTTCCCCGCCCTGCCGAAATGTCCAGCCCGTCCACGGGTGCGCGCCGTGCGGCCGGGCCAGTTGGTCGGCCACAGCGCGGCCGGCGGCCCGGGACAGAGTGGTGCTGCGGCCGACGTACTGCAGGCGGCCCGACGGGTCGTGGCGGCCCAGCAGCGTGCGGGGCGCGGCAATCGACCCGGTGACCGCGCCGATCATGGCTTCGGTGGTGACCCGTACCTTGTACTTCCGCCACGACGGCACGCCCTTGCGGTAGGACTCGTCCAGCGGCTTGAAGCGCAGTCCCTCCACCCCGGCCGCCGCGACGCCAGCCACTCCCGCGCCGCAGCCTTGCGCCGGCCGCTCCCGTGCCGCCTGAGCGCCAGGTGCCCTGCGCCGCGGGAGCCGCTGCTGTGGCTGCTCGAACGCCAGCCGGTCCCGCTCCCACACCATCAGCTCGCCGTCCAGTGTCGTCGCGTCCAGCGGCTGGCTGTTTCCGGGTTCGGTCTGCGGGAGTGAAGCCGCCGGGCTCGTGCCCTGCCGTGAGTGCAGCGCTACCCGGCTCACGTCGACGGGGGCCGGGGTGTGTGCTGAGCTTGTGGCGCAGGTCTGGGCGGCGTGGCCGGACGCCGGGCTGCCCGGATCCCGTGTCGTACGATCTGCTGTCGCGGCCGCCCACCGTCCGCAACGGATCTCACCGAGCCCAGCGGTGCCGCCGGTACGGCCGAGAGATCTGAAGCGATACCGGGATTCAGGCCGCGACGAGTTCCTGCTCGCGGTCCGGCGTCTTGATCTTGGGTTTGCTGTTCGGGAGCGAGAGCCGGAAGACTTTGCGCCACGCGGAGAACACCTGCTTGGGCAGCGGCCCGGTGACGTACTCCAGCTCGTACTTTTCGAACAGCGCGCGTACCTTCACCGCGACCTCGGCGTACCGGTTGCTCGGCAGGTCCGGGAACAGGTGGTGCTCGATCTGGTGCGACAGGTTGCCGGTCATGAAGTGCATGGCCCTGCTGCCGCTGATGTTCGCCGAGCCCATCATCTGGCGCAGGTACCACTGGCCGCGCGTCTCGCCCTTGATCGACCGACGCTCGAAGACCTGCACTCCCTCGGGGAAGTGCCCGCACATGATCACTGAGTGGGACCAGATGTTGCGGACCAGGTTCGCGGTGAACGTGGCGGCGAGCGTGGGGAGGAACGACGGGCCCGACAGCAGCGGGTGGATCACGTAGTCCTTGAGTACCTGCTTGCGGATCTTGCGGCCCACGGCCTTGGCCCGCGCGCGGAACTCCGGGTTCTTGCGGCGGCGCTTGTGCAGGTTCTTGCCGAGTTCAAGGTCGTACGCTGCGATGCCGTACTCGAAGAAGCAGGCGTTGATGAAGTTCCACAGCGGCTGGCCGAGGTGGAACGGGTGCCACTTCTGGTCCTCGTCGACGCGCATGATGCCGTAGCCGAGGTCGTTGTCCTTGCCGATCACGTTGGTGTACGTGTGGTGCAGCTCGTTGTGCGAGTGCTTCCACTGGTCGGCCGGCGAGACGTGGTCCCATTCCCAGGTGGTGGAGTGGATCTTCGGGTCGCGCATCCAGTCCCACTGGCCGTGCAGGATGTTGTGGCCGATCTCCATGTTGTCCATGATCTTCGCCACGGACAGACCGGCGGTGCCGATCAGCCACGCGGGCGGGAAGAGCGAGAACAGCAGCACGCCCCGGCTGACCAGCTCGAGCTTGCGTTGTGCCGAGATGACCTTGCGGATGTAGGCGGCGTCTTTCTCGCCGCGGCCGGCGATCACCTCGTCGCGGATCGCGTCCAGCTCGCGGCCGAGCTCCTCGATCTGCTCCGCGGTCAGGTGGGCGGTGGGGTCGATGGCGGTCAAGGTGCTCCTACCGTTCGATGTCACAGGGGCCCGCGGCGGCGGACACGCAGGTCTGGATGAGGACGCCCGGTTCGGCCTCGGTGATCTCGCCGGTGCGCAGGTCGCGGACGGCGCCCGCCTTGAGCGGCGTGACGCAGCCGAAGCAGATGCCCATGCGGCACCCGGAGGGCATGAGCACGCCGGCCTCTTCGCCGACGTCCAGCAACGGCGTGGCGCCGTCCGCGTCGACACTCTTGCCGGTGGCGCTGAACGTGACCTCGCCGCCGTCGCCGGCGGCGACGATGCTGGGGCGGAAGCGTTCGGTGTGCAGGCGCTCTTGGACGCCGTGCTCGCTCCAGTGCTCTTCGGCGGCGTCGAGCAGGCCCGCGGGCCCGCACGCCCAGGTCTCCCGCTCGGCCCAGTCGGGCACGAGTTCGCCGAGACGGGCGATGTCGAGCATGCCGTCTGTGTCGGTGTGCACCTCGGTGAGCCGCAGCTTCTTGTCCGCGACCAGGTCGTGCAGTTCGTCGCGGAAGATCACGTCGTGCGGCTGTGGCGCGCAGTGGACCATGACGACGTCGTCGAACTCGGTGTCGCGCAGCATGCCCATCACGGGCGTGATGCCGCTGCCGGCCGTCAGGTAGAGCACCTTGGCGGGCTTGGTCTGCGGCAGCACGAAGTCACCGGTCGCCTGGTCGAGCTGGATCAGCGTGCCCGGTGTCGCCCTGCGGACCAGGTGGTTGCTGACCTTGCCATCCTCGATCGCCTTCACGGTGATCGTGACGCGGCCGTCCTGGCGGTTAGCCGGTGAGGTGATGGAGTAGGCACGCCACAGGCGCACCCCGTCGACGTCGACACCGATCCGCACGTACTGACCGGCCGTGTGGCCGCGCCAGCCCCGTCCCGGTCTGATCACGATGGTCGCGGCCTCACCCGTCTCGGGGTGCACGGCCTCGATGCGCCCCCGCAGGTCAGCGCCCGCGCGCAGCGGGCTGACCAGGTCGAGGTAGTCAGACGGCAGCAGCGGCGTCGTGACCATCTCCAGTAGTTTCCACGCCCTGCTGCGGAGGGCTGTACTCGTCATGGCTCCAGCTTGCTGCGTCTCAGGGCGTAAAGTCCTGACCGTAGGACGTAAATCTGGTCGGTGGAATTGTTCGCAGGGAATAAAACGTGAGCCATGTTATCCGGAGGGCCAGCGAACTGGCCCTGGATGAGACGACGGTCACCGTACTTCGGGCCGCGCTGAAGGCCACCGCCGACGAGGTCGTCCAGGCGATCATCGACGAGGTCCCTCCCTACGCCAACGCCCTCTCGGGCCACATGGGCGCCACCATCCGCCGGGCCGTCCGCACCGCCCTGGGGCACTACCTGGACCTCGCGAGCGGGAACGCCACGGGCGGCGACGGCGGTGACGCGGCCTACGAGCTGGGCCGCGGCGAGGTCCGCGACGGCCGTTCGATGGACGCCCTGCTCAGCGCCTACCGCGTCGGTGCCCGCGTGGCCTGGAGATGCCTGGCAGCGGGTGCCGTACCCGCGGGTCTGCCCGCCGCCGAGGTCGCCAAGTTCGCCGAGCTGACCTTCGCCTACATCGACGAGCTCTCCGCGGCGAGCGCCGCGGGCCACGCCGACGAACTGGCCGCCCGGGGCAGGGATCACGAGCGCCACCTGGAGCACCTGGCTCGCGACCTCCTCGCCGGCGCGAGCCCGGACGTGCTGCTGGTCTCTGCTCAACGGGCCGGGTGGCAGCCTCCCCTTTCGCTGACCGCGGTCCTGCTGCCCGCCGCCCAGGCCCGGCCTGCCTACCGCGCGCTCGACGCGAGCACCCTCGTCCTCGACGATCTGCCGGACGCCACCGGTGTGCTGCTCGTCCCCGACGCCGACCGATCACATCTCTTGCGGCAGCTGACCGACCGCACCGCCGTGGTCGGCCCGGCCCGGCCATGGACTCGAGCGTCCGCCTCATACGCACGCGCCGCACGCGCCCGCTTGCTCTCCTCCGATATTCGCGACACTGAGGATCACCTGCCCGAACTGGTGCTGAGCGCCGACGCGGACGCGTTCGCAGACCTGCGTGACCGAGCCCTCGCACCGTTGCGGACCTTGCCTGTCGCGACCGCACGGCGGCTGGAGGAGACGTTGCGGGCGTGGTTGCTGCACCAGGGCAGGCGGGAGGAGGTGGCGGCTGCGTTGTTCGTCCATCCTCAGACAGTCCGGTACCGGATGTCGCAGCTGCGGGAGCTGTTTCCGGATCTCGCATCGCCGCACCGGGTCCTTGAACTGACGCTGGCGGTCGGACTTCGGGCCGGCTGACGCGTACTTCGACCGTCCACGACCGCGTCCGCGAGCGGTCCAGGAATCGTGCCTCGTTCTCGGTGCCATCAGCCGGCTCCTGCGGCCCGGGCAAGAGCGGTATGAGCCAGCTGAGACCGGGGGTTGATGGGAAGACCGGACAAGGCCTCGGGAAGCCCGTCGGGGGCGCTGTCTCTGACAAGCGCGGTGGCGGACACGGCTCGACTGGATCCGCTGGACGATGCGCACCGGCCCGCTCGTCGACGCGCTCATCGAGCATCTGGCCGCTGATCTGGGCCGCCATGCCCTGGGAATGGGCTTTCATGTCGTCGTGGAGGGCGCTGTCCTGGCACGAGCTGACCCACGGGCGCGCGGCGGGCTGCAGCTGGGTGACCGGCGGGGCGGCCAGGCCGGGTCACCAGGGGCGGGGGCCGGGCCGCTCGCGCCGGGGACCACCGTGGTTCTGCGACGGCCCCGTGCCTGCCTTCCGACAGGTCAACCGGACGACCGACCGGGCCGGCCTGGCACACCGCGCGAGGGATGATGGGGATAAAGAATGACGGAACGTGAGGTCAGGAGCTGCCATGGCGAAGCGGGTTCACCGACCCCGTGAGGACGCGGAGTTCAATTTCATCCTCAAGATGAGCGGAGTTCCGGTCCTCGCCTACTTCATCGGGACATGGCCCAAGGCGATCGAGCCCTGCCGGGTGATGGACCTCGTCGTGGGCGGCATCGCGGACGACTACACGGGCCGCCTGACGGCCGTCCGCGCCGACATCACGCGTTGTCCGGCCGCAACGAAGCGGTACGGGATCACCGCAGCTCCGTCCTACGTCCTGCTGAAGGAGGCAGAGGCGGTGGCGCACGGCACGGGGCCTATGACCATCGCCGAGGTACGGAAGTTACTGGACGGCCACCTCTGAGCGGCCGCTGAGGCACGCGGCCGCGACGCCCTCACGTCTCGTCCATGGGAGCCGCGCCGCCTGAGCCACCTTGGGGCTGAGACACCCTGACAGGTCCATAACGCCGTCCAGCGCCGTCGCATCCGGCAACTGCCTGCTGCCGGACATGAGTTCCGGGAACGACGGCATCATGCCCGTGTCCCGTCGCGAGCGCAGAACCACCCGTCCGGCATGCTCAGGCACCAGGGCCCGAAAGCCACGGGTAGTGAGTATTGAGCAGGCGCCGAGGGCGGGCTACGCCATCGCGGCCGACTCACCTGGAGGTGGTGGTGGACCGCGGGACTGCGGGGTCGTCCGGGGCCGGGGCGGGTGTCGCGCGCCGGTCGCGGTGAGTGAGGCGCCGGTCCAGCAGCGTGCTCGCGACCGCCGCCAGGGCGAAGGCCGCGCCGACCCAGCCGATGCCCGACAGGCCCGGGGCCGCGTCGATGACTAGGCCGGACACCCAAGGGGCAACGGTGATGCCGACGTTGAAGGCGGCGATGTTCATCGCGCCGCCCAGCGTCCTGGTCTCGCCCAGGATGCCGAACACCCGGGTGTTCACAGCCGGGTTGGTCGCGAAGCCTCCGGCTGCGAGGAGCACCGTGAGCGGAATCACCAGCGAGGGGATGCTTGCGGCCGGCGTGATGGCGGCGGCCACGACCGCGGCAGTGCCCATACCGGTCACCAGCACACCGAACGGCGCCCGGTCGGCACTGCGGCCGCCCACCGTGAGGCCGACCAGAGCCCCCACCCCGTACAGCCCGAGCACCACCGGGACGAGCCTTTCGGAGAGACCCGTGACGTCCTGGAGGAGGGCTCCCAGGTAGGAGAAGACCGCGATGGTGGTGGAGACGGTCAGCGAGGTGGTGGCGTAGGCGACCCACAGCCGGGGCACGGCCAGGGAGCGCAGCTCGACGCGCAGCCTCAGCCGCTCAGCTGTGGTGTCGCGTCCGGCGGGCAGAGCGAACAGCACCGTGACGGCGGACAGCGCCGTCATCACGGCCACCGCCCAGAACGTTCCCCGCCAGTCCGCGTGCTGGGCCAGCAGCGCCCCGGCCGGCACTCCGAGGATCATGGACAGGCTCAGCCCGGACATGACCACGGACATGGCCTTGCCACGCCGGTCGGCGGAGACCAGGGAGACCGCGGCGACCGAGGCCAACGCCCAGAACCCCGCGTACGCCATCCCCGTGACCACCCGCAGGACCATCAGGAAGCCGAAGTGGGGCACGAGCGCGGCAGCCACGTGCCCGGCGACGAACACCGCTTGAAAACCGACCAGCGCTTCGCGGCGGGGCAGCCTCAAGGTGGCCAGGGCCAGCAGCGGCGCGCCGGCCACCATCCCGGCGGCGAACGCCGAGACCAGCAGACCCGCCTCGGAAAGGGAGACGTCCAGATCGCCGGCCATGGACGGCAACAGCCCGGAGAGCATGAACTCCGAGGTGCCCTGGGCGAAGGCGCCGAACCCGAGGACGTACGCGATGAAGGGCATGGTGGGGGTGCTCCCTACGTCGGGACTGCCTTGCTCTCCAGGTTCACGCCGTCGCGGGGCGGGTCGGCCCGCGAAAGTGGCTCAGCCGAGCCCGGGTCCGGCTGGGCCACCCTGGGCCGGGTGATCGGCGCGGCGCGGGCGAATACTGAACTGATGGAGCAGAACGCTGAACTGGGAGACTTCCTTCGCGCACGCCGGGCGCGCCTGAGCCCGGCCGACGTGGGCGTGGCCCCGGGCGGCGGTGTGCGCAGGGTGCCGGGCCTGCGGCGTGAGGAGGTCGCGCACCGGGCCGGCGTGAGTACGGACTACTACACACGGCTCGAACAGGGCCGCCACCCCAACGTCTCCGAGGCCGTCCTGGACGCCGTGGCCCGTGCTCTGCGTCTGGACGACGACGAATGCGCACACCTCCTCGATCTCGCCCGGTCCCGCACCGCGCGCCCCCGGCGCCCGGAGCGTGTGCAGCGAACACGGCCCGAGGTCCATCGGATGCTGGACGTTCTCAACGGCGTCACGCCCGCCTTCGTCGCGAACCACCGGCAGGACGTGCTGGCCGCCAACCAGCTGGCCCGCGCCCTGATCACCGACTGGGACGCAATTCCGTACCGCGAACGCAACTTCGCCCGCTACGTCCTCCTCGACCCCGCCGCCCGCGAGCTGTACACGAACTGGGACGAGGTGGCGGAACGCGTCGTCGCCGATCTGCGACTGGTGACCGGGCGCCACCCCGACGACGCCCGGCTGAACGAACTCATCGGTGAGGCGATCGTCAAAGTCCCGGAGGTCGCCACCTGGTGGCACAGCCACCGAGTGGCCCTGTGCGCCCACGGAACACAGCGCTTCCACCACCCGGTGGTCGGCGAACTCACCCTGCACCACGAGACGCTCGCCCTGCCGTCCGATCCGCACCAGACCGTGTGCGTGTACACCGCCGAACCCGGCTCCGCCCAGGCCCTCGCCCTCCTCGCCAGCTGGAGCGCCCCCGACGCCACCTGCGGCCACGACGCGTCCCGCGCCCTCGGGGCGGACGACGTCGTCCGCCCGGAGTGACGCGCGCGGCTGTGCCCGGTCAGCCGGGCGTGTACTCGAACCGGCGCGCGTGCGCCTCGCCGGCGTCAGCAGGAAACGGCACTGATGACAAGGGCGATGGTGAGGGAGATCCAGGGGATGCCGTACTTCAGAGGTCGCGCGGATAGGCGGATGGTCATGGTCGGCGTTGGGGGCGTGCATCCCAGCGGTGGCTGGTCCATGCCCGTCGGATCAGGCTACGAACAGTGATGACGGTGTCGGCGAGGTCGAAGAAGGCTTCGATCACGCTGGTCCGACGTGAGTAGCAGCGGGCGAGCCGGTGGAAGGCGTTTTGCCAGGCGTAGCCCTCGGTCATGCCTGAGCGCTTTATGCCCTGCTTGCCCCGGTCGACCGGTGAGCGCCCGGCCGCTTGGCCGCCCAACCAACGCCCGGCCTTGAACGTGACCCGAAGCCGCCTCGGACGCCTCACCCGCCAAGACTTCCTCACCCAACCCGGACGAGGCATCTACCAGAAACGGACCTAACGCCCCCTCGGGGGCTTTTCGAGCATTGCCCTGAACTGGACCGCACCCACGATCTGGTCCGTCAGTTCGCTGCCATGCCCGACGCCCGCGACGCCGCCCCGCTGCCGGACTGGCTCGATCGACTTACAGTCGCTCGCCTCCCGGCCCTGGCCAGCCCACCCACGCGATCCGTGAGGACCAGCCCGCAGTGGTGGAGGGCACCACCACCCCGTTCAACTCCGGTGTCAACGAAGGCTGCATCACCGACCTGAAACTCCAGAAACGGATCACGGCCAGACGCGCAGGGATGCCGCTGCTACGCCAGCGCGTCATCCTCATGGTCTTGCTCCGACGCCGCTACCCGTGACGGAGCGCCAGAGGCACACGGTGGCACATTCCAGCTTCACGAAAATCTTGCCAGGGCGACATCAACGTGTACGCCGACGGGAAGTTCAACCGCGCGGGCCGAGCGCCTGAACCGTGCGCTGAAGAGGGTCATCCGAAAGGTGGCCACGTCGTCCTGCTGGACGGCACCCTGATCCGCACCCGGCGCCGCACCGGGAAAGACCATCGGCGCCACTACAGCGGGAAACACAAGGTCCACGGTGCGGGCGAGATGGGTCTGCTCAATGAAGAGGAGTAACAGTGCTGAGAGACGAGAACCTTGGGCTCTTGGAGGAGCTTGAGCTGTCGCCCGCCGAGCGAATGCTGTGCCAGGCATATCGCAGCGGCACCGCCTTCGACGGTGGATACGGCGGCCGGACCTCCACGGCAGTGGTGGGAGAGGAGCAGCAGGGGCAGGAGGTGCGGGGGCTTGTGATTTCTTCCCTGCTGGTGGCTCCGCCGCCCGCCCTGCCTGGGAAGGCCGCAGCACTTCGTATGGTCGGAGTCCGAGTGAGTGGGGATGTCAACCTGTCCAACGCCTCCATCGCTGTACCTGTGGAGTTCCGGGACTGCCGCTTCGACCAGCCGATGAGTCTCGTTGACTGCGCAGCACGCGCACTGATCCTGGACGGCTGCCAGCTGCCGCTGGTGGACGGCCGTCGGCTCACTGTCCAGCAAGCCCAGGCAGTCCACGACCTGCCCTTCGCGGCCCGCCACATTCTTCCCGCCGTCCCGGCCGACACCGTCGGGGCCGACGGTGTCGGCCGCCCACAGCGACTGCGAGTCGACGATCGCCGCCGTCCGCGGGCGGCTGCAGGCGTACACTGCTGGCAAATCACCTTTTAAATTATTTTAACCTTGTAATTCTGGCAGGGGCGTAGCCAGAACCGTCGGATCCGGCGTCCGATCTGCCCGCAAGGTCCGCAGTGAGTGGCCGTCGGCAACCTTAGGAGGGCGCGCGCGGATGAGATAGGCGCCAGGAGGAAGATTTCTCGATGACCCGGCCTGATGACCCGCGTACCGCGGCGGCCCGGATGTTCGCCGAGGCCGGCGCGTTCGGCGAACTCCTGGCCGGGATCGACTGGGCGGCGACACCGCTCGGGCCCTCCGAGTCCTGGCCGGGGCCCCTGGTGGACACCCTGCGCCTCATGCTCACCTCTGAGCACGGGATGGCTCTGTACTGGGGCGCCGAATTCGTCACGCTGTACAACCTGGGCGCCGCACCCATTCCCGGCGCCAAACACCCCTGGGCGCTCGGCAAACCCTACAAGGAGGTGTTCCCCGAGGTCTGGGCCCCTGTGAGTTCCCACTTCCACTATGTGACCGACACCCGCAAGCCCCTGCTGATCCCGGATGAGCCGCTCATCATGGAGCGCCACGGCTTTTTGGAGCAGTGCTACTTCGACTCCTCCTTCCAGCCCGTGCTGCTGGACGACGGCACCGCCGGTGGCGTGCTGCAGATCCTCACCGAGACCACCGGCCGGGTGCTGGGCGAGCGCCGGCTGCGCCTGCTGAGCGAGACCGGCGCCCGCACCGCCGGGCTGCCCACCCCGGACGAGGTCGCCCGCGTAGTCGCGGAGGTGCTGGGCTCCTATCCCGAGGAGATCCCGTTTCTGGGCCTGTACCTGGCCTCCGGGCCGGGGATGCTGCGGTCGGCGGCCTCCGCCGGGCTCCGGCCGGCGCCCGAGGCTGTCTCGCTGAGTGCGGCCGACGGGTCAAAGATCGCGACCCGGCTGGCGCAGGTCGTCGCCGACGGCGCCCCTGCCACGCTGCCGGCTGCCGCGCTCACCGGCGGCAACACCGCCGGGCAGCACGCCGCGGCCTCCCGGCTCCCGGTCGAGCAGGCGCTGGCTCTGCCCCTGGACTGTGCGGGGCAGGTGGGAGGCGTCCTGGTGGTGGGCGTCAACCCCTGCTACCCACCGGCCGGGGCCTACCGGGACTTCTTGGAGGTGCTCGCCGCCGCCGTGGCCGGGGCGCTGACGGCCGCGCTCGCCCACGACGAGCAGCGGCGGCGGGCGGAGGCGCTGGCCGAGCTGGACCGGGCCAAGACCACCTTCTTCGCCAACGTCAGCCACGAGTTGCGCACCCCGCTCACCCTGCTCCTGGGCCCGCTCCAGCAGGCCCTGGCCGACGAGGACCGGCCCGAGCGGCGCGAGCAGCTGGAGCTGGCCGAACGCGGCGCCCTGCGCCTACTGAAGCAGGTCAACACCCTCCTGGACGTCGCCAGGGCCGAGGCCGGGCAGATGCACCCGGCCTTCGAGCCGGTCGACCTCGCCGGTGCCACGGCCGAGCTGGCCGGGGTGTTCCGCTCCGCCTTCGAAGCGGCCGGGCTGACGCTGGAGGTGGACTGCCCGCCGCTGCCCAAGCCGGTGTCCCTGGACCGGGAGATGTGGGAGAAGATCATCCTCAACCTGCTCAGTAACGCCCTGAAGTTCACCTTCACCGGCGGCGCCCGGGTGCAGGTGGCCGCGGCCGGCGACCGGGCCCGGCTGACCCTGACCGACACCGGCACCGGCATTCCCACTGACGAGCTGCCGCGCCTGTTCGAGCGCTTCCACCGGATCCGCGGCGCCCGCTCCCGCTCCCACGAGGGCAGCGGCCTCGGCCTGGTGCTGGTGAAGGACCTGGTGGAAGCGCACGGCGGCACCGTCAGCGTGGACAGCCGGCCCGCTCAGGGCACCACCGTCACCGTGGACCTCCCCTTCGCCGCCGGGCCCCGCCCGGCCCCGCCCGCGGCCGGCGCAGGATCCCCCAGCGAAGGCGGAGGCGGCCGGCCCGGTCGCGCAGCGGCCTATGTGGACGAGGCGCTGGGCTGGCTGGCGGCCGACCCCGTCCCCGCCGCCACCCCCGCGGCAAGCACCCCGCACGCCCCCGCGACCCACGATGCCCCCCACGGCCCCGGCCCGCACGAAACCGACCGCCTCCACCCGGCCCGCCTGCTGGTCGTCGACGACAACGCCGACATGCGCGCCTACCTCACCCAGCTCCTGCAGCCCGACTACGACGTGCTGCTCGCCGCCGACGGCCAAGCCGCCCTGGACTTGGCCGTGGCGCAGCCGGTGGAACTGGTGCTCAGCGACGTGATGATGCCCGGCATGGACGGCTTCGAGTTGGTCCGGGCGCTGCGCGCCGACCCGCGCACCGCCCGTCTGCCCATCGTCCTGCTCACCGCCCGCGCCGGCGAGGAGGAAGCCGTGCAGGGCCGACAGGCCGGCGCCGACGACTATCTGGCCAAACCCTTCTCCGCGCGCCAGCTGCTGGCGCGCGTCCGCACCGGGTTGGAACTGTCCCAGCTGCGTGAACAGGTCCTGACCGAGACCCGCAACCAGCTGGCCGTGCTGGCCACTCTGGCCGACACGGGCCTGCGGCTGTCCGCCACCCTCGACCCGGACCAGATACTGCAGACTGCCGGACAGATCCTGCTGCCCGACTTCGCCGACCAGATCAGCATCCACCTCGCCGCCGCGGCACCCGCCCCGGCGCAGTCGCCCCCGACGTACATCGCAGGCACCCCTCTTCTTGCCCGCGAGGCCCTGGCCACCGCCGCCACCCACGCGATCAACGGCACTGCCCCAGCCCCAGCCGTCCCGCACCCGGCGCCCGCCGCCGTGCTGGCCCTGCCGCTGCACGCCCACGACCAGACACTGGGGGCCCTGGTACTGGTCCGGCACACCGGCTACTCCGCGGTCGAGCACAAGTATCTGGAGAACCTCGCCCACCGCCTGGCCCTCGCCTACGACAACGCCACCCGGTACCACAACGAGCGCCGCCTCGCCCTGACCCTGCAGCGCGCCCTGCTGCCCCACAGCCTGCCCCAGGTGCCCGGGGTGCGCCTGGCCACCCACTACCGGGCCAGCAACCGCGGCGCCGAGGTCGGCGGCGATTGGTACGACGTGCTCGCGCTGCCCGATGGTGCCGTGGGGCTGGCCATCGGCGACGTCATGGGCCACGACGTGGAAGCCGCCACCGTGATGGGCCAACTCCGCTCCGCCCTGCACAGCCTCGCGATGGAGGGCGCCAGCCCGGCCCAGGTGCTGGCCAGGCTGGACGCCTACCTGCAGTCGCTCGCCACAGACCGCTTCGCCACCTGCCTGTACGCGGTCTACAACCCACACCGCCACGGCCTGCGCTACGCCGCCAGCGGGCACCTGCCGCCCCTGCTGGTAGCCGCCGACACCGCCTACCTGGAGCTGTCCCCGGCGCTGCCGCTGGGACTGGGCGGCACCCCAGTCGACCGCGAGGTGGCGTTCCCGCCCGGCACCAGTTTGCTGCTATACACCGATGGCCTGGTGGAAAACCGGGCGCTGTCCCTGGACGATTGCCTGGCGGCCCTGCGCCAAACCTGCGGCGCACTGCCCGCCGCCGCCCGCACCGACCCCCAGCAGATCACCGAACGGGCCCTGGAGCTGCTGGACACCCCCGACCGGGTCGACGACGACAGCGCCCTCCTCGCCGCCACCGCCGAACCAGCGTGTCGAACCGGCGACCCGCAGGCTGACGGAAGTGCCAAACAAGCGACCGCTACTGCTCGTAGTCATTGCTAAGGAAGCTGCGGATTTGCCAATCCACTGCTGACGAACCGTCTTCATTGCTCTGGGGCCAGCAAGTTCCTCGGGGGGCCCGTGCTGAGAACGTGCCTCACGTGCCTGGAGACAACCATGCTGTCCCACTCGGACCGACACTTGACAGCTATAGATAAAGATGGACGCCCGCGGGGAACACCAGATCTTCCACCAGCTCAGACAGCACGCGGCCGACCGGATCACCATCGTCGTGACCCACCGCCTCGACAACGTCCGCATGGCCGACCGCGTCATCGTGCTCGAACACGGGCGGATCCGCGAACAAGGCACCTTCGACGAGCTCATCGTCACCGAAGGCAGCCTTCTCGGCGAACTCCACGCACTCTCCAAAGACCGCTGACCATCCCCTCCCACCACGGGGTGCCGTGCCGTCGCCAGGCAACGACACCCCGCCCCGCCGCTGATC
Source organism: Streptomyces sp. NPDC046862 (assembly GCF_040704615.1). NCBI lineage: Bacteria > Bacillati > Actinomycetota > Actinomycetes > Kitasatosporales > Streptomycetaceae > Streptomyces > Streptomyces sp. NPDC046862. Next base: position 15,146 of record NZ_JBEYXP010000015.1, on the reverse strand, counting down.
CTGCGGCGACTGACCTGCCTCACCGTGCGCCCGTCGGGCGGTACTGGACGCGGCCGCCCGCGACCGCGCCTTCCCCGATTTCGCCAGGGCCATCGAGGTCGACCGCGCCTCCGACCTCGCAGCCCGCGTCGTGGCCGCCGCATCCGCCGACGCCACCTGGCTGCCCTGCGCGTCCTGCCCGGCGGCCAACGCAAACCTGGAGGCGAGATCACCTGAGCCTCAGGCTTCGTCTGGCAACGGCCCAAGCCGATATGCCTGTCTGATCAAGTCGCCCAGTTGTCGACGTGCATCGCGCAGTGCAGCCAGGGTTGTCTCCAACTCCCTGGCTAGCCTCTCCACGACCTCCGTGGGCGTGTCCGGGCTGGACAGCGTGGCCGGCAGGTTCCTGGATTCTCCAAGATCCATCGAGCTCGCCCATCGACAGCCGACTCAAAGGAATCCAGAAGTCCTGGACAGTACAGCTTCATCATGTTCCGCGGGCTTCGGCGCGCGCCTTGATGGCGGCGGGACCCTTGCCATCGCTGCCACCAGGGCGCCTGGTTCTGCAGAATCTCGTCCGTGTCACGCCTCATGGCGTCAACGAAGAGGACGTGCTGGTCACGGCCTGCTTGATACACGGTGCCCCTGGGGAACGCCACACGCCCAATCGGATTGAAACGGCTAGGGCGCACCACACGTGGCCGATCACCATCAAGAGTCCGCCGAACAACGGCGTTGGTCTCCTCTGCGACCTCACACCACTCATCGAGAATGACATGCAGTTCCATGAGTGCTTCCCGGGCATCCGGCCACACAGGCGACGAACCAGAGAGGCCGCGGAGTGCTGACACCACTCCTGTGCTGGTCCCCCGGTTTCTGCCTGCCGCTCCGGCGCTGCCAGAATGCCGGGTCACCGCTCCGCGCGGAAGAGAACGGGTCTTCGAAGCTGTCAGCTACGCGAAGCATCAGTGCGGGCCAGCCTCCATCTGCTCACATTGGTGGTCGGTAAACAGGACCACGATGTTCTGATGCCGTTCGACAACTCCCTCGATGGCATCGAGGACGGCGACAGCCAGGTCAATCAGGCGCTCGGCATGGTCAACCTCGCGGCGCAGGGGGAGTGGTTCGACGCCCCTGATCCTGAGCAGGCCCGAGATCCCGCCCCCGGTTTCTGTCACGAGTGATGAGACGCCGCCATTGACCGCTCCTGGGCACAGCCCACGCCTGCTACCACCCTGCTACCATGAGGTGTGACCACGAAAAAGCAGACGCAGGTCCGGCTGGACGAGGACGTACTGGAGGCCGGCAAAGCCGCCGCGCGCTCTCGTTCGCTGGACTTCAACAGGTACGTGGAGCGGCTCATCATCGAGGACACCACCGGCGCCCGCGCCGCCGGCATGGCGGCCGCCCAGCGGCTCATCGATGAGCATGGCGGCTTCCTCGATGATCTGGAGCAACAGCTCGACGCCCCGTACGCCGAGCCGCAGCGGGGCGCCGCCGCGTGATCCTGCACGTCGACGAATCCTGGATCCTGGAAGTAGCGGAGCGGGCCGGGCACCGCGATCCGGCCGCCGACGACTACGGCGTGCCCATCGCAGCCGTCGCCCGTCACCGCGGCGAACTCCTCGACACTCCCGTCTACGACGGAGCCTTCGCCCGCGCCGCCGCCCTGGTGCACACCCTGGGCCGCTGCCGCTGGCTGGAACGCTCGAACCTCACCGTCGCCTGTGCCGTTGCCGTCATGTATCTCGAGGCCAGCAACATCCCCGTCGACCCCACCCGCGAACAGCTCACCGCACTCGCCCACGAGCTGAACAATCCGCGCTGCACCGCCGACCGGATCGCCTCCTTCCTGCGCACCTGGAAACCCTGATCCCGGACGAGCGTTGATCGCCTTCAGGCCCGGCCTACTGGTGAGCAGGACGAGAGGCATGATGACCTTGTGCCCTGTCGTTCGTGGAACCGCCCCGGTGGCGGTCCACCCCGCTCTGGCACGGCCACCGGTCTGGCTGTCGAATATCACCTCGGCCTCAGGGTCCCTCTGGTGAAGACGTTCTGGATCACCGCGGCGGCAGTCCTGTGGGGTGCTGGTACCGGCCTGCTCATACCCCGCGCCGTGCACCGGCTTTCCGTGCCGCCCGACGAGCCATGGCGATCCGCGTGTCCCTGCCGGACACCTCTTCACCGGGGCCGGGAGGGAAAGGCTGGGGCGGGCCCGATGCGCTGACGGTGACGCCTACGGGCCGAGCGCACTCACCATCTCCGCTGTCACGGCTGCGGTCTGCGCCGTCCTGGCGGCCGCCACCGGCGCCCGCCCCGAACTGCTGGTCTGGCTGCTGATCGCCCCGTTCGGTATGTTGCTCGCCATCGTGGACTTCACGGTGGAGCGGTTGCCCGACGTTCTCACGCTGCCGCTCGCCGCGATCACGCTGAGTCTGCTTGGCCTGGCGGCGCTGATGCCGGGCACCGACGGAAGCTGGACGACCGCGCTGCTCGGCTCCCTCACGCTCGGCGCCTGCCATGTGCTGCTGTTCCTCATCAGCCCCAGGGGCTTCGGCTTCGGCGATGTGAAGCTCGCCCCGGCGCTCGGAGCCGTCCTCGGCTGGTACGGCTGGGGAGCCCTGCTCATCGGCACGTTCGCTGCATACCTGCTTGGTGCGCTGTACGGCGTCGGTCTCGCCCTTGCGCGCCGCGCCGACCGCAAGGCGATGATCCCGTTCGGCCCGTTCCTCATCGCCGGAGCGTCCGCCGGAGTGCTCCTGGGCTCCCTCGTTCTGTGAACGAGGTTGCCTCACATCACCGCCTGCGCGCTCTCGGCGTGCTTCACGGAGAAGGGACGCCTGCTTATCGACGTCGAGGATCCCTCTCCTGGTTTCCCCGACGCGCAGGCGGCCCTGCGCGGAGAGAAGGGCAGCGGTTTGCGCGACGTACGGCGGCTCGGCGCGGGGCTTGCCTGGTTCCTCGCGGCCGACGGGCGTACCAAGACGGCGCCTACTCGCCACCGGGGCAGGGAATCGCATGACCTGCCAATGTCAAAAGTTGGCGTAGTTCGATGCACCGTTGAGTTCGGGTTGAGGCGGTTCAGACAGAGCCGCCGGGGGAGTGTTGGATCGCCTGGATCCCGACGAGATGCGTTGTTTCGCAGTCACAAGGAGTTGGGGGAGGTCAGCGAGAGCGGGACATGGCCCGGGGCCGGGCCGTCGCAGGGTTCACGGTGTCGCCTTCAGCTCTGCCCACACGCTTTTGGCGGAGGGCTGGTGGCTGGGGCGGGAGCGGAGGAGGTCGAAGCCCCACCGGTTGGCGAGGGCGTCGATGAGGAGGAGCCCGCGTCCGCAGAGGGCGTCCTCCGAGGGGTAAGCAGTGCCGGATGCCGGTCGGGGGAGCGGTCGGTGACAGCGAGGTACACCCGGTCGAGGGCCGGGCGGTTCACCGTCAGGCGGATCCTGGGGCCGTGGGCGTGGCGCACGGCGTTCGCCACGAGTTCGGACATCACCAGGGCGGCCGTCTCGGCCTCGTTGTCCAGGCCCCACATCGCCAGAGCGACGCGCGCAAGCCGCCGAGCCTCCTCGGCCGTCTCCGGGGCGTGGTCGGCGGTCAGCCGGTAGCCGGGATACCCCTTCATCCGGGGCCGGGGCCGGGGCCGGGGCCGGGACCGGGGCACGGTCATGGTCGTCACGACCGCCCACCAGCGATGGGCCGCCCACGCAGAAGGCCGGGATACTCATGGAGGGTGAGCAGGGCCCGGCACTGGATGGCGAGGTCCCAGACGCCCCGAGGTGAGCCGGCGATCGGCTCCTTCAGTATGTGGCGGGTGCGGGTGAGGACGCGCCTGGCAATGCGCTGCTGTGCACCGCTCATGCGGGGCTCCATCCCGGCGAGTTCGGGCACCAGGAGCTCGATGTGCCCGCGGAGCAGACCACCGAGCCTCTCCACGTCGTCTCCCGCCGGGAACCGCGAGGCCGACAGAACCGCTTCGTACGACTGCCGGATGGTGTCGGAATCGACGGGAACGTTGCAGCCGGCGCCCGCGCCATCGTCCTGGACGCCGATGACCGCGTCCTGCTGCTGCGCTATGACGAGAACGGCGGCTTCTTCTCTGCACCAGTCAAGCCAGCCAGCGCACCGGTGACCTTCGGAACGCGCTGAGAAGCTGTGTCATCCTCTTTGTGCAGGTCAGGGTGGCGAGGTGTGGCGGGGTTGACGACGGCACCGTTCGGGGCTTCGAGCTGGCTCGCCAGCTCCTGGCGGGCGGTCGACGTCCTCGCCTTACCCGATGCGTACCGGTCGCTCCGTGCGGGGCGCGGGCACGACGGCGAGCGCTGGACCCTGCTTCCACGCGCGGCCGGGGAGCCGGTCGGCGGGGACGGGGATCTCCAGGTCCTCGCGGAGGGCGGGGACGAGGACGAATGCGCGGGGTGTGGTACTTCGCGGCGGTCTTCCCGCCCCACGGGTGCGGCAGGTGCTACCGGCGGGCACGTCACAGTTCGGGCAGTCGTAACCTTCTACCACCAATAGTGCCTGATCGGGCGTGAGGTCCACGATCGGAGGCGTCGCGAATTTACGGGTTGCTTCCGGGGCTCTCGCAGAACTCTCACAGATGGTCAATTATGAGAATCGGGCGGGAGTCGATTCCCCCTGAGCCAGCGTCGGACTGCCTCCGCCTCCTCCTCACGCCCGAGCCTCTCCAGCAGATCCGCCTGGAGGCCCAGCACAGCATGAAGCCGCGGGAGTATGGACGGCATCGTGGCAACGTGACGGCGGAAAAGCTCCACAGCCTCTCCCGTCGCGCGTAGCGCCCTGGAACGATCCCCCTCCATCGCCAGAAGTCTCGCGTAGACAGTCAGCGAGTGCGCGAGGTTGGGTTCGTAGGCGGCAGGGTTACCCGCCGCCAGACGGTCGTGAATCCTAACTGCCTCCTGGGCCACGGTGAGGGCCTCGTCCCGTCGCCCCATCTCCGCCAGATGAGCGCCGAAGCCGGACAGGGAGTACGCGAGGTCGGGTTCGTAGGCGGCTGGGTTGCCTGCCGCGAGCCGATATCGGATCTTCACAGCCTGCTGGGCCACGGCGAGGGCCTCAGCCCGGTGTCCCTCCCCGGCCAGCCGGTAGCCGTAGTTGGACAGGGAGCGTGCCAGGTCGGGCTCGAAGGCGTCCGGGTTGTCCACCGCCAGCTGGGTGTGGATCTGCACCGCTCGCTCAGCGGCGGCCAATGCCTCACCTCCGCGCCCCGCGCCCGCCAGCCGGTTGCCGAGGTTGGACAGCGAAATGCCGAGGTAGGGCTCGAAGACGGCCGGGTTGCCTACCGCCAGCCGGTCGTAGATCTGCACCGCCCGCTCGGCGACGGCCAATGCCTCGTCCCGTCGCCCCATGTCCGCCAGATGAGTGCCGTAGTTGGACAGCGCGTGTGCGAAGGCGGACTCGGAGACGCCAGGGGTGCCCGCCGCTAGCCGGTCGTAAATCTCAATCGCCTCCCGGGCCACTGAAAGGGCCTCGTCCCGTCGCCCCATGTCCGCCAGATGCGTGCCGTAGTTGGACAGCGAGACCGCGAGGGCAGACTCGCAGACGGCCGAGTTGCCAACCGCGAGCCGACGTCGGATCTCCACCGCCTGCTCGGCGGCGGCCAGGGCCGCACCTCGGCGCCCCTCGTCCGCCAGAAGGTTGCCGAGGTTGGACAGGTAGAGCGCGAGGTTGGGCCCGTAGGCGGGCGGGTCGCCCGCCGCGAGTTGCTGGTTGGCATCAACCATGGCGGCGGTGAGCTGAAGGGCGAGGGGGCCGATGATGCGGGACGGGTAAGGGAATGCGTCTGTCGCGGTCTGGAGGGCTTGGTAGGCGAGGGGGGCAGTTTCCAAGGCCTCGCCCAGGGTGCGTAGGACATGGGCGCTGTCGGTGGGACGGTCGGCGTTGTAGTGGGCGATGGCGGCACGGGCCAGGACGGTGATGAGTTGAGCCTGTTGGCCGGGTGCTGCCGCGCCGAGAAGAATGGGCAGGGTAGGCAGCGTGATGTTGTGGTTGGTGAGGGTGTGGGAGGCGTGGAACTCGGCGATGCGGTCGGGTTGGAGGGAGCCCCAGTAGCGGTCGCCGTCGGGCGGGTACAGGGAGGCGAGCCACTCGGCGGCGGACTGCGTCAGATGGGCGGGCAAACCGGGCAGGGTTGTGATGACGCGCAGGGCCTCTTTCTGCGTGCCGGCTCCGCACAGGGCGGCCACTGCCACGGCGGCGCCCAGGGTGGGGGCGGGCAGGTTGAGTTCGTAGGCGGGCACCTTCGCACTGGTTTTCCAGAAGCGCTTCTCGTGTAGGAGGAGAATGCTCTCCAGCGGGGTACCGGGGGCTGCCTCGACAGGCTGCGGTCCGTGCTGCAGGAGGCCGACCAAGGCGGTCATCTGCAGGGTGAGGACATTGTCGTAGCGGTAGTCGTGCAGGTCCGCGGGGGGCCGGAGCGCGGCGGCCAGGGATATCCAGTCGTGTGCGGGCAGGTCAAGCAGCGGGAGCAGGCGGGCGAGGTCGTGGGCGGCGCGGTGGAAAGCGTCGTACCGGTCCCGGGCGGGCTGGCTGGTGGGGATGAGCGGGGCGAGCGGGATGGGCGGGGCACTTTCGAGGAGTTCCCGCACAGCGGGGACCGCCTCGGCGGAACCGGTGCGCCATAGGCCGTCGGAGCGGGCGAGCAGCAGCACGCGCACGCGATGGCGGGAGCGGTGCAGGTGGGCGATGAGGCTGGAGACCAGGCGGGGGCGGGTCTCGGCATAGTCGACGACCAGGAGCAGGTCCAGAGATGTGGCCAGGGTCGTGAAATCGGGTGGGACGGCGCCCGGGGCGAGGTCGTCGGTGAGGTCGGAGCGCAGATGCCCGGTGACCCAGCCGCGCCAGCCGAGGGTGTCGGTGAGGCGGCGGGCGAGGCGGGTCTTGCCCTGTCCTCCAGGTCCGGTCAGCACACGTACCTGAATGGCGGGCGGGCCGTTCTCGCACCACGCTTGCAGGTCGGCGAGTTCACTGCCGCGGCCCTGGAAGTCGACGGCTTCGGCGTCGGCGCGCAGAAGAGCGGCGGGGGAGGGGAGGCTGCGGTCGACGGCGGCATCCTTGAGCAGGTGGGCAGGTTCGACCGGTTCGAGGACGGGTTTCCAGCCCGTGTGCTCGGTGATGAGCGTGCGGAAGGCTTCGTCGGCGAGGAGATGGGCTGCGGGGGTGGCGGTCAGGCGGGTGCCGCCGAGGTCGGCCTGGCGGTCGCGGCGCACGACGCCGCACAGCAGGTCCTCGCCGTAGCCTTCGTCGGCGAGGACTGCGGCACCCGAGATGCCCGACCAGCGGCTCCCGCCACCAGTGATTTCGGCCGCGGCGAAAGTGGGGTCGGTGCCGATGAGTTCGTAGCGGCCCGCCAAGGAACCAGTCCCTGGGGCGATATCGCCGAAGAACTGCTCGTCCCACCGTCGGCCGTCTGTGGCGTCCTTCTGCATACGGGGGAAGCCGGTCGCGGCGACCTGCCGGGGGCGGGTTCCGATGATGAGGCCGTAGCGCTGGGGCGGCCGGGTGAGCAGATCACCGAGGGACTGCGGTACCTGCCAGCCATGGTCGTCGGCGATCTCGACCAGCGCGGCGTCCACGGCGTCGTCCGTGCGCTGCCAGCGCACAACCGCAGGGAACTCCTGCTCACCGGCGTCGGGCAGGGTTACCGTCACCGGGCTGTCGGCATGCGGGTCCAGGTGGTCCAGGACGTGGCCGGCGGTCAGCACCAGCCGCGACGCGACCAGGTAGCCCGAGCCGAACCCCCTCTTCCGTTTCCCCTTCTCCAGCCGGTCCACCCGGATCTGCACCCGCCGGTCGATCTCCACCAGCCGCCCCAGCTTCCTTGTCGGTGTCTGCGGTACGTGTCCGGAGGGTCTACTCCTCGTCGCTGACGTCGAGGTCGCCGCCGCCGGGCCGGTGCGGGGTCAGTTTCACGGTCACCGTGTGGGTGGCCTTGCTGCCGCTCTCCTTCTTCCCGCCCAGGCTGATCACGCTCCACCGCAGTCCGCCGTCGACGCCCTTGGTATCGGTCAGCTCCAGGCCGAGTTCCAGCGTGATCTCCCCCAGCGTGAACAGCACCGCCCGGTGGCCGATGCCCGCAGGGCTGGCGATCCGGTCCTGTGCCTCGGCGATCTGATCCCGGAGCAGCGTGATCGCGTCCGCCAGGTCCATCCACTCCTGATCCGAACCGCTTGCGTCGCCCACCACAATCCCCCTCTTGTTCACCCCGCCTGCTGCCGTACGGCAGCAGGCGTATCCGGCTACACGCATTCTCCCGGCACGAACCAGCGGAAACCATGACGAGAGCGTCGTATTTTCGAGAACCTGACACGGCCCCGGACCGAGGGGTGAGCCGTTGTTCCTACACGCCGTGCTCCGTCTCTGCGTCGGCATCAGCCGGATCAGCCGGGTCGCAGAACTCGGCATGGCCGAGATAGCGCCAAGCTGAGTGAGCGCTTACCCGGCCAGTTCGATCGGTGTGGTGGGCGGGCCGCTTCGGAGGTAGTTGATGATGAGTTTCGCGAGGCCGAGCGGATAGATCGTCTGAGCCGTCTCCTGCATCTCGTGCAGACTCCACCACTGCCAAGCGCGGATGTCGTCAGGCTGGCTGGCCCGGGCCGGGTCGATCGCTACAGCATCCACGACGGCCACGAAGTATTTCTCCACCTGCCGGGCCGCCTCGCCTCCGACAAGGTGGTCCTTGATCCGGACCGCCACCTCGGGCCCGACCTTCACGTCGATCACCCCGAGCTCTTCCTGCAATTCCCGGTGGGCAGCATCGAGGTGGGTCTCTCCCCGCTCCAAGGACCCACCAGGCACCGCCCAAAAGCCCCCGTTCCCCTCGTATCGAAGGAGAAGGACGCGATCTTCACGATCCAGGACGATGACGCGGGCCGCCTCTCGAAGGCGTGGTGTGGACATGCCTCCAGCTTCACAGAGAGCACCGCCGACTGTGGTCAGTCTCGGCGAGCGGCCGCAGGGCTCGGTAGGCCGAGGTCGACATGCTGGCCGAGTCGCTGGGACCTCAGGCCCTCGATCCGTTTCGCCTGTAGAAACGACATGGTCAGATCAATGCCTTCGATCTCGCCGCGCCAGCCTTCGCGCTCGGCCCGCTCGCGACGCTGCTGAAGATCTATTTCTATTTCATCAAGCCGAGGAATCATTTTTGGGCTAATTTGCAACATTGGACAACGAATACAAGCATGCTCATGCGCACACGGTGTCCCGTATGGTCGGCCGCAGGATCCGAGCTCAACCTTTCTCTTGTCGAAATGCTCTTCGAACTCGTCCCATTCCTCTCCCGTCGCGGCTCGGTACTCTTCTTGAGGCCGAAGGGTGCGGCGACGCAGGAGGAATTCTTGATAGTGCCGCACGACGTCCTCGTTGAAGACGGTGACGTATCCGCGTGTCGTTTGAAGATTGAGATGTCCGAGTAGAGCTGCGCCGATGTGGATGGGTAGGCCGCTGTTCACGAGTTCCGTCGCGAACAGCCTTCGAAAGTCATGCGGCGTGAAGACCAACCCATGGAACCCGACATGCTGCTCAGCCAGGGCTTCGCACCGTCGGCTCAGGAGTCTGAGGACCCGCTGAGGGCTGATGACCGCCCTGGTGCCGCCCCTCTGTCGCTGGAACAGGAAGGGCATGGGTGCGGACCAGGTCTTTTCATGCTGGTCGTAGCGGCTGAGTAGAGGGATTTTCCTGCTGTGGCGGGTGAGCCGCCGGATAATCGCGGCGATGACATGGAACAGCTCCGCTGACATCGGTATGACGCGTTCACGATCGGTCTTTGACGGGGCTATCACCAAGAGTGCGATGAACTCGCCGTTAGGTCGTTGGTACTGACGTACGCTTAATTGTGAGAGTTCGACGAGTCCTTCTCAGTTCGTTCCTGGAGACGACGACAGCGAGCGCCGAACCCGCGCAGGTCGCCGCGCGAGATGGGGCACGGGGCCGCCCAGGCGGCCCACCGCTCGGGCTCTTCCACGGCCCAGCTGTGCAGGTCCAGGTAGAAGGAGCGGACCTGCAACAGGATGTGCTCGGCGTCGGTGCGGGGCTTACCGTTCTCACGGAGTCGCAGCTCGGCCTTCCACTGGGCGTAGACGGCCTGATCGATGTGAAGATCGTGCTGGCCCGGGTTGATCGCTTCGATCTTCCGCCAGAAGGTGTGGGCGATGGTCCTGGCGAGGTTCTTCAAGGTGCTGTAGTCGACTTCGCTCGCCCGGCGAGTGAGGTAGTCGATGATCAGTTGCCGTACCGGCCCGCTGGCGATCGGTCGGAACGCCACCAACTCTTCGATACTGCGCTGGCCAGGCAGGAGGAGCTCCTTCATCCTCGGAGGAGTGCCATCGGGGAAGTGCTCCATCCGGTGCAGCACCTGCCATGCCACTTGGCCCTGGTGGCGGCGTGGATCGCCGATGTTCGCGGTCGTGAGGCCGAGCCGGCGGCATTCCTGGGAGTGATACAGCATCGCTTCGGGGCTCAGGTCGGCGAAGGTGAGCCCGTGGCAGGTCAGGGCGAAGGCCACGTCGAACAGGGCGTGGTCGCGGTGGACCTGGCTCACCTCGTGCCGGCTCACGGCAGCGACGAACTGGCTGCACAAGCCGCTGCGCTCGGCGGCGCCCTGGCCACGCGGTAGCGGGCGGGGCTCGTTGGCGGAGGAAGGTCACCTCGCCGAGGCCGTGGAGAAGACCGTCGGGTCGCACCACCGTGCATCCGATCCGCCTTCGCGACAACCACGATCACCGAGCCGGCCCCGGCCGACCGCGCGCTGGTGGGCCTATGGAGATCGTGACTCTGCGTGGCCTGGCATCAGATCCGGACGCTACCGAGGTCCTGATCGGTTTCCATCGCCTTGAGGCCGGTCGTCGCGGTCACTGTTCGGCGGCCTCCCGGGCGATCTGCTCGAACTGGGCGCCCATGGCGTCGGCCAGCGCCTGGGCGGCGGAGAGGGGGCGGACCATCACCGTGAAGTCGTCGATCTTGCCGTTCTCGTCGAAGTGCAGGAAGTCGCAGCCCTGGAGCTTCTTGCCGGCGACAGTGGCGGTGAAGACGAAGGCGTGGTCGCGGCCGTCGGGGTTGGCGATCTCACGGATGTAGGTGAGGTCCTCGAAGACGCGGGACACTCCGCGCAGAATCGCGGCGGTGATCGCCTTGCCCGCGTACGGCTTGAAGGCCACGGGGCTGGTGAAGACGACGTCGTCGGCCAGCAGAGCGGCCACGGCGTCCATGTCATCGTTCTCGACGGCTTTGCGGAAGGGGTGCATCAACTCGCCTCGATATTAAACGAATTTAGTAGGTGCCATGGAGGCTAGAGGACGCATCTGTGCCATGTCCACAGGTGAGTGCGGCCATCGTTCACCTCGTTGACTACTCACTGCGGTGCTAGCGTGCGGCCATGGCTTTGCGGAACGCGGTGATGGCCGCTCTGTTGGAGGGTGAGGCGTCCGGCTACGACCTCGCGAAGGGGTTTGACGCGACGGTCGCCAACTTCTGGATGTCGACGCCCCAGCAGCTCTATCGGGAGCTGGAGCGCATGGAGGCCGAAGGACTCGTCACGGCCCGCGTCGTCGAACAGGAACGCCGTCCCAACAAGCGGCTGTTCTCACTGACGGCGGCCGGGAGGGAGGCAGTGCGTGCCTATACCGCCGAGCCCTTGGGTAGACCGGCCGTGATCCGGGACGAGTTGCTGGTCAAGGTGCAGTGCCTGGACGCTGGCGACAGGGAGGCCGTCCGTACGGCCATCACCGAGCGCATGGAATGGGCGACCGCCAAGCTCGCCCGATACGAACGACTCCGGCAGCGTCTGCTTGACGGGCGCTCGGAGGAGGCGTACTTCGCCGAGGCCGCACGTATCGGCCCGTACCTCACCCTGCTGCGCGGGATGTCCTTCGAACGGGAAAACCTCCGGTGGGGCGACATGGCACTGCGGATGCTCGACCAGCGCGCGACCTCGCTCCGGGTGGACAGCTGACCCGCGAGACGGCCCGCGGAAGATCCCCGTCTGATGTGATTATCAACCACCTGCGATGCGGCCACCCCGGCCCGAACGGGGCCGCAACCCCGTACCCGGAGTGCGGCCCCGTTCGGAGCGCGTGACCAGCCTGCTGAGGCCGAATGCGGTCGCCACCCGCAGGTCGTGGATGGAGCCGCCGCTGGCGGTGACGCACACTCAGCGGTCGCTGTAGTCGCGTTTCTACGGCTGACCGCCGAAGTTGATCTCGGGGTAGATGCACACGTAGCCGGACGGGCAGTCGATTGCGGCTTGCATCCGGCTGGGCGTGCTGGAAGCGGAGGCCGGAACAGCCATGGGGCAGAGGGCCAGGGCGGCGATGGCCGCGGCACGCATCACATTTTTGATCACGCACTACACATACTGGCGCCGCGGGCTGGAGCGGCAGGTTGCCCCGCCAGTTCACTCCACCGGAGGAACGGAGCTGTGGATCGAGTGACGCGTCACGGCGGCGCAGACCTCACCACCCTTTGCTGTAGCAGGCGGACCGCGGTGACGACCGCGTATCGGGTTGTGGTGGCCAGGCGTTTCGTTTCGCCAGTACGACTGATGCGCACGGCCGGGTGATTCTGCGACTGCTCACCCCTACGGCGGGGCTGGTGGCGGTTATCAAGGGTGGGTGATCAGAACCGTTGCGCGCGCCTTCGCGGCTGTCGCTCTCGCTGTCCTGCCCACCTTCAACGCCGTCCCGTCGCTCAGGCCGCCAGCCTCGTGGCGCCTGCCTACACCCTGCCACTGGCCAACGCGGTGAACACGCTTCCCGTCGCCGCGGAGGACCGCGCGGGCTACGACGGGGAGCAGTCCTTCGGCGGTTGGATCGACGCCGACCGGGATGGCTGCAACACGAGGGCCGAGGTGCTCCTGGCCGAAGCCATAGAGCCGCCGCCGAGGACCGGACGCTGCACCCTCACCGGAGGCCTCTGGTACTCCTGGTACGACAACACCGACGTCACCAAGACCGACATCGACCACGCGGTGCCGCTCGCTGAGGCCTTCGACTCCGGCGCCTCGCAGTGGACCAAGCAGCGCCGCGTCGACTACGCCAACTACCTGGGCGATGACCGTCATCTGGTGGCGGTCAGCCAGCGTTCCATCCGGCAGAAGTCCGACCAGGACGTGAGCACCTGGATCGTGCCCGACAACCCCTCCCAGCGCTGCCGCTACCTCTCCGACCAGGTCGGCATCAAGCTCGCCTGGGAGCTGACCGTGGACCCGGCAGAGCAGGCGGCAATGCGCCATATCGCCGCGGAGTGCCCGGACACTGACGTCACCGTCAACCCCGTCCCCTGACCAAGGTGGTGCGCGGGGCCCGCGCCCGCAGTGAGCGGGCCCCAGGGGGCCGACTCGTTGGGAGGGTCGGGCGGGGCAGTTGGCCCAGCGCTGGCAACAGCCATCTGGGCTGTGGACATCAATTCTGCGGACTGGCATCGCGTGAGAGAGAGGACGAGCCGTGCGGCGTGGACTGATCGTGGTGGATGTGCAGAAGGACTTCTGCGAGGGCGGCAGCATCCCGGTGAAGGGCGGCGCGGACCGCGCGGCGGCCATCGCCGACCTAGTTCGGCGGTCGGCGGGCAGCGCGTACGCGCAGGTGGTCGCCACACGCGACCACCACATCGACCCGGGCGGGCACTTCTCCGACCGTCCGGACTTCTCGACCTCGTTCCCGGTCCACTGCGTGGTGGGAACCGAGGGAGGCGACTTCCACCCCCACTTCGCGCCCGTCACCGCGGACGGCACCGTCGACGAGGTGTTCTACAAGGGTGCCCACTCGGCCTCGAAGAGCGGCTTCGAAGGATCGACCGAGGGCGGAATCCCGCTTGCCGACTGGCTGCACGACCGCAAGATCGCAGCGGTGGACGTCGTGGGCATCGCCACCGACCACTGCGTGAAGGCCACCGCGCTGGACGGCGTCCGTGCCGGCTTCGCCGTCCGTGTCCTGCTCGGCTACACCGCCGGCGTCGCTGCCGACACGACCCGCGCGGCCGTCGACGAGATGAAGCGAGCGGGGGTGCATCTGACCGGCCATCCGGTCGTACTCTCCTGATCGACGAGCACCGCGCGCCGCCTGGCAGGCGGTGTTTAAGCTGCCTGCCAGGCGGGTTCGGTGGTTCTGTCACCCCGGCCGGTGCGCCCAGTGTCCTCGAGGACGCCGTGCAGGCGGGTGCATTCCGCGCAGTCTTTGGTGCCGTGGGCTTCTTCGCGGGCGTGGTCGGTGCCCGCCGCTGCCGCCTGTCGGCCGGAGCGCGGACGCGAAGAAGCACGGGCAGCACCGTTGCAACGGCGGCGGAGTGGGCGAGTTCCCGCCCGTGCCGTGGGTGTTCACCGCAGCGGCCCCGACCCGCCAGGGGCGCCACACTCACCGCGGTGTTCGTGCTGTCAGAGACTGGAGAGGCTGCCGAGGAGTGGGTTCCAGCCGGGGGCCCAGGCGGTCCGGCTGGGCTGCCGTTTGTTGTACGTCTCGGTGCTGAAGCTGATGTGGAAGGTGTCCAGGTGACCGTCCGCGTTGCGGCCGAGGACGGCATCGCTGCTGAGGCCGCTGCCCAGAGTGGTCCAGGCGCTCCAGGTGCTGTTGGGGGCGTCCTGCTGGATGCTCTCGCAGGTGTTGTCGGTCGCACGGATGGTGACCACGAGCCGCTTGTCCTGGCCCCAGTGGATGTGGGGTCTGCTGAAGACTTTGCCGCCGAGGGAGGCCCAGTCGTCCCAGCCGCCGTTGGGGCTGGTCTGCCAGATGTGCTGAAGGCTGCCGTCCATGCCGGGGGCGAAGACTTCCAAGCGTCCGTCGGCGTTGGCGAAGACGCCGGGTTCGCCCTGCATGTATCCGCCCAGGGAGGCCCAGTCGCTCCAGGTGCCGCCCGGGCTCTGCTGCCGGATGCGGCGCACGCTTCTGTCGGGGCCGAGGATGAAGACTTCCAGGCGTCCGTCGGCGTTGGCGAACACCGAGGGACAGCCGCTGACGGCGCCGCCGAGGGAGTTCCACCCCGCCCACCCGCCGTTGGGGCTGGTCTGCCAGGTGTGTTCCAGGCCGCTGGTGCCCGTGACGAAGGCTTCCAGCCGCCCGTCGGCGTTGGCTTAGAGGTCCTAACAAAGGCGTTTGACGTGGCGGTGGGTGATGAGGCAGGTAGCGAGGCCGAGGAAGGCTTCGTGGATGTCGTCGCGTCGTTCC